>NZ_CP029693.1:2727500-2855000 GCF_003228315.1 Pseudomonas putida
CCGCGACCCAGGTACTGATCTGGGTATCTGTCAGTTGCAGCAGCGACGGCATGGTTTAGCCGATGACCTGCGGAATGCTGTGATACAGCTGCAGGATGTACTCCATGAAAGTCTGTACCAGCCACGGGCCGGCCACGATCAGGGTCACCAGCATCACCAAAAGACGCGGCAGGAAGCTCAGGGTCTGTTCGTTGATCTGCGTGGCGGCCTGGAACATCGCCACGATCAGGCCCACCAGCAGGCTCGGGATCACCAGTACCGCGACCATCAGGGTGGTCAGCCACAAGGCTTCGCGGAAGATGTCGACGGCGACTTCCGGCGTCATGGCGAGACACCTCCGAAACTGCTGGCCAGGGTGCCGATGATCAGCGCCCAGCCGTCCACCAGCACGAACAGCATGATTTTGAATGGCAGGGAAATGATCAACGGTGACAACATCATCATACCCATCGCCATGAGGATACTGGCCACCACCAGGTCGATGATCAGGAACGGAATGAAGATCATGAAACCGATCTGGAACGCGGTTTTAAGCTCCGAGGTCACGAACGCCGGTACCAGAATGGTCAGCGGCGCCTGATCGGGGGTCGCGATGTCGGTGCGCTTGGACAGGCGCATGAACAGCTCCAGATCGCTGGTGCGGGTCTGGGCGAGCATGAAGTCCTTGATCGGCACCTGGGCCTTGGCCACCGCATCCTGGGCGCTCATCTTTTCCGCCAGGTACGGCTGCAAGGCATCCTGGTTCACCCGGTCGAACACCGGAGCCATGATGAACAGGGTCAGGAACAGCGCCATGCCCGTGAGGATCTGGTTCGACGGTGTCTGCTGCAGGCCCAGGGCCTGACGCAGGATCGAGAAGACGATGATGATCCGGGTAAAGCTGGTCATCAGCATGACGAACGCCGGGATGAAACTCAGCGCGGTCATGATCAGCAGGATTTGCAGGCTGACCGAATATTCCTGCGCGCCCTGAGCGTTGGTGCCCAGGGTGATGGCCGGAATCGACAACGGATCGGCGGCGAACGCCAGCGGCGCAGCCAGCATCAGGGCCAGCGTCAAGACGATGCGTAACGCACCCATCACTTCTTATCCTTCTGATCCTTGCCCAACAGCTCCATCAGGCGCTGGGCAAACTCGGGGGTGGCTTTCTCGGTGTTGCCCGGCACCTGCACCGGCTCCTTGAGCACATGCAGCGCGGTGATGGTACCAGGGCTCAGGCCGAGCAGAATCTGCTCATTGCCCACTTGCACCAGCACCAGACGGTCGCGCGGGCCGAGCGCACGGGAGCCGACCAGTTCGATCACCTGCCCTTTGCCCGCAGGTCCCGCCTGCTGGACCCGACGCAACAGCCAGGCGAGGAAGAAGATCAGCCCCACCACCAGCAACAAACCCAGCACCAGCTGGGTCAATTGCCCGGCCACGCCACTGCTGGCCATAGGCGCGGCAGCGGTCACGGCTGTCGTTGCGGCCGTCGTTGCAGCAGGTTCGGCAGCCAGCACGCTGAGCGGCAATACCAGCGCCGACAGAACACCCAGGAGCTTTTTCACTCAGCGCAGCTTCTTGATGCGTTCGCTTGGGCTGATCACGTCCGTCAGGCGGATACCAAACTTCTCGTTGACCACCACCACTTCGCCGTGGGCGATGAGGGTGCCGTTGACCAGCACGTCCAGCGGCTCGCCGGCCAGGCGATCAAGCTCGATCACCGAACCCTGGTTGAGTTGCAGCAGGTTGCGGATGTTGATGTCGGTGCTGCCCACTTCCATGGAGATCGACACCGGAATGTCGAGGATCACGTCCAGGTTCGGACCGTCCATGCTCACCGGTTCGTTGCTTTTCGGCGCGCTGCCGAACTCTTCCATGGGCACGCGGTTACCGCTGGAAATGCCTGCATCGGCCGCCAGCAGTGCGTCGATGTCGGCCTGGCCGCCATCACCGGATTCTTCCAGGGCCGCAGCCCACTCGTCAGCCAGCGCCTGGTCGTTGTTCATATCGTCAGTCATCAATGGGTCCTCGGCAGGCCACCTTTGGAGGGGAAGCCGTCAGTTAAATACGAATGTGTGAGGCGCCGTTCAACGGCGCTCGATCGGCTCGATCACTTGCAACGCGAGGTTGCCCTTGTGCGAGCCCATCTTGACCTTGAAGGCCGGCACGCCGTTGGCGCGCATGATCATGTCTTCGGGCATTTCCACCGGGATGATGTCGCCGGGCTGCATATGCAGGATGTCGCGCAGTTTCAACTGGCGACGTGCGACGGTGGCGCCAATCGGCACGTCGACATCCATGACGTCCTGGCGCAGGGCGTTGACCCAGCGCTCGTCCTGGTCGTCGAGGTCGGACTGGAAACCGGCGTCGAGCATTTCGCGCACCGGCTCGATCATCGAATACGGCATGGTCACGTGCAGGTCGCCGCCACCGCCATCGAGTTCGATGTGGAAGGTCGACACCACGATGGCTTCGCTCGGGCCGACGATGTTGGCCATGGCCGGGTTCACTTCCGAGTTGATGTACTCGAAGTTCACTTCCATGATCGCTTGCCAGGCTTCCTTCAAGTCGATGAAGGCCTGCTCCAGCACCATGCGCACCACGCGCAACTCGGTCGGGGTGAATTCACGACCTTCGATCTTCGCGTGACGGCCGTCACCGCCGAAGAAGTTGTCCACCAGCTTGAACACCAGCTTGGCGTCGAGGATGAACAGCGCGGTGCCGCGCAGCGGTTTGATCTTGACCAGGTTGAGGCTGGTTGGCACGTACAGCGAGTGCACGTATTCGCCGAACTTCATCACCTGCACGCCGCCGACCGCCACGTCCGCCGAGCGCCGCAGCATGTTGAACATGCTGATACGCGTGTAGCGGGCGAAACGTTCGTTGATCATCTCCAGGGTCGGCATGCGTCCGCGGACGATGCGGTCCTGGCTGGTCAGGTCGTAGCTTTTGACGCTGCCGGGCTCGGCAACGGTATCGGTCTGGACCAGGCCATCGTCCACGCCATGCAACAGCGCGTCGATCTCGTCCTGGGACAGGAGGTCCTGCACGGCCATGTCGTGTACCTACTGCAATACGAAATTAGTGAAGAGCAACTGTTCGACAACCACTTTGCCGAGTTCTTTCTGCGCCACTTCCTGGACGCTGGCCGTGGCTTTCTGGCGCAGCATTTCCTGACCTACCGGGGATGCGAGCGTGGCGAAATCCTGACCGGAGAACAGCATCACCAGGTTATTGCGAATCACCGGCATATGAACCTTGAGCGCATCCAGATCGGCCTGGTTGCGACCAAGCATGGTGATGCTCACCTGCATGTAGCGCTGGCGGCCGTTCTGGTTGTAGTTGGCGACAAACGCCGGTGCCATCGACTCGAAAATCGCCGGCTGCTTGCCCACCGGCGCCACGTCGGCGGCCGGGGCCGGCTTGCTCTGAGCGCCGTGCATGAAGTACCAGGTCGCCCCCACGGACAAACCGATCGCCAGCAGCAGGGCCACTACGATCAGGATAATCAGCTTGAGTTTGCCTTTGGTTGCGGGGTCTTTAACTGCTGCGTCGCTCTTCGCCATGCCAATAATCCGTCACTATTCGGGGTTTCACAGTCGCACGGATAGGGAAGAGCAAGTGTTATGCCAGAACGATCGGGAGGAGAGAACGCCACAAAACCACTGTAGGAGCGAGCCTGCTCGCGATGCGATCCGTCAGGCACTGATGAGGTGTCTGATATACCGCTATCGCGAGCAGGCTCGCTCCTACAGAGTGGCTGAGTGTTTGAGTTGGATCAGGCGTAGTAGTCGACGGCGCTGGTGCCGATCACGCTGGTCACCGGGGCGGCGACTTCGGCAATGGCCGGGGTGAGTTCGTCGTCCATGGCGTCGAGGCGACCACCACTGGCATTGGTTCGGCCGCTCTGGCTCTGTTGCGCCTGTTCTTGCCCTTGCTGCGAACCCCGGGACTGGTCGGACACGTTGACATCCACCTGCCCCATGCCCTGCTGCGCGAACATGTCACGCAGGCGATGCATCTGCCCGTCGAGGGCTTCGCGAACGCCGGGATGAGCGCTCATGAAGGTCACCTGAGTCTGCTGGTCCGGCACCATGTTCACCCGGATATCCAGGCGCCCCAGCTCAGCCGGTTGCAGCTGGATGTCCGCCGCCTTGAGATTGGCGCTGGACAGGTACATGACCCGGTTCACCACTTCTTCGGTCCAGCCGCTCTGATGCATGGCGATGGGCTGGTTGACCGGTATGGCGTTGGCGGTTTTCGGCGTGGCCGCTTGCGTGAGCGCCGCCAGACGGTTGGCGAAGTCATCGACACGGGTATCGCTGCTGGCAGACTTCAAATCCTTGAGACCGTCGTCGATCAGGCCGCTGAAGGCCTTGTCACCGCCTTGGCTGGTGCTGTCCTTGCTGGTCTGCACATCGAGCATGCTGGCCATGCCGGCGGCAAAGTTCTGCGCCGAGGTCTGCTCGCCGTCGGCCTGTGCCTGGGCGGGTGTCGGTGCGGCCTTGGGCTGCGCCTGACTGGACGCCGATACATGGCCGCTCTGCTCCATCGCCATACGGACGGCGGGCAGTGCGTCGAGTGGATCGGCTTCGGGATCGAAATCGGTGTCGGCGGCGGCAACCGCCTGCGCTGGTACCGCGGTGGCAGCGGCGACCTGAATCGGTGGCTGTTGCGGTTCGACTACCGGCTGTACAACCGGCGCGGGCACAGTGACCGTCGGCTGCACGGCCTGCAGCAGCGCAGGGTCGAGCGTCGGGTCAACCGGCGTGGTATCGGCTACGGGTGGCTGTGCTGCGTCGGCCGTCTCATCGCTGGCGGTCTGGTCATCAGACTGCGCCGGCTTTTCGGCGGGCAAGGATTTGCCGCTATCGGCAACCACCGGCTCGTCGGCGGCAGGCTTGTCATTGACAGCATCCTTCTTGCCGGCGCTGTCCGCCACCTTGTCACGCGCTGGTTTGGCCGAACCGTCTGCCGCAGGAGCAGGCTTGTTCGACGCCTGTTTGGCGTACACCTGAGCGAAGCTGGAACCCTTGTCCCCGGGCTCGGCGGCCTGTGCCACAGAATTGGCACTTGCGGCTTGAGTCTTGGCCTGCGCGGCGGCCTGAAGAAGAATATTGGGGGTAACGGGCATTTAACGGTCTCCGCTGCACTGGGATCGTAGGTACAGTTGGGAGACTTGACTGCAAAGGTCGCGCCAGTTTTGCCTTATCGCATTCAATAAGGCCGAACGGTCGCAATGGCAGAGGGCGAACGCTGTTGCTCCTGCTCATACAGAGGACGGATAAACGCGAACTCCCGGGCGATTTCGGCAACCAGCGACTCCACGCCTGACAGGTTGCGTTCTTTTGCCCTGTGCTCAAGGTCATGGCACAGCCCGGCGAGGCGAATCGCCCCCATGTTGCTGCTGCTGCCCTTGAAGCTGTGGGCGGCTTCAAACAATTGCGTGGCGTCGACAGCCACAGTCAATTGCCGCAACCGTTGTTCGGAGTCCGCGAGGAAGGTATCGATCAATGTCGAGAACTCATCCTCCATGACGTCACGCAACGCGCTTAGCACGTCCGGATCTAAATGTATGTCAGCCACTTGCTCACTCCTTGATCAAGAATGCGCGGATTATGCCAGAGCCTCCCAGAAAAACTCCACGCGGGCACTGCGACCATCGTCGGACCAACCGGCATTACGCCCCAACTGACGGATCAGACTGACGCCACGTCCCGACAAACGGACAGGGTCCACCGGACGTTGCATCACTCGTTCGACATCAAAACCCTTGCCGCTGTCCTCGACGCGAATCACCAGGCAACCACCCTCGCCCCGGGGCGAGACCTGCAGATGGACCCGCACGTAACCATCTTCAAGTGCTTCCAGGCGCGCATTGCGCTCCTGGTAATAACGGGCAAACCCGCTGACATCGCGCTTGAGGCTTGAGTCCAGCCCCAACACGCCGTGCTCCAGGGCGTTGGAATACAACTCGGCAAGCACGCTGTACAGCGCCCCGCTCTGCGCCCGCAGGCCGTGCACCTCAAGCAACAGTTGCAACAGGTACGGCAGTGGATTGAAGCGTTTGAGCGTCGCGGCGCGAAATTCGAAACTCACCGACCAGTCCAGCGGACAGGACTGGCCGCTGTCGGAATAGATCGGGGCCGGCGGGCTGAGCAGGGCCGGATCCAGCAGGCTGATTTCAACCATGCTGACATCGTCCCGGGTTTCGCCGCGAAAATCCCGCAGCGCCTGCTCGATCTCCTCGAACAGTGCATCGGGTTGGCGATTGGCCGCAAACACCTGCTGCAAGCGCTCCACGCCAAACAACTGATCGTTGGCGTCGCAGGTATCGATCACCCCGTCGGACAACAGGAATACCCGGTCATCGAGCGCCATCGGGAAGACTTCGGTGCGGTCATCGAAGGTTTGCGGGCTCAACACACCCAGCGGCAAATGCCGGGCTTTCAACGGCGTGCGCTCACCCGTGGCAATGCTGTGCAGGTAACCATCGGGCATGCCGCCATTCCAGACCTCCACCGAACGTCGTTGAAAACTCAGGTTCAACAGCGTGGCACAACAGAACATGTCCACCGGCAGGATGCGTTTGAGCTTGGCATTCATCTCGCGCAGGGTTTCCGGCAAGCCGTAGCCCTTGGCGGTCATGCCATAAAACACTTCGGCCAGCGGCATCGCGCCGACCGCCGCCGGCAAGCCGTGGCCGGTGAAATCGCCCAGCAGCACATGCATGTCGCCAGAGGGAGTGAACGCCGCCAGCAACAAATCACCGTTGAACAGCGCGTAAGGGGATTGCAGATAGCGGATGTTGGGAGCATTCAGGCAGCCGGAATGGGCCACCTTGTCGAACACCGCCTTGGCCACCCGCTGCTCGTTGAGCAGATAGTCGTGATGCCGGGCAATCTGGTCGCGCTGCTGCAATACCGTCGCCTGCAGCCGTCGCAGGCGATCCATCGCCTTGATCTTGGCGGCGAGGATCACCTGGTTGTAGGGTTTCGCCAGAAAATCGTCACCCCCGACCTCCAGGCAGCGGGCCAGGGCTTCGCTTTCGGACAACGAGGTGAGGAAGATGATTGGCACCAGGGTTTCACCGGCCAGTTCCTTGATCTGCCGGGCCGCTTCGAAGCCATCCATCACTGGCATCATCGCGTCCATCAGCACCAGCTGCGGACGCTGCTGGCGAAAGGCTTCGACCGCTTCGGCACCGTTGGCCGCCGTCAGCACTTGATGGCCCTGACGCCGGACGATGCTCGACAGCAGCATGCGATCGGCCGCGCTGTCTTCGGCGATCAGTATCGTCAGCGATTCGTGTGCAGGCTGCACGGCGTTCAACTGATGTCGAACAGTTTGTCGAAATTGGAGATCGCGAGAATTTTTCGCACGTCTGAGCTGCTGTTGACCACGCGAATATTGGAATCGTCGCCACCGGCATGGTCACGCAACAGCAGCAACATGCCCAGCGCGGAGCTGTCCAGGTAGGTCGCCTCTTTCAAGTCGATCACGACGGCGGCCAGATCCCGGCTCTCGTAGGATTCGCGAAATTCCTGATGTTTGGCGAAATCGAATCGTCCCTTGACCGAGATCGTCAGTTTTTGGCCATCGGGGGAAACTTCGGTAATGACTGACATTTCATGGCTTCCTTGTCATTGGTGAACCTTCTTGTACAAGGTGTAGCATTTGGTAAAGGTTGCGGCAAGGCTGGACATTGCGGCGTCTGGCGAATCGCTATCGCGGGCAAGCCTTGCTCCTACAGAGGCTCGACGCGAACCTGTAGGAGCAAGGCTTGCCCGCGATGAACGATTACGCGGATTCAATATTGTTCCTGCCGAGGCAACCGCTGGGACAACTCATCCAGCAACTTCTGCTCCCGCTTGTCCTCAATCGCCCGCGCCTCATCCGCGTAACGCTGCACCAGCTTGCGCAAACCCTCGACCCGGGCGAACGCCTGTTGCCAGGTTTCCCGCGCCTTGTTCAGGTTGTTCTGGTGCCAGGCCAGGCTCTGACGCTGTTGATCGATGGCGGTGCCCAGTTGCGCCAGAAAGCCTTGATAACCCAGCAGCCACTGCCCCGACACACCACCGCTGCCGCGCACGATCCACTGTTCCTGATAATCGAGGCGAAAGGCTTCAAGGTCAGCCAGCTTGCTCTCGGCCAGCCGCACCTGCCCCTGAAAATGCCCCAGGCGCTGGACCGCGGTTTTCTCGGCCTTTTCGGCCATTTCCACCACGGGAGCCAGGCGCCCTGCGCGAGTCTGGGCCATGAGCGGTTAACCGCCCGCCGCCGGCGCGAAGATCGACGCCAGATAGGCTTCGCTTTCGCCCAGGCTGATGCTGTCATTGAGCCCCTGGCGCAGGTATTTGACCAGTTGCGGTTGCAGGGAAATCGCCAGGTCGGTTTCGCGATCGCCGCCGGCCACGTAGGCACCGACGCTGATCAGGTCCCGGCTCTGTTGATAGCGCGACCACAGTTGCTTGAAGTACTGCGCCCGGGTCATGTGCTCCGGCGACACCACCGCCGGCATGACCCGGCTGATGGACGCCTCGATATCGATGGCCGGGTAGTGGCCTTCCTCGGCCAGCCGCCGCGACAGCACGATGTGCCCGTCGAGCACGCCTCGCGCGGAGTCGGCAATCGGGTCCTGTTGGTCATCGCCTTCAGACAGCACCGTATAGAACGCGGTGATCGAACCGCCGCCCTTCTCGGCGTTACCGGCCCGCTCCACCAGTTTCGGCAATTTGGCGAACACCGACGGCGGATAACCCTTGGTCGCTGGCGGTTCGCCGATGGCCAGGGCGATTTCCCGCTGGGCCTGGGCGAAACGGGTCAGGGAATCCATCAGCAACAGGACATTCTTGCCCTTGTCGCGGAAATATTCGGCGATGCGCGTGCAATACATGGCCGCACGCAGGCGCATCAGCGGCGCATCGTCCGCTGGCGACGCCACCACCACCGAACGCTTGAGCCCTTCTTCACCGAGGATGTGCTCGATGAATTCTTTAACCTCACGACCCCGCTCGCCGATCAGCCCGACGACGATGATGTCGGCCTCGGTGAAGCGGGTCATCATGCCCAGCAACACGGATTTACCCACACCGGTACCGGCGAACAGGCCGAGTCGCTGGCCGCGACCGACCGTCAACATGCCGTTGATACTGCGGATCCCCACGTCCAGCGGCTCGCTGATCGGCTCGCGCTTGAGCGGGTTGATGGTCGGGCCGTCCATCGGCACCCAGTCCTCGGCCTTCATCCCGCCCTTGCCATCGAGCGCGCGACCGGCGCCATCGAGCACCCGCCCGAGCATGCTCATGCCCATCGGCAGGCGCCCGCTTTCCATCAGCGGCACCACGCGAGCGCCGGGGGCGATACCGGCCACGCTGCCGACCGGCATCAGGAACACTTTGCTGCCGGAGAAGCCCATGACTTCGGCTTCGACCTGCACCGGGTGATAACTGTCGTCGTTGATGACCATGCAGCGGCTGCCCATGGCGGCGCGCAAGCCTTCGGCTTCGAGGGTCAGGCCGACCATGCGCAGCAGGCGGCCTTCGAGGATCGGCGCGCCTGCCAGTTGCGTGGCCTCGGCATAGCTGCCCAGGCGCTTGGCGAAACTGGTGCGTTCAAGGCGCATCGGGAATGTCCGCCGCCGCAGGCTTGCTGTCGATCGGCAGGTCCAGGGTCACGTCGGCCTCGGCAGGGTGCAGGGCCTGTTCGTGGAGTTGGTCGAACAACTTGTCCATCACCCGCACGACCCGGGTTTCCACGGTGGCATCGATCCGGCTGTGCTCGGTCTCGACCCGGCAACCGCCGGGCAATAGCGACTCGTCCTCGACGATGCGCCAGGTTTCTTCATGGCGCTCGCGCAGGGCTTTGACCTGGGCGAAATCCTGCGGATTGATGTACAGCCGCACGTTGTCCACGCCCAGCGGCAGGAGCTTGAGGGCTTCGCGCATGACGTGCTCGATCTGGCTCGAATCGATGGCCAGTTCGCGCTGGATCACCTGGCGGGTGATGTGCTGCACCAGGTCGACCAGGGATTTTTCAATCAGGGTGTCCTGTTCGGCGATGGGCTCGAACAGGTGCGCCATCAGTTGCTCCAGCCCGGCGAGCTTGGGTGCCAGCGCGGCTTCCGCTTCCTGACGGACCTTGAGCGTGGTGCTGTGGAAACCTTCACGCTCGCCGACCGCGAAGCCTTCGTTGTAGGCCTCCTGACGAATGCTTTCGAGTTCTTCGAGGGTCAGCGGCTGGACTTCTTCCAGCGGCACTTCCTCGATTTCCGGCGGTTCGGGCTCAGGTTCCGGCTCGGGTTCCGGCGGGTCGAAGCTGGGCAGCGCCCAGGTATCGAAACCACTGACATCCCTGGCCCGGATCAGGTCAGTGGGTGAATCGTCATGCTTGGCCATGGTGTTAGATCATTTCCTCGCCGCCTTTGCCACCGAGCACGATTTCTCCGGCTTCGGCCATACGACGGGCGATGGTGAGGATTTCCTTCTGCGCGGTCTCCACGTCGCTGACGCGCACCGGGCCCTTGGCTTCGAGGTCGTCGCGCAGCAGTTCGGCGGCACGCTTGGACATGTTCTTGAAGATCTTCTCCTTGACGTTCTCGTCCGACCCCTTGAGGGCCAGCACCAGCACGTCGGAGGACACTTCGCGCAGCAACGCCTGGATCCCGCGGTCGTCGACATCGGCCAGGTTGTTGAACACGAACATGAGGTCTTCGATCTGACCGGACAGGTCTTCGTCGACTTCGCGGATCGAGTCCATGAGCTGGCCTTCGATCGAGCTGTCGAGGAAGTTCATGATGTCGGCCGCACGCTTGATGCCACCCAGGGTGGTGCGCGAGGCATTCGAGTTGCCGGAGAACTGCTTCTCGAGAATCTGGTTGAGTTCCTTCAGGGCCGCCGGCTGCACGGTGTTGAGCGAGGACACCCGCAGGATGATGTCCAGGCGCACCTTATGGTCAAAGTTGCCGAGCACTTCACCGGCCTGATCCGGATCGAGATACGCCACCACGATCGCCTGGATCTGCGGGTGCTCGTAACGGATCACGTCGGCGACGGCGCGCGGTTCCATCCATTTCAGGCTGTCCAGGCCGCTGGTGTTGCCACCGAGCAGGATGCGATCGATCAGGCCGTTGGCCTTGTCCTCGCCCAGGGCCTGGGTGAGCATCTTGCGCACGTAGTCGTCGGAGCCGACGCCCAGGCTGGTCTGATCGCCGACGATGTCGACGAACTCGCTCATGACCTGCTCGACCTGCTCGCGGTGTACGTTGCCCATCTGGGCCATGGCCACACCCACACGCTGGACCTCTTTGGGCCCCATGTGGCGCAGCACCTGGGCGGCGTCGGTAGAACCCAGGGACAGCAGCAGGATCGCGGCTTTGTCGACCTTGGTCAGTTTGGCGGCAACGGCTCGGTTATCACTCATCTGCGTTAATCCACTCTTTCACGACCTGAGCCACACGACCCGGGTCTTCTGCCACCAGACTCTTGATTGCGTTCAGTTGGGCATCATAGCCCTCACTCGGGCTCGGCAGCAGGATGCTGGTCGGACCGCCGAGGCTGACACGATCGTTGGCCAGTTCGCCATCCAGACCGCCCATGCCACCCAGCTCGACGTCGCTGCCGATGCCGGCCAGTTGCTTGCCTTTGCCGCCGCCGGTGATGTTGTTGAGCACCGGACGCAGCACACCGAACACCAGTACCAGAATGAACAGGACACCCAGCACTTGCTTGACGATGTCCCAGAACCACGGCTGGGAATAGAACGGAATGTCGGCAATCACTTCGCCGCGATCGGCCGAGAACGGCATGTTGATCACGCTCACGCTGTCGCCACGGCTGGCGTCGAAACCGACCGCGTCCTGCACCAGACGGGTAAAGCGTGCCAATTCATCGGCGCTCCATGGCGCACGAGTGGTCTCGCCGTTGGCCGGGTTGACCTTGACCTGATCGTCCACCACTACCGACACCGACAGGCGATTCAGGCGACCCTGCTGCTGCTTGGTGTGGCTGATGGAACGGTCGAGTTCGAAGTTCTTGGTCGATTGCTGACGCTTGTCCGCCGGGTACGGCGCCAACATCGGCTGGCCGGTGGCCGGGTCCATGATTTGCTGGCCGTTGGCATCGACCAGCGGCTGGCCTGGCTGCACCATGCCCGCCGCTCCAGGCGTACCGCCGGTGGTTTGCGGCGCGGAAGCCGGCGACGGTGGCTGGTTGCTGAGGGCACCCGGTACACCTTGCGGACCATTACTCGCGGTCCGTTGTTCGTTGACCGACTGCTCGCTGCGCAGGGCCGGCTGATCCGGGTTGAACTGCTCGGAGGTCGACTCGACGGCGCTGAAGTCCACATCGGCCGAGACCTCAGCCTTGTAGCGATCATTGCCCAGCACCGGCTCGAGGATGTTGTGCACACGCTGGGTGAGCATGCTTTCCATGCGGCGGCTGTAATCGAATTGCTTGCCGGCCATGGTCAGTTCGGAGTTTTCCGCCTGGTCGGACAGCAGGTTGCCCTTCTGGTCGACCACGGTGATTTGCGACTTGCTCAGCTCGGGAACGCTGGTCGCCACCAGGTTAATGATGGCCACGACCTGGCCCGGCTCCAGCGAGCGACCGGAATACAGTTCAACCAATACCGAAGCACTCGGCTTGCGCTCGTCGCGCACGAACACCGAACTCTTCGGAATCGCCAGGTGCACGCGGGCACCCTTGACGTTGTTCAGGCTGGAGATGGTGCGCGCCAGTTCGCCTTCCAGGCCGCGACGATAACGGGTCGCTTCCATGAACTGGCTGGTGCCCAGGCCCTGCTCCTTATCGAGGATCTCGAAACCGACGTTGCCGTCGCTGGGAGTGACACCAGCGGCCGCCAGTTTCAGGCGCGCACGGGACAGGTCATCGGCCTTGACCAGCAAGGCACCGGAATTGGGTTCGACGTTGTAGGGAATATCGGCGGCGGCCAGGGTGTCCATGACCTGCTTGGTGTCCATGCCGGCAAGGCTGCCGTACAGCGGACGGTAATCCGGCTGCTGGGACCACAACACCACGGCAAAACCAATCGCCACGCTCGCGGCCAGGCCAACCAGCAGGCCGACCTGACGCAGCATGGTCATTTCGGAAAGGTTTTCCAGGAAAGACAACCCGAACAGCGGCGGTTTGCCCTCTGTCGGCGCGGCCTTGGCCGGAACGTTATCGGCGACTGCTTCTGCCATGACTCAATCTCGTCCTTAAACCGGCATCTGCATGATGTCTTGGTAGGCCTGAACCAGCTTGTTGCGCACCTGGGTCAATGCCTGGAACGACACGCTGGCCTTCTGCGAGGAAATCATCACGTCCGTCAGGTCGACGCCGCTCTTGCCGATCTCGAAGGCATTGGCCAGCTGAGTGGACGCCTGCTGGGTATCGTTCACTTTATTGACGGCCTGACCGAGCATGTCGGAAAAGCTGCTGCCACTCAGTTCAGGGACGGCGGCAGTCGATTTCGGCGCGGACATGGCATCCATTTGCATGGCACGCATGTCCAGCATCAACCGATTGAATTCAATACCTTGGCTCATGATCTACTCTCATTGGCGGCCCGCAATTTTTTGACGCTCACTCGGCGGGTACTGAGGTGTTAGCAACAAGGGTGCCAGCTCGCGGACACCTTTCAGAAAAGCCTTACAAACGTTTGGACTATCTCGCTCCCTGTATGAGCGAGCCTGCTCGCGATGGACTCAAGGACACCGCGTAAACCCTGTTTTCCCGCGTCATCGTTGACGACCATCGCGAGCAGGGCTCGCTCCTACAGGGGGATCGGGATCAGGTGGCGAACAGGTAGGCTTCCACGTCCATGCCGGCGTCGCGCATCTGCGCCAGCTTGTAGCGCAGGGTGCGCGGGCTGATGCCCAGGCGCTCGGCGGCTTCCTTGCGGCGGCCGCGCTCGGTGCGCAGGGTGTCGATGATCATCTGGAATTCGCGGCGACGCAGGTCGTCACCCAGCGCTCCGGCCGATTCGGCTTCGACCTCCACCGGGCGTACAGGCGCGGTAGCGGGTGCGGATACCGGCAATGGCGCACAGGCAACCGGGCCGGCGAGGCAGAAATCCTGGGGTTGAATCAGGCCACCCTGCTGCAGGATCAACGCGCGCTGAATCGCGTTGTCCAGCTCGCGCACATTGCCCGGCCACGGATAAGCGACCAGACAGGCCTGCGCTTGCGGCGACAATCGGGCGGCGGCGTGCTTCATTTTATTGACGTGCTTGGCCAGCAGGCGCTCGGCCAGCGGCAGGATATCGGCGGTGCGCTCGCGCAGCGGTCGCCACGCCAGTGGAAATACCGACAAACGATAGTAAAGGTCTTCACGAAAACGCCCCGCCGCCACTTCGCCGGCAAGGTCACGGTTGGTGGTCGCCACCACACGAATGTCCAGGGTGATCGGCTTGCGTGCCCCTACCCGCTCGACCTCGCGCTCCTGCAGAACCCGAAGCAATTTGGCTTGCAGGCTCAGGGGCATTTCGGAAATTTCGTCGAGCAGGATAGTGCCGCCGTCGGCCTGCTCGAACTTGCCGGCTTGCGCGGCGATAGCGCCGGTGAACGAGCCCTTTTCATGGCCGAACAGGGTGGCTTCGAGCATGTTGTCCGGGATCGCCGCACAGTTGATTGCAATGAACGGCTGGCTGGCGCGATGGGAGTGCTGGTGAATGTAGCGCGCCAGCACCTCCTTGCCGGTCCCGGACTCGCCGGAAATCAGCACCGTGGAATCACTGCGGGCCACCCGTGCGGCCAGCTCCAGCAATTGAGCACTGGCGGGCTCGAAAGCCACCGGCCCCTCGCTGTCGGCGCCGAGGCTTCCCAGGGCATGGCGTGCGACCAGATCGAGCAAGGCCTTGGGCTCGAACGGCTTGACCAGATAGTCCGCCGCGCCCTGACGCATCGCATCCACCGCCCGCTCCACCGCACCGTGGGCCGTCATCAGCAACACCGGCAGTTGCGGCTGGCGCGCTCGCAGCAAACCAAGCAGCTGATGTCCGTCCATGCCCGGCATGTTGACGTCGCTCACCACCAGATTGAAGGCTTCAGCCTCGACCGCGATCAGCGCGTCCTCCGCCGACCCGACAGCCTTGTAATCGTGGCCGGCGAGCAGCAGCGTGTCAGCCAATGCTTCGCGTAAGGCGCGGTCATCCTCGACCAGTAAAACCTTGATGCCCATGACGTTCACTCCGCTCCCTGAGCGCTGCGTGCTTCATCGAAAAAAAGCGGCAGGATCACCTGCGCGCAGGTCCCGCGACCGAGCCGCGAGCGCAATTGCAGCTCGCCCTGATGAGCCCGGGCAACGGCCTGGACTACCGTCAGGCCGAGCCCGGTTCCGGTGGCCTTGGTGGTGAAAAACGGCTCGCCGAGACGCGCCAGCACAGCGCTGTCGATACCACTGCCGCTGTCGCTGACACACACGCGCAGCTGGTTGTCGCGGGTATACAGATGGACCTTCAGGCGCACGTCGCCGGCACTGGCCTGGATGGCGTTTTCGATGAGATTGAGCAAGGCGCCGACCAGCGTGTCGCGGTTGCACAGCAACTCACCGGCATGGCTGTCGCACTGCCAGCGGATGGACAGGTCCAGCACATGGGGCAAGGCCGCTGCCTGCAAGGATTGCAGGAGTTGCCCGGGAGTGACGCGGTCGGTCAGTGGCAGTTCGCCACGGGCGAACACCAGCATGTCGCGCACCTGATGCTCCAGCTCGTGCAGGCGCTCCTTGAGGCGCCCGGCAAAACGCTGCTGGGTTTCGACCGGCAGTGCCTGTTCAGTCAAATGACTGGCGTAGAGCAAGGCCGCGGACAACGGCGTGCGAATCTGATGCGCCAACGAGGCGACCATGCGCCCCAGGGACGACAGGCGTTCATGACGAGCCAGTTGATCCTGCAGGTGACGGGTTTCAGTCAGGTCATTCAACAGCACCAGTTGGCCCGGTTCGGCATCCAGCGAGCGGGTGGCAATCGACAGGCGTCGACCGTCCTTGAGGGAAATTTCATGGCCATCGTCTTCACGCGGCGCAAAGCAACGGGCAATGACATGCCGCCACAATTCACCCTCGAGCGGCAGACCGAGCAGCTCACAGGCCGCCGGGTTGGCTTCGCGCACGATGCCTTGGGCGTCGATGACGATGACGCCGCCGGGCAACAGGTCGAGGAGATTTTGCAGGCGGTTGGCCAGGCGTTCCTTTTCCGCCAGTTCCTGCATGCGCTGGGCGCTGACCACGGCCAGTTCGCCCTTGAGCTCGGTGACCCGGGCTTCGAGCATGCTGTAGGAACTGGTCAGTTGGCTGGACATCTGGTTGAACAGGGCGAACGCCTGCTCGAGGCCAAGCCGGCTCGCCTGCTCTACGGACGACGGGTGCCCCAGGGCATCAGGAGCAGGAGAGATCTGGGCGGCTTGGGGCATCGTACTTTCTCGCTTGGCTGACCGTCAGTGAAACGGAACGTTGCGAGGGGCTTAGCAATACCCGTGCCTAAAAAAAACCGCTTATAAATGAGTGACTTGAAAAACAGGCGTCAATCATCCGCCTGTTCATCTCCATCACGACGGCTCATGCCGTACTTGCGCATCTTCTCCACCAGGGTGGTACGGCGTATACGCAGGCGTTCGGCGGCGCGCGCCACGATACCGTTGGCATCGTCCAGCGCCTGCTGGATCAGACCCTGTTCCAGACCACCGAGGTAGTCCTTCAGGTCCAGGCCTTCCGGCGGCAACAGCGCGCTGGCAGTGTAGTCCTGGTTGTGGCCATTGATGGCGACGCGCTCTTCGAGATCACTGCGCAGGCTGTCGACCATCTGCTCGTCTTCATCGTCGACGTAGCGGAATTTCTTCGGCAGTTCGACCACGCCGATCACCCCGTACGGGTGCATGATCGCCATGCGCTCCACCAGGTTGGCCAGCTCGCGAACGTTGCCCGGCCAGCCGTGACGGCACAGGGACATGATCGCCGCCGAGTTGAAGCGGATCGAGCCGCGCTTCTCGTGCTCCATGCGCGAGATCAGCTCATTCATCAGCAGCGGAATATCTTCGACGCGCTCACGCAGCGGCGCCATCTCGATCGGGAACACGTTCAGGCGGTAGTAGAGGTCTTCGCGGAAAGTACCGATCTCGATCATGCTTTCGAGATTCTTGTGGGTCGCCGCAATGATGCGCACGTCGACGCTCTGGGTCTTGTTGCTGCCCACGCGCTCGAAGGTGCGTTCCTGCAGCACGCGCAGCAACTTGACCTGCATGGGCAGCGGCATATCGCCGATTTCGTCGAGGAACAGGGTGCCGCCGTTGGCCAGTTCGAAACGCCCGGCACGGCTGGTGATCGCACCGGTGAAGGCGCCCTTCTCGTGGCCGAACAATTCGCTTTCCAGCAGCTCGGCCGGAATCGCCCCGCAGTTCACTGGAACGAAAGGCGCTTCGCGGCGCTTGGAGTGATAGTGCAGGTTACGGGCAACCACTTCCTTGCCGGTGCCGGACTCGCCGAGGATCAATACGCTGGCGTCGGTATCGGCGACCTGCTGCATCATCTGGCGCACGTGCTGAATCGCCCGGCTGGTGCCGACGAGGCTGCGGAACAGATTGGGTTCGCGATGGCGACCGCGCTCGCGGGCCTGATCGTACATCTCGCGATAGACCTGGGCACGGTGCAGGGAATCGAGCAATTTGCTGTAGCTGGGCGGCATTTCCAGGGTCGAAAGCACGCGACGACGCTGGTCTTCCGGCAGGTCGATGGAAGAATTATCGCCCATCAGCAAAACGGGAAGGAACTCATCCCATGTCGAGAGTGTCTTTAACAAGCCCAACAGTGCGCCAGGAGCATTGACCGTCCCGATCAGGACACAGATTACTTCACGACTGGATGACAAAGAGCCGACAGCCTGCTGCCAATCATGGCTACCGCAGGGCAAATTTTCTTCGCCGAGAAAATTTAAAATCACCGCCAGGTCGCGGCGGCGGACGCTATCGTCATCTATCAGCAGAATTTTGGTTTCACGCCACATGCAATAGCAACTTCCCTAGTCAACTCAATGCCCAAAATGCTGGGGCAAGCTAAACGCTTGCAGGCGAACTATGCCTGAAGACGACTGAAATCTGGAACAGCCACTAGTTAAGTCAAAAAACCGTGCACAGTCAAATTTATGGCGCACTACATTTGGATTAACCGGCGTCAATTAACCAAACAGATGGTAAACCTTTGACGCCTTTTGTGCTTGGTTGATCTGCGACATCTCATCGACGATCGCCTGGCGCTCGCCAATTGTCGCCGTCAGCAATTCTTTGTAAACGGCCAACAACCCTTCCAGATTACTGCGCACCGCCTCTTCGTCGATCGGTGCTTCGCTGAGCACCTCGTCGACGCACTCACGGCACGTCGTGTCCAGCTCGCCAATCGCATCCCAATTGCGCGCCGCCAGGGCGTCGAGAAGGGCTTCACGGGTTTCTTCAATGCGTCGCAATGCTTGGCTCATGACGTCTTCCTCGGCCATCAGGCCTGTGGGGGGGTGCCGGCGATGGCATCCCAGCCGCTTTTCAGGGTTTCCAGCAGGCCCGAGACTTCGTCGATGATTTCGGCCTTGTTATCGCGATTGGCCTCCATCAGACGCGTCATCATGTAGGCATACAGATTGTCGAGCTGCTGCAGCGAAGCCGGATCATCGGTCTTTTCCGGATTCAAGCCATCGCGCAGGCCAATGATGATGTCCACGGCCTTGCCCAGCATCAACCCCTTGAGTGCGATATCACCCCGCTCCAGCGCGCCCTTGGCCTGGGCCATGCGATCCAGCCCGCCCTCCATCAGCATCTGCACCAGGCGATGGGGGTTGGCTTCAGAGACCTGAGCATGGGAATTGACCTTCTGGTATTGGCGAAGGGCTCTCATGGGGTTCATGTTTCTACCTCGTGACAGACAACTGCTTGAATTGGGTGGGCTCTGATCTTTATGTCGACTGACCGACACATAACTTTAACGCGCAACCATTACCAACGAAAAAACCCAGGTGCTGTCATGACAGTCTTCCTGGGTTTTTTTGCGCCTGATGCGGATCAGTTCGACTTCGGATTGTTCAGCGCATTGAGCGTGGTCATGATGCTGTCGCTCTGGGCACGCAGCCTGGCGACCAGGGAGTCCATCGCCGTGTATTTGGCGGTCAGACTGGTTTGCAGGCTGGCCATCCGCGCATCCAGGGCGTCCTGCTGCTTTTTCAAGTCAGTCAGGCTGTCACTCAGGCTTGCCGAGCGCGCCGCAAAAACACCGGTGGTTTTCTGCGCATAACTGTCGGTAGCCGACTTCATGCGCGCCAGCAAGCCGGTATCCCCGGAGAAGATGCCATTGATGTCGGCGGCATTGGTGAGCGCCGCGGCATCGAAAACCTTATCGTCAATCGACAGCAAGCCGGTCTTCTGGTCGGTCTCGACACCAAACTGTGCCAGAGACTTCATCTGGCCAGTGCCGGCCATTGCGTTCAGCTCGGTGCGAACCGATGACAGCAGGGAGCGCAGCGAGGCGTCACCCGTAAGAGCGCCCGAGGTGATCGAGCCATCGGCATTGGTCGTGACCTGGGTCTCGGCGTTGGCGGCCTTGATCAGGGCGTTGTAGGTATCGACGAAGCCCTTGACCGACGACTTCAGCGTCGCGCTGTTGGCAGACACGGTGATGGTTGCCGGAGTGGCCGCACCGCCGCCAGTCGGAATCGGGGAAACACCGGTCAACTTCAGCGAAATCCCGCTCACTGCATCGGTAATGGTATTGCTCTTTGACTCCATCCCCGTCACGCCGTCGATCGAATACTTGGCGTTTTGCGGGGTAGCGAGAACCGAAGTCCCGGTTTCAAGGCCGGAGTTACCCGACAGGGTCAGGTCCGAACCGACACCGGTCTTGCTCGACGTCAGTACCATCCTGGATCCATTGGCATCGGTCAGGATGTTGGCGCTCAAGCCCTGGTTCGCATACTGGGAGTTAATCGAGTCACGGACCTGCTGCAACGTCGCGTTGGCAGGAATACTGACATCGAAGGAGTCGCTACCCTGCTTGATGGTCAACGTCGTCGGTACAGTGCCGGCATTGATGATCGAAGAAGCACCATCGGTGTAGACCTTGGAGGAGATTTTCGATGCGGTCGCCAACTGGGTGACCAGCAGCGAGAAGTTGCCCGCCGCCGCACCGTTGCCAGCGGTCACGGTAGCCACTTTTTCATCCGAGGACGTAGCGCTCAGACCGCTGAAAGTGGAGGCGGTTTTCATGTTGTCCAGTGCGCCACGGAACGCATCCAGCGCCGCCTGGATTTTGCCGATAGACGACAGCGAGGTGGTCGCTTTCAGCGTCTGGTTGTTGATCTGCGTCTGCTTCGGCGCTCTTTCGGAGTCAACCAAAGACTTCACGATCGCCTGGGTATCGATGTTCGAACCGATACCGCTAACCGTTGTACCCGCCATCATCTATCTCCTTGTGCTGTGGCTGCTGCTTTCTTGACGAATCGCGCCTCAAGCGCAGTCAGCAACAAAATTCATGCCAGATCAGACTTTGTCGTCAAACAGCAAGCTGCTTGCGTCCGAAAGACTCTGGGCCAGTTTCAGTGCAGCTTCCGACGGGATCTGACGGATCACGTCACCGGTTTCGGTGGCGATGACCTTGACCACGACCCGGCCGGTGGAATCATCAATGGAAAAATCCAGATTGCGCTGGGCGGCCTGGACAAATTCCTGAATATCGGTCACAGCCTTTTGCAGTTCGTCGCGCTTGGGCTCGGAGCCCGACGCCTCGACAGCTTCAGTCTTTGGCTGATCTTTTTTGTCAGTTACAGCAGGCGTTGCGCTTTGTGGGGCAACGGCGGGATAAGACAGGTTCAACTTGACGCTCATGTCCATGCTAGATCTCCTCGTCGCTCAAAAGACAAAAGGGCACGTAAACGCGCCCTTCCGTCACTCACCAAATTGCCGGAATTAACCCAGCAGTTTCAGCACAGCCGATGGCAGCTGGTTAGCCTGGGACAGGATCGCGGTGGAAGCCTGTTGCAGGGTTTGCTGCTTGGTCAGCTGAGCGGTTTCTGCCGCGAAGTCAACGTCCTGGATCACGCCACGAGCTGCAGTGGAGTTGTCCGAGATGGAGCGCAGGTTGGCCACGGTGCTGTCGAAACGGTTTTGTACCGCACCGAGGTCAGCACGCTGGGAGTCGATAGCCGAGATCGCCTGGGTGATCACATCAATGGCGTTCTGAGCGTTGGCAGCAGTGGTCACGTCAGTGTTGGCAACCGAAGTCTTGGCCGAGCTGGCGGTAGTACCGGTAGCTGCGAACAGGCCAGTCACACCAGCACCGCTCATCGAGTAACTGTTGGCGGAGTTCAGGGACACAGCACCAGTCACTTTGATAGCGGTTGCAGCGGCGGAAACCGCAGTACCGTAGCTACCGGAACCGTCTTTGGCGGCAACCTGGATACCGGCGACCGCACCAGCGTCACCACTGTTCAGGGTGATGTTCTCGCCAGTGTCGGATTTGATCGACAGGGTATTTGCCTTGGCATCGTAGTTAACGCTGATGCCCAGCTTGGCGGCGTTGGACTTCAGTTGGTCAGCCAGTTCAGCGGTGGTGGTCACACCAACCATGTTCACTGCGCTGCCGGTGCCCACTTGAATCGAGAAGTTGGCGCTGCCGGTGGCCGAGCCGGAAATGGCGGTGGTGTTGACGGTGAATTGTGCTTCGGTGCTGGCAGATGCAGTCACGCCACCAACAGCGGCTTTGTTGATCTGGGCAGCGGTAGTCTTGGCCGAATCGCCTGCTGCAACGGTGAAAGTCGAGGTCTGACCACCACCCACCAGAGTGACGGAACCACCGGCTACACCGGTTGCACTCGGCGGGATTGCCACGCTTTTCACTTGCTGCGAGCCGATGTTGTTAGCCGAAACGTCGCCCAGAGTCATGTTGATGGTCTGGTTCGAGTTGGCGCCAACCTGGAACTGGGTAGTACCGAAGGAACCGTCCAGCAGGTTACGACCACCGAAAGTGGTGGTGGTGGAAATACGGGTCAGTTCTGCAGTCAGAGCAGCGTATTCAGCGTTGTTCGACTTACGGTCGTCATCGCTTGGCGAGCCGTTGGCGGAAGCCAGGGCCAGGGTACGCATTTTTTGCAGGATGTTGGTGGACTCTTGCATCGCGCCTTCAGCAGTTTGCGCGATGGAGATACCGTCGCCGGCGTTCTTGATGGCAGTGCCCAGGCCGTTGATCTGGCTGGTCAGACGGTTGGAGATCTGCAGGCCAGCGGCGTCGTCTTTAGCGCTGTTGATACGCAGGCCGGAGGACAGGCGCTGCATCGAAGTCTGCAGGTTGCCGGAAGCTTTGTTCAGGTTGTTCTGAACGGTCAAGGAAGCAAGGTTGGTGTTTACTGTTAAAGCCATGACGAATTCCTCGTTGGATGGATACTTCGGCTTCCGGCCCTGACATCCGTCGGGTTTGGCCTAGAGAACCTACGTAATAGTTATCGTCGTGGTACCGGTTTGCTTGAGGGGTTTTTTCGAATTTTTTAATGGCAGGGTGCCAGCCCTTTGTTTTCAAGGGTTTAGAGCCAGAAAATCGGCGTCAAAAAAAGCAAAACGCCCGGAAATCGAAATTTCCGGGCGTTCTTTTTGCCGCTGCGATCGAGTGGATCAGCCGCGATAGAGAATCGCCGAACCCCACGAAAGGCCCACGCCAAAGCCGCTGATGGCGACGCGGGTCCAGGTGGAATCGAACACATGTTTCTGCAACAGCAGCGGAATGCTCGACGACACGGTGTTACCGGTTTCGAGCATGTCCTTGACGAATTTCTCCGGCTCGCCTTCTTCGAAGCGACGGGCAACGGCATCGACAATCGCCGCACTGCCCTGGTGAATGCAGAAGGCATTGATGTCGCTGGCCTGCAGATTCGACTCGGCCAGCAGCTCATGCAAATGCGCCGGGACCTTGAGCAAGGCGAAGTTGAAGACCTGGCGACCGTTCATGAAGAACACACCGTCAGTGACTTTCAGGTGCGGCGCACCGGAACCGTCAGTGCCGAACTTCGATTTGCCCAGTTGCCAGACGGCGTTTTCGCCCATCCAGGTGGCGGTGGCGGCATCGCCGAACAGCATGGTGGTGTTGCGATCTTCCGGATCGACGATCTTGGAATAAGGATCGGCGGTGATCAGCAGGCCGTTCTTCAGTCCGGCCGCTTCCATGAAACCTTTGATCGCGTAGAGGCCGTAGACGTAACCGGAACAGCCCAGGGAAATATCGAAAGCGGCGACATGGGTCGACAGGCCCAGTTTGTCCTGAACGATCGCAGCGGTATGCGGCAAACCTTCTTCGTCACCGTTCTGGGTGACGACGATCAGGCAGTCGATGGATTCACGCTTGAGTTCAGGATTGGCGGCGAACAGCGCATTGGCTGCTTCGACACACAGATCGGAGGTTTCCTGATCAGCACCCATGCGTGGCAAAAACGCGGAGCCGATCTTGCCAAGGATGAAGGTTTCGTCCTTGTCGAACTTTGCACCCTGGGCATAGTTATCAATCCCGGCTGCCGGCACGTAACTCGCAATATTTTTTATGCCAATCATTTATGGCTTCCCAATAATAAACAGCTGAACATCGCCGCTCGCTGAATCGAGGGCGTCTACAGTCGGGGCAAGGCCCCAGAAGAGCAACGTCGGGGCTCAGGAACAGGCCCTGAACACCCCTCACACCTTCACCGCCCGCAGACAGGATACAGTGAAGATGCGCGTTTTGACTGACGGGTCACTCGCCGATGCGGGCTTTATTTGATTTTGTGGTCGGGATCGCGCCCTGCCCCGCGCGGTTTGAGCCCCAAAAAAAACCCAAAAAAAAGCCAGCCCCCTGCAACAGGGGCCGGCCGCGAGCGGTCAGGACCGACTCAAAGCTTGTTGAACAGGCTCAACTGGGAAACCCTGGCAAAGGCCAATTGCGCGGCCTGCAGCATGGTCTGTTGCAGCGTCAGGCGAGTCAGCACTTCCGCCGGATCGGTGTTCTTGATCGAGTTGGTGGTCGATTCGTTGATCAGGCCGGTGCTGGTGTTCTGCTCGGTCTGCATATCCATCACGTTGCCCCGTGCACCGATCGCCCCCCGCGCCAGGTCGACCTGGTTCTTGGAGTTGTTCAGGTTGGCAAGGGACGAAGCGATCGTATCTTCCAGAAAACGCTGTTGGGCCGGCTTGCCCTGAGTCGGGGTATCGAGCGCCGCGCGCAGTTGGCTGATGGTGTCGAGCACGTTCTGAGTCTGGTGCGTGTTGACCGCGATGTCGAACTGATCACCGGCAACCGGATTTGGCGGCGTGCCACCCAGGGTGAAACTGACACCGGCCGCCGTGGCCACGCCGGCGGTCACGGCACCGGTCGTGACCGGGGTGCTGCTGCTGGTCAAAGGGCGAGCGTACAGTTCAAAGGTGCCTGGACCGGTGAACTTCAGGACCGCTCCGCCTTCCGGGAAAAAGTTCTTGTAGTCGGCGGCATTGGTCACCGTCGTCTGGCTGATGATGGCGGTCGACGTATTACCCGGTGCCCGGTTGGCCACAAAGCTGTCCGGCTTGGCTGCCAGCTGGAAACTGTGGCCGGCGATCACCGCGTCGGAAGCCGCGGTGTCGGAAGGATTGTCGCCAGCCTGGTAGGTGATATCCAACTTGAAGGTCACGCCACGGAAGTCGATGTCGGACCCGCCTTTGACATTCGGATCGAACTTGCCGCCGCCGGTCGATTCAGCGGTCACGTCATTACCCGCCGCATCGGTGATCACATATTGCGTGCTGCTGGTAAACGACAGCGTGTAAGGCTGGCCACTGCGGAAATTGGAGTCGAACGCCGGACCGGAATTCACCAGCCCCGGTGACAGCGACACTCGCCCGTCGTCGACGGCCGGTGCCGTCATGGTGGTGGAACTGCGGGCCGCGTTGATCGCCTGCTGGAAGACTTCCCAGCCGGTATCGTTCAAGCCCAGGGACATCGAGTCACCGATTTTCAGCTCCAACTGGGTCTGGTCGCCCTGATAGCTGTAGGTACCGTCGCTGTTTTTCACAAATGGCTGGGTGTTGTTGCTGGCGCCGGAGAAGATGTACTTGCCGTTGGCGTCCTTGCTGTTCATCAGGGTCAGCAGTTGTTCTTCGGACTGCTTGAGCTCGGCCGAGATGGACTTGCGGTCGTCGTCGTTCAACGAACCGCCACCGGCGCGCACCGTCAGCTCACTGACCTTCTGCATCACGTTGTTGATGCTGTCCAGCACGCTTTCTTCCTGCGCCTGAGCGGTGTTCAACGCGTTGATGTTGGTGGTGTACTGACCCAGCAGAGCTTTTTGCTGCTCAAGCTGCAACAACCGCGCGGCGCCAACCGGATCGTCCGCCGCAGTATTGAGTTTGACCCCGCTGCTGGCCTGATCGGCAGTCTTCACGACGTTGTTCATGTTGCGGGAATAGTTGGCAGCCGTAGCGGCGTAATACTGTGCGGTAGAAATGCGCATGTTCTACGGCTCCTTAAAGGGCATTGATCAGGGTGCTGAAGATTTCCTGCGCAGTCTTGATGATCTGCGAAGACGCCGTGTAGTACTGCTGATACTTGGTCAGGTTGCCCGCCTCTTCGTCGAGGTCGACCCCCGACAGCGAATCACGGGCGTCGCGCGCACCGGTCATGATGGTGTCGGTGGCGGTGGCATCCAGCTGGCCTTGCTTGGTCAGGGAGCCCACGGTCGTCACCAGGCCGCCATAGGCATCGGTGAAGCTGACACCCGGGCTGGTGGCGGTCGCACCGACAGTGGCTTTCGACTGCAGGCCGAGCAAAGCCTGGGCGTTGCGGTTGTCGGTGCTGTCCGCCGCCGTCATGCCGATGTTGAAGCTGTCGCCCGACGCCGGGCTGCCGCTGATGGTCATCGCCACGCTGAAGGATTTGGCGTTGCCACCGGCATCGGTGTAAGGCACGGCGATGTTCAGGTCGTTGTTCTGGCCAGGCACGATGCTGCCAGTGCCGATGCTGGTGCCCTTGGAGTCGAACACTTCGTAGGCATTGGCGCTGGTCATCACCAGGCGTACCGGCATCGAAGCCTTGACCGCGCCCTGCACTTCCAGGCGCTGCACCGGGTCATAAATATCCAGGGCCGTGCTCAGGCTCGGCTGGCTGACCGCACCGGTACCGTCATTGCCGGACGCCTTGGTGGACGTCAGCGGAGCGGATGTGGCCAGGGTCTTGGTGTCGGTCATGACCGTGGTCATGTCCGCGGCGGAACTGCGGGTCGGGGTGATCTTGAAGCTGTCGCCGGCAGCGACGGTGCCGGAGTTGATGCTCAGGCTGAAACCATCGATGACCGGTTGCGCGGCAGGCGGCGTGGCAAAGGCGAAGTTACCCATGTCGGTGTTGTCCGACAGGCGACGCACGTTGTAGCCGGTGGCCGTGATGGTCACCTGATAGTCGCTGGCCTGCACCTTGCTGGTGTCATTGATCGTGACGTTCAGGTTGCCGGAAGCCGGGTTGTTGTTGCCGTTGGCGATGCTGCGCTGGCTGATGGCCGCCGCACTGTTGATGTTGTTGAACAGTGCCGCGCCGAAGTTACCGTTCTGATCCAGGCCCTGGCCCAACTGCTTGTTGACCTGATCGGCCACGACCATGGCGATACGCCCCAGGCCATTGACCGCAGGGGTCAGCACTTCGTTGCGATAACGCACCAGGCCGCCCATTTCGCCGCCGGTCATCACGTTGGTGATGTCGATCGACGAGCCGTTGCGATCCATGATGATCGAGGAACGGGTCGGGTCGGCCGGGTCCGGCGCCACACGCAGTTTATTGACGGTATCGCCGACCACCAGTGGCTGGCCGCTGCCCAGGTAAATGTCGAGGCGACCTTCGGTGTCAGTGACCTGAACACCCACCAGCTCGCTGAGCTGGCGAACAGTTTCGTTGCGCTGATCCAGCAGCTCGTTGGGTGTGCCACCCGAACCGCTGACTTCGGCGATTTTCTTGTTGTAGGCCGCGACGGTCGACGCCAGTTTGTTGACCTGGTCGGCCATCGAACCCAATTGATCGTTGATGTAGGTGTTCTGCTGGGTCAGCTGCTTGGAGATCGCATTGAAGCGGCTGCTCAAGCCCTGGGCATTGGTCAGCAACGCCTGGCGCGCGGCGTTGTCGTTGGAGTTGGCGGCCAGGGTTTGCAGGGACGAGAAAAACGCCTGCAGGGATTTGGTCACACCGGTACCGCTGTCGGACAGCAACTTGTCCACCTGGGTGGCCTGCCCCAGATACGCCTGGGCGTCACTGTTGAGCGAAGTGGTGGTCTGCAATTGCGAATCGAGGTAGCTGTTGTACACCCGGCGCACATCGGCCAGCGTGGTGCCGGTGCCGATGAAGACGTTGCCGTACTGAATCGAGTTCTTGCTGTTCTGTACGGTTTGTTGGCGGGAGTACCCGACAGTGTCGACGTTGGAAATGTTATTACCGGTAGTCACCAACGAGGCGTGACTGGCGGACAAACCCGACATTCCGATGTTGAGCAAACTCATGATTCAGACCTTATACCTTGTGTCTATAGAGGCGTCGTGGTGGCGCCCGCCGCGGCGTAGTTTTGGTAACTCGTCATCTGCCTGGCTATCTGCGAAATCTTGCTCGCGTAGTTCGGGTCGGTCGCATAACCGGCCTTTTGCAACTCGCGTACAAACTGTTCCGGGTTATCGGCCGACTTCACGACATCTTGATAGCGATTGTTGCTTTGCAGCAGCGTCACAAGGTCATGGAAGCTGTCCTTGTAAGAATCGTAGGAGCGGAACTCCGCCGTCTCCTTGACCATCTGGCCATTCCTGAATTCGCTGGTGATCGCGCGCGCCGAATCACCCTTCCAGCTGTTGCCGGCCTTGATGCCGAACAGGTTGTGACTGCTGCTGCCGTCCTGGGCGCGCATCACCGATTTGCCCCAGCCGGTTTCCAGTGCGGCCTGAGCCACCAGGTAACGCGGATCGACGCCAATGCGGTCGGCGGCTTCCTTGGCCATCGGCAGCATGGTGTTGACGAACTCGTCGGCCGAGCTGAAGGCTTTCTTCGGCGGCGCCAGCGGAATTTGTGCAATGGCGCGGCCCTGGATCTGCAGGGGGCCATTGGTCGCCGCTTGCGCGTTCGCCAGCCAGTCGCCGTTATACAGGGCGCCGGAACCGTTGGTAGCGAAGCGCTCCGGCAACGGGGTCTTGTTGACCGCTGCAACCGTGGTATTGGCGTTTGTCGTTGCCGAAGGCACCAGCCCCGCGAGCAGTCGATCCGCCAACTTCGGCGGCAAGGCCAGCCGACGCTGATTGATCAGCTCCATGTCATTGCGGTGCGTGCCCTCGCCACTCGGCGCGTGGACCGAACGCGAAGCCCACAACGGACGCTCGCCATTGACCCGCGACAGCGGACCGTTGGTGGCCACCGTGCCCGCCGCCACCGGCGTTTGCGCGGCAGCCCTGGCGACTTCCTGCTTGGCCGCGGAATTGGCCGCGGCCTCGCCCGGCGCCAGCGGTTTGTTCTTCGACATCTGGCGCATCAGCACGTCCGCCAGACCGATACCGCCGCCCTCGCGGGACATGGAAACGGCCAGTTGCTGGTCGTACATTTCCTGGTACTGCTTGGCCTCCGGCGTGTTCATCGGGTTGTCCTTGCCCAGCGCTTCGGTGGCCGAACGCATGGACTTGAGCATCTCGCCGAGAAACAGCGACTCGAACTCCTGCGCCACCTTGCGCATGTTCGCGTCGCTGTTCTTGTCGCCGACCTTGAGCTGGTTCAACCGGTTCAAGTCGGAATACGAACCCGAATCGCTGCTGCTGACCCGACCGCTCTTGTACATATCCATACTGGCCGTCCTCAGATCACGATCAGGTCGGCCTGCAGCGCGCCGGCCTGTTTCAGTGCTTCGAGGATCGCCATCAAGTCACCTGGCGCCGCGCCGACCTGGTTCACCGCACGCACGATTTCGTCGAGGGTGGTCCCGGGGCCGAACTTGAACATCGGCTTGGCTTCCTGCTGGGCGTTGACCCGCGAACGCGGTACGACCGCCGTCTGCCCGTTGGACAGCGGGCCTGGCTGGCTGACAATCGGGTCTTCGGTAATGGTCACGGTCAGGCTGCCGTGGGTCACGGCGGCCGGCGAAACCTTGACGTTCTGGCCGATCACGATGGTGCCGGTACGGGAGTTGATGATGACTTTCGCCACCGCCTGGCCCGGATCGATTTCGAGGTTTTCCAGCACCGACAGGTAGTCGACACGCTGGCTCGGGTCCAGCGGCGCGGTCACGCGAATCGAACCGCCATCGATGGCCTGGGCCACGCCCGGGCCGAGCATGTCGTTGATCTTGTCGACGATGCGCTTGGCCGTGGTGAAGTCGGAACGGTTGAGGTTCAGGGTCAGGCTGTTGCCCTGGTTGAAACCGCTCGGCACCGACCGCTCGACCGACGCACCGCCAGGGATACGACCGGCCGATGGCACGTTGACCGTGATCTTCGAACCGTCGCGACCTTCAGCGTCGAAGCCGCCGACCACCAGGTTGCCCTGGGCCACGGCGTAGACGTTGCCGTCGATACCCTTGAGCGGCGTCAGCAGCAACGTACCGCCGCGCAGGCTCTTGGAGTTGCCGATGGAGGAAACGGTGATGTCGATCTGCTGACCGGGCTTGGCGAACGCCGGCAAATCGGCACTGACCGACACCGCCGCGACGTTTTTCAACTGCACGTTGCCCGAACCCGGCGGCACCTTGATGCCGAACTGCGAGAGCATGTTGTTGAAGGTCTGCAGGGTGAACGGCGTCTGGGTCGTCTGGTCACCGGTACCGTTAAGCCCGACCACCAGGCCATAACCGATCAACTGGTTGGAACGCACGCCGGAAATGCTGGCGATGTCCTTCAGCCGTTCGGCGTGTGCGTTGAAGGCCGCCGACAACATAACGGCGGCCATCATGAGGCTTTTGAAATTCAACATGCTCAACTTGAAAGCCACCTAGAAAGGGAACAGCGGGCTGAGGAAGAAACGGTCGAACCAGCCTGGCTGACTCGCATCGGCAAACGAGCCGGTACCCGAGTAGGTGATGCGTGCGTCGGCGACACGGGTCGACGACACGGTGTTGTCGGTCGAGATGTCATCGGCGCGAACCAGGCCCGCAATGCGCACCAGTTCGTCACCGGTGTTGAGGGTCATCCACTTCTCGCCACGCACCGCGATGATGCCGTTGGGCAATACATCGGCGACGGTCACGGTGATCGAGCCGGTCAGGGTGTTGCCCTGTGCCGCCTTGCTGTCGCCCTTGGTCGCGCGATCGCCTTGATAGCTGGCCTCCAGGCTCAGATCACCACTGCCAAACGGGTTGTTGGTGTTGGGCGTGGAACCGAACAACGACGTCAGACCGATGCCGGTCTTGCTGTTCTTGGCCACCTGCGAGTTGGCGTTCTTGCTGGCCTGGGTCTTCTCGTTCAGGGTGATGGTGATGATGTCACCGACCCGGAACGCCTTGCGGTCGCCGTAGAGGTTCTGTTCGAAACCGGCCTGGTAGATCGAGCCGTTGTTCGCGGCAGCCGGCAGCGGCGTTCGCGGCAGTACCGGCGCGTAGTAAGGGTCATTGGGCTTGGGCGTCGCCGGTACGCAACCTGCGAGCGCGGTGATCCCACTCAATGCCAGAACAGAGACGAAGCGTTTCATGACCCTTACCTCACGGTGTAGCAGGCGGCCCGATGACCGCCCCTTGTAGACTTGATTACAGATTCTGCGTAACGAACGAGAGCATCTGGTCGGCGGTGGAGATCACTTTGGAGTTCATCTCGTAGGCGCGCTGGGTGGTGATCATGTTGACCATCTCCTCAACGGTGCTGACGTTGGACGTTTCCAGGGTGTTCTGCAGCGTGGTACCGAAACCGGCCAGGCCCGGGGTGCCGATTTCCGGCGCGCCACTGGCGCCGGTTTCCAGGAACAGGTTGCCACCCACGGCCTGCAGGCCGGCCGGGTTGATGAAGTCGGCGGTTTGCAGGTTGCCGATCACCTGGGAAGCCGGGTTGCCGGCCACGGTGATGGACACGGTGCCGTCCTTGCCGACGGTGAAGGTCTGGGCATCGTTCGGAATGACGATCGCTGGCTGCAGGGCGAAGCCGCTGGCGTTGACGATCTGGCCGTTGGAGTCCAGGTGGAAGGTGCCGTCACGGGTGTAGGCCGTGGTGCCGTCCGGTTGCAGGATCTGGAAGAAACCGCGACCGTCGATGGCCATGTCCAGCGGCTGCTCGGTGGTTTGCAGGCTGCCGGCGGTGAAGTTTTTCTGGGTGCCGACGATGCGCACACCGGTACCCACTTGCAGACCCGACGGCAGTTCGCTGTCCTGGGTCGACTGGGCGCCTGGCTGACGCTTGATCTGGTAGAGCAGGTCCTGGAACTCGGCGCGGTCACGTTTGAAACCCGTGGTCGACACGTTGGCCAGGTTGTTGGAAATGGTGGTCAGGTTGGTGTCCTGGGCGGACAGACCGGTTTTGGCAACCCATAGAGCCGGAAGCATTCGATTCTCCTCGTGCGCCTGTTTTACGGCGCGACGTTCTGGTAATTAGCTGATCTGCAAGACCCGAGCCATGGCCTGGTCGTCTTCTTTGGCGGTGTTCATCATCTTGACGTGCAGTTCGAACTGCTTGGACAGGGCCAGCACCGAGGTCATCTCGTCCACGGCGTTGACGTTGCTCGACTCGAGGAATCCCGACACCAGCTTGACGTTGGCATCGGCTTGCGCAGGCTGGCCGTCCTTGGTGTGGATCGAACCGTCCAGGCCCTTGGTCATGTTCTTGAAGTCCGGGTTGACCAGCTTGATGCGGTCGACTTCCGCCATCACACGAGGATCTTCGCCCATCGAGCGAATGCTGATGGTGCCGTCTTCGCCGACTTCGATCTGTTGCTGGGGCGGCACGGCGATCGGGCCGCTATTGCCGATCACCGGCATGCCATTGCCGGCACGCAGCACACCCAGCGCATCGACCACCAGGCTGCCGGTGCGCACATAGCTCTCACCGCCATCAGGGTTCTGCACCGCCATCCAACCGTTGCCTTGAACGGCAACATCGAGGTCACGGCCGGTTTCCACCAGGGAGCCCGGGGTGAAGTCGGTGGCCGGGCGCTCGGACATGGCAAACGCACGCGCCGGAAAGCTGTCGCCGAACACCGGCATCGAACGGGCCTGCTCCAGGTCTTTCTGGAAACCGTTGGTAGAGATGTTCGCCAGGTTGTTGGCATGAGCCTTTTGCGCCAGTGCATTCTGGCTGGCGCCGGTCATTGCCACATAAAGGTACTTGTCCACAATCTATCCTCTGCCTGCCGGACGTTTGCCGCCCACTGCTGTACTGATGAGCCATAAGCAATTTGCAGACCAACTTGTTTTTGGCGGCGCGAGGGCCGGTAAACAAAGGACTTGAGGGCGTTGAAGGGGATTGGGGGAATTGTGTCAGAGACGAAAAACCGGCGGTGTCATGCCGGTGGGTGGCAAGGCTTGACCTGGGTAATGGCCGCCGCCCCCATCGCGAGCAGGCTCGCTCCTACAGTTGATCGCGTATTCCCTGTAGGAGCGAGCCTGCTCGCGATGAGGCCGGTATTAACACAGCAAGCCTTCGCTAAGACTCGGTCTTGCCCACCTCATACTCACGCAACTTGTTGGCAATGGTGGTATGGGAAACCCCCAGCCGCTTGCCCAGTTGCCGGCTGCTCGGATGCTCGGAATACAAGCTTTCCAGCACCGCCTTTTCGAACCGGCCGACAATCTCGTCCAGGCTACCTTCCAGGGAAAAATCCCCCAGGGGCTGGCGCACGCCGTAGTCCGGCAAACGAATGTGCTCGGCCTTGACCGTCCCGCCATCGCACAGCGAAACCGCCTGGAACAACACGTTTTCCAGTTGCCGCACGTTGCCCGGCCAGTGGTAATGGCTCAGGCGATCCATGGCCGCCGGGGCCAGCTTGGGCAGCGGGCAACCGATTTGCCGGCTGGCCTGATCGAGGAAGTGCTCCACCAGCGGCGGCAAACCGTCGAGGCATTCACGCAGCGGCGGGATGTGCAACGACAACACATTCAAGCGGTGATACAGGTCCTGACGGAACTCGCCGCGAGCGCACAACTCGGACAGATCGACCTGGGTCGCGCAGATCACCCGCACATCGAGGTAGACCTCTTCATCACTGCCGACACGACGAAAGCAGCCGTCCTGCAGGAAGCGCAGCAATTTCACCTGCAGGCGCGGACTCATCTCTCCCACGCCATCAAGAAACAGCGTACCGCCCGCCGTCAGTTCCAGTAGCCCGAGCTTGCCCTCGGCTCGCGCCCCTTCAAAAGCGCCGGGGCCATAGCCGAACAGCTCGGTTTCGGCCATGGACTCCGGCAAGCCGGCGCAGTTGAGCGCCATCAGCGGTGATTGCCCGCGCGGGCTGGCCAGATGACAGGCCCGCGCCAACAGTTCTTTGCCGGTTCCGGTTTCGCCTTCTATTAATAGCGGCGCATCCAGCGGCGCCATGCGCCGGGCCTCGCGCACCACCGCAGCCATCACCTTCGAGCTCTGGAAGATGCTGTCGAAGCCGCGCAGTTCCTGCTTGCGCACGTTATAGATGCGCTCCCCTACCCGGTCGGCGCGATGCAGCGTCAGTACCGCGCCGGCCATGGCTTCGCTGTCGTCATGCTCCGATTGCAGCGGGGCGATATCGGCCAGGAACACATCGCCCTTGACCTTGACCCGCATCCCGTTGATTCGCGACTTGTTGGCGCGCACCAGTTCCGGCAGGTCGAAATCTTCGGCATAGCGCGACAGGGGAATACCCGGCACTTCGTCGACACGCACCCCGAGCAGTTGCGCCGCCGCACGGTTGGCCGCGACGATGGACCCGCCCATGTCGATCGACAGCACCGGAAACTCCAGGGCGCCCAGCAAGGCGTTGAGTTCCATGTGCCGACGCTCGCTGGGCATCAGCCCTACGCGCTTGACGCCAAACACCCCGGCAATCGCTTCGAATTTCGGCCGCAGTGCCTGGAACTGGATGTTGATCAGGTTCGGACAGTGCAGGTAGATGGCATTGCCGTGCTCACCGCCCACCTCACCGCGAGCGACGTTGATGCCGTACTCCACCAGCAGGTTGAGGATGTCGCGCAGGATGCCGATGCGGTTCTGGCAGTGGACTTTGATACGCATGAAAAGGCCCGAAAAAGCGGTGAGTGAAGTGCACCACCTGTGGGAACGAGCCTGCTCGCGAAAGCGATTTGTCTGACAGATCAATGCTGAATGTGCCGACGCTTTCGCGAGCAGGCTCGCTCCCACAGAGATAATTTTCTACTGAGGTGCTCAGATAGTCGTCAAGATTATGTGACAGCTGAACGGCTTTTCCTACCTGACAATCTCAACATCTACGCGACCATCACCCATACGTAACGAAAACTTTACGATTACTCAGCGATTTTCCTGTAAGCGAGACCGGACCTCGGCTGCAAACCCGAGATCCATGGGGTATTTCTAAGTCCATGGCCGTACATAACAAGAACGTTCCCCCTCCGCAGGAGAGCAGTATGAAGCAGACGCAATACGTGGCTCGCGAGCCCGATGCGCATGGTTTTATCGACTACACCGCAGAAGAACATGCGGTATGGAACACGCTGATCACTCGCCAGTTGAAAGTGATCGAAGGGCGTGCGTGCCAGGAGTATCTGGACGGTATCGAAAAACTCGGTCTGCCCCACGACCGCATTCCGCAACTGGGCGAGATCAACAAAGTGCTCGGTGAAACCACCGGCTGGCAGGTTGCCCGTGTTCCGGCACTGATCCCTTTCCAGACCTTTTTTGAATTGCTCGCCAGCAAGCAGTTTCCGGTCGCGACCTTTATTCGTACCCGCGAAGAGCTGGATTATCTGCAAGAGCCGGACATTTTCCATGAGATCTTCGGCCACTGCCCGCTGCTGACCAACCCCTGGTTCGCCGAATTCACCCACACCTACGGCAAACTCGGCCTCAAGGCTTCCAAGGAAGAACGCGTGTACCTGGCGCGCCTGTACTGGATGACCATCGAGTTCGGCCTGCTCGACACGCCACAAGGCCAGCGCATCTACGGTGGCGGCATCCTGTCTTCGCCGAAGGAAACCGTGTACTGCCTGTCGGACGAACCCGAGCATCAGGCGTTCGATCCACTGGAATGCATGCGCACCCCTTACCGCATCGACATCCTGCAGCCGCTGTATTTCGTCCTGCCGGATCTCAAGCGCCTGTTCGACCTGGCCCACGAAGACATCATGGGCATGGTCAAGCAAGCCATGCAGATGGGCTTGCACGCGCCTAAATTTCCGCCAAAACCCAAAGCCGCCTGAACCGGCGCTTTTACGATCAAGTGAGCCTGTCAGAAAGCTACGCTTTGCTTTAGCGTGGTCGCACTGACAGCTGATTTCCAACTCTTAGATTTCAGGAATCCATCATGTCCACATTGAACCAAGCCCATTGCGAAGCCTGCCGTGCCGATGCTCCACAGGTCAGCGACGAAGAACTGCCGGTGCTGATCAAGCAGATCCCGGACTGGAACATCGAAGTACGCGACAGCATCATGCAGCTGGAAAAAGTCTTCCTGTTCAAGAATTTCAAGCACGCCTTGGCGTTCACCAACGCCGTCGGCGAGATCTCCGAGGCCGAAGGTCATCACCCAGGCCTTTTGACCGAGTGGGGCAAAGTCACCGTGACCTGGTGGAGCCACTCGATCAAGGGCCTGCACCGCAACGACTTCATCATGGCCGCACGCACTGATGACGTGGCCAAGACCGCAGAAGGACGCAAGTAATGCACTTCGACGCCATTGGCCGGGTGCCCGGCGATCCGATCCTCGGCCTGATGGAGGCCTATGCGCAGGATCCGAACCCGCGCAAGTTCGACCTTGGCGTCGGTGTCTACAAGGATGCCCAGGGCCTGACGCCGATTCCTCAATCGGTGAAGCTGGCCGAGGCGCGACTGGTTGACCGCCAGACCACCAAGATCTACATCGGCGGGCATGGCGATCCGGCCTTCGGCAAGGTCATCAATGAGCTGGTGCTGGGCGCCGACTCGCCGCTGATCCGCGACAACCGCGCCGGCGCCACCCAGACGCCGGGTGGCACCGGTGCGTTGCGCCTGAGCGCGGACTTCATCGCCCAATGCCTGCCGGGCCGTGGCGTGTGGTTGAGCAATCCGACCTGGCCGATCCACGAAACCATTTTTGCGGCAGCCGGGGTCAAGGTCAGCCACTACCCCTACGTGGGCAACGATAACCGTCTGGATGTCGAGGCGATGCTCGCGGCACTCGACCAGGCGCCCAAGGGCGATGTGGTCCTGCTGCACGCCTGCTGCCACAACCCGACCGGTTTCGACCTGTCCCATGACGACTGGAAGCGGGTGTTGGAGGTGGTGCGTCGCCGCGAACTGCTGCCGCTGATCGACTTTGCCTACCAGGGCTTTGGCGATGGACTGGAGCAGGACGCGTGGTCGACCCGGTTGTTCGCCGCCCAGTTGCCGGAAGTGCTGGTCACCAGCTCCTGCTCGAAGAACTTCGGCCTGTACCGCGATCGCACCGGCGCGCTGATTGTCTGCGCCAAAACCGCCGACAAACTGGTGGATATTCGCAGCCAGCTGGCCAACATCGCCCGCAACCTGTGGTCGACGCCGCCGGATCATGGCGCCGCTGTGGTGGCGACCATCCTTGGCGATCCGGAGCTGAAAAACCTCTGGACCGATGAAGTGGAAAGCATGCGCCTGCGCATCGCCCAACTGCGCGGCGGTCTGGTGGAAGCGCTGGAACCCCATGGTTTGCGCGAACGCTTTGCGCATATTGGCGTGCAACGCGGGATGTTTTCCTACACCGGTTTGACGCCGGAGCAGGTCAAGCAACTGCGTGAGCATCACAGTGTGTACATGGTCGGTACGGGGCGGGCGAACGTGGCGGGGATTGATGCCACGCGTCTGGATCTGCTGGCCGAGGCGATTGCCAAGGTCTGCCAGTAATCTAAAGCACTCTGTAGATCCCCTGTGGGAGCGAGCTTGCTCGCGATGGTGTGTCAGTCAAAACATCTTTGTCTGATACACCATCGCGAGCAGGCTCGCTCCTACAGTTGTTTCTGCGCGGCTATTACTGACCTGTCTATACAATCCCGTCTGTCGAAACAAATGGATATAAAAGTCTGTTTGTCATTTCCCGTGCTGTATCCTTGCCAGGCTTTTTGAAAGCGCGGATCTACCAGATCTATCAACAGACTTAGCGAGGAGCGCAACCATGCACGAGATTCCTAATCTCCCCTTCCCAAGCCTGCACGTACCTGAGCAGACGACCACGCAGCAAGCCGGCGCCCAACAGCCCGAGCCGAAAGAAGCATCTGACAGTCGCAAGGCTGACAGCGAAGACTGAAACACCCGCCGTACAGACCGTGTGGAAAGCGCTAACATGCGCTTTCCACACTGCCTGAATCGTTACCTGCCATGACTGATGAATTCAACGAAGAGCAAGCCAGCGTCCTGATCGGCACCGCCGAGAAGATGATCGAGATCTGGAATCGCCTCTCTCCCGAAAAACAGGCCGCGCTGCTCGCCCGCTTCGGCAGCGAAGAAAATGCCCTGGCCGCCCTGGTCACCACGCAGCTGGTGGCACCTGAAAAGCCCTGAGCAATCCGCCTGGCAAATAGTTTTACTTTTTCACCATCCACGGGCGTCTGCGCCGTTATCATAAGCAGCCTATCTAATCCTGCTTTATCGTGGACCTTTCCCCATGTCTGAAAACCAGCGCCCCTTGGCGGTCACGCTGCAAGTTGTCTCCATCGTCCTGTTTACCTTTATCGGCTACCTGAACATCGGCATTCCCCTGGCGGTGCTGCCCGGCTACGTCCATAGCGAACTGGGCTTCGGCGCGGTGATCGCGGGGCTGGTGATCAGCGTGCAATACCTCGCCACCCTGCTCAGCCGCCCCTACGCCGGGAAAATCATCGACAACAAAGGCAGCAAACTGGCCGTGATGTACGGCCTGGCCGGCTGCGGCCTGAGTGGCGTGTTCATGTTGCTTTCGGCCTGGACCCAGAGCCTGCCGATGGTCAGCCTGGCCAGCCTGTTCATCGGCCGCCTGGTGCTGGGCAGCGCGGAAAGCCTGGTGGGATCCGGCTCGATTGGTTGGGGCATCGGCCGGGTCGGCGCGGCGAACACTGCCAAGGTGATTTCCTGGAACGGCATCGCCAGTTACGGCGCACTGGCGGTCGGCGCGCCGCTGGGGGTATGGCTGGTGGGGCAACTGGGCTTGTGGAGCATGGGCGTGAGCATCGTGTTGTTGGCGCTGTTGGGTCTGCTGCTGGCATGGCCGAAAACCGCGGCGCCGATCGTCGCCGGCGAACGTTTGCCATTCATCCACGTACTGGGACGCGTGCTGCCCCATGGCTGCGGGCTGGCGCTGGGCTCCATCGGCTTCGGCACCATCGCGACCTTTATCACCCTGTATTACGCCACCCAACACTGGGATAACGCGGTGTTGTGCCTGAGCCTGTTCGGCGCCAGTTTCATCGGCGCGCGGCTGCTGTTCGGCAACCTGATCAATCGTCTGGGGGGCTTTCGCGTGGCGATTGCCTGCCTGTCGGTGGAAACCCTGGGATTGCTGTTGCTGTGGCTGGCACCGGACGCCCATTGGGCGCTGGCGGGCGCGGCACTGAGCGGCTTTGGCTTCTCGCTGGTGTTTCCGGCGCTGGGGGTTGAGGCGGTCAATCTGGTGCCCGCCTCCAGCCGCGGGGCGGCGGTCGGCGCCTATTCCCTGTTCATCGACTTGTCGCTGGGGATCACCGGACCATTGGCGGGGGCTGTGGCGGCGGGCTTCGGGTTTGCTTCGATCTTTCTGTTCGCCGCACTGGCGGCCATCAGCAGCCTGATGCTCTGCATTTACCTGTACCGGCAGGCGCCGAAGAACCGTCAGGCTCGGGACGCGCGCTAAAAGTCCACCTTGCCGCGCCCGGCCTTGATGTTGCCGCGCTTGCTTTTGGCTTCAAGCCGGCGCGTCTTCGAACCGAGGGTCGGCTTGGTCGGGCGGCGTTTCTTTTCGACCTTGGTGGCGCTGAGGATCAATTCGGTCAGGCGCAGCAGCGCGTCGGCGCGGTTCTGCTCCTGGGTGCGGTATTGCTGGGCCTTGATGATCAACACGCCATCGCTGGTGATGCGACTGTCGCGCAGCGCCAACAAGCGCTCCTTGTAGAACTCGGGCAAGGACGAAGCCGGGATGTCAAAGCGCAGGTGTACGGCGCTGGAGACTTTGTTGACGTTCTGCCCTCCCGCGCCCTGGGCACGAATGGCGGTCAACTCGATCTCGGCATCCGGAATGTGCACGTTATTGGAAATTACCAGCATGGGCCGTCGCTACCTCCGCGCTTTGGGCCATCTAAACAAAAATGCCCGTATCCTGCGATACGGGCATTTTTTATTCAGCTGCGATGTTTATTCAGCAGCCGGTGCCGCCGGCTTGCGGCGCTTGAGCGGGGCCATGCCGTCCTTGCTGACCAGCGACGGCGCTTCGGCCTTCGGACGGTTGGCGGACTTGCGCTTGGTCGGGGTCTTGGCGGCGACTTTTTTCTTGTCACCCTTTACGTCGGTCTTTTTCTTCTTGGTGCCGGCGGCCTTGCCCGAAGCCTTGACCTTCTTCGGTCCGGCGTAAGTGCCCTTGACTTCCTTGATGGTACGGCGCTCGAAGCTCTGCTTGAGGTAGCGCTCGATGCTCGACATCAGGTTCCAGTCACCGTGGCAGATCAGCGAGATGGCCAGGCCATCGTTGCCGGCGCGACCGGTACGACCGATACGGTGCACGTATTCGTCGCCGCTGCGCGGCATGTCGAAGTTGATCACCAGATCGAGGCCGTCGACGTCCAGGCCACGGGCGGCAACGTCAGTGGCCACGAGGATCTTCACCCCGCCCTGCTTCAGACGGTCGATCGCCAGCTTGCGATCCTTCTGGTCCTTGTCGCCGTGCAGCACGAACGCCTTGTATTCCTGCGCCACCAGGCGACCGTAGATACGGTCGGCCATGGCCCGGGTGTTGGTGAAGATAATGGCCTTCTGATAGGTCTCGTTGGCCAGCAGCCAATTGACGATCTGTTCTTTGTGCTGGTTGTGGTCAGCGGTGATGATTTGCTGACGGGTCGTTTCGTTCAGTTGGCTGACCGCATTGAGTTGCAGGTGCTCAGGGTTGTTCAGGACCTTGGCAACCATTTCGCGCAGCCCCGAACCACCGGTGGTGGCGGAGAACAGCATGGTTTGCTGGCGGTTCGGGCATTCGTCCACCAGGCGCTGCACGTCATCGGCGAAACCCATGTCGAGCATGCGGTCCGCTTCGTCGAGTACCAGTACTTCGACTTCCTTGAGGTCCAGGTTGCCGGCGTTTAGTTGCTCGATCATCCGGCCCGGCGTACCGATCAGGATATCCGGCACCTTGCGCAGCATGGCGGCCTGGACCTTGAAGTCTTCACCACCAGTGATCAAGCCGGCTTTGATGAAGGTGAACTGCGAAAAGCGTTCCACTTCCTTCAAGGTCTGCTGGGCCAGTTCGCGGGTCGGCAGCAGGATCAGGGTCTTGATGCTGACGCGGATTTTCGCCGGGCCGATCAGGCGATTGAGGATCGGCAGGACAAAGGCCGCGGTCTTGCCGCTACCGGTTTGCGCCGTCACCCGCAGGTCACGCCCCTGGAGCGCCAGCGGAATGGCCGCTGCTTGCACAGGCGTTGGCTCGACAAATTTCAGTTCGGCCACGGCTTTGAGCAGGCGTTCGTGCAGGGCGAATTCGGAAAACACGGGTGCTACCTCGAAGAAATGCAAAAAATCAGCTGCATAGGGTAACGGTTTCGAGCGCGTAGGCCGAGTTTCTTTATGCAATCGGCAGCAAACAGTGGCTTTTTTGTTGCCTGATTTGTCATCGACCGTAATAGAAAGTGTCTTAAATGCTCTAATCGCCCGTCGCGTCTTACAGAAGAATCGTTTCTACCCATGGATATCAAACAGCTCTGGCTCAACATCCAAGACCTTTGGGGCACCCTCGAACAGCACCCGCTGCTGCAAGCCAGCCTGGCCCTGGTCGTGCTTTTGGTCATCGCGCTGATGCTCGGACGAGTGGCACGCTACCTGATCCTGCATGCCAGCCGAATGCTCGGCCGTCAGCCAGCCCTGCACTGGATCAACGACTTTCGCCATAACAAGGTGTTTCAGCGCCTGGCACAAATGACGCCATCGCTGGTGATCCAGTTCGGCCTGCACCTGGTGCCGGAACTGAGTAAAACCGCGCTGAATTTCCTCGGAAACGTAGCGCTGGCGTTCACCATTCTGTTCCTGGTGCTGGCCATCAGCGCCCTGCTCAATGCCTTGCTGGACATCTACGCCCGTACCGAACACGCGCGCACCCGCTCGATCAAAGGCTACGTGCAACTGGCGAAGATGGTTTTGTACGTGTTTGGCGCGATCATCATTGTCGCCACCCTGATCGACCGCTCGCCCTTGTTGCTGCTGTCAGGTCTGGGTGCCATGTCGGCGGTAATCCTGTTGGTCTACAAGGACACGCTGCTGTCGTTCGTCGCCAGCGTGCAGTTGACCAGCAATGACATGCTGCGGGTCGGCGACTGGATCGAAATGCCGCAGGTGGGTGCCGATGGCGATGTGGTGGACATCACCTTGCACACCGTCAAAGTGCAGAATTTTGACAAGACAATTGTGTCGATCCCTACCTGGCGCCTGATGTCCGAATCGTTCAAGAACTGGCGCGGCATGCAGCAGTCCGGTGGTCGACGGATCAAGCGCTCCCTGTTCATCGATGCCAGTGGCGTGCGCTTCATCCGTGATGACGAAGAGCAAAAACTGTCCCAGGTACACTTGCTGACCGACTACATCAGCCGCAAACAGGCCGAACTCAAGGCCTGGAACGAAGCCCAGGGGAATGTCGCGGCGATGTCAGCCAACCGTCGACGCATGACCAATATCGGCACGTTCCGCGCCTATGCGCTGGCGTATCTGAAGAGCCACCCGGAGGTTCAGCCGAACATGACCTGCATGGTCCGGCAGATGCAGACGACGGCCCAAGGCATCCCGCTGGAAATCTACTGTTTCACCCGCACCACGGCGTGGGCGGATTACGAGCGGATTCAGGGGGATATTTTTGATTACCTGCTGGCGGTGTTGCCGGAGTTTGGCTTGAGCCTTTATCAGCAGCCCAGCGGTACGGATCTACGGGCCGGGTTGTTGCCGGCGGTGTTGGGGGCGAGTCATATCCCCGAGCCTGAAAAACACATTATGTAAGCACGGCCACGTCTCTGTAGGAGCAAGGCTTGCCCGCGATGGCGTAGTGTCAATCGAAATCATCGTTTCCTGACGCACCGCCATCGCGGGCAAGCCTCGCTCCTACGAAGAGCGGACTGCAGCGGGCCTGATGCCGAGTCGGCTGATCCACACCGCCAACAGAATCACCGACCCGCCCAGCAGCAACCGCCCCAATTCCTCGTGCTGATTCCAGATCAGCAGATTGATCAGCAAGCCCACCGGCACATGCAGGTTGTTCATCACTGCCAGTGTCCCGCCGTTGACCAGGCAGGCACCTTTGTTCCACCAATAAAGCCCCAGTGCGGTCGATACCAGGCCGAGGAACAACAGCACGCCCCATTGCAGTGGCGCTTCCGGCAGGAAGTTCTGTTTGCCGAACAACAGGAATGCCGGCAATGCCACCGCCAGCGCGCCGAGATAGAAATAGCCGAAGCGCCGGTAGTGCGGCAGGTCGCTCGGGTGGCGCGCCACCAGATGCTTGTACAGCACCTGTCCGGCGGCATAAGTGAAGTTGGCCAGCTGCAGCAGCAGGAAACCCATGAAGAAGTCCGGATTGATACGGTCATAACGAATCACCGCCGCCCCCGCGACCGCCACCAGCGCCGCGATCAAGGCCCAAGGATTGAAGCGCCGGTTCAACGCATCTTCGATCAGCGTCACGTGCAACGGCGTAAGGATGGTGAACAGCAACACCTCCGGGACCGTCAGAACGCGGAAACTCAGGTACAGACAGACGTAGGTCACGCCGAACTGCAATGCACCGATCAGCAGCATGCCGCGCATGAACGCCGGTTCCACCGACCGCCAGCGCGTCAACGGAATGAATACCAGCCCCGCCAGCAGCACGCGCACCAGCACCGCGAAGTAACTGTCGACATGACCGGCCAGGTACTCGCCGATCAAACTGAAGGAAAACGCCTGAATCAGCGTGACAAAAAGTAGATAGCCCATGCTCGCCTCGTTTCGAATGGCGGCGACGATAGCGGGTTTTGCTGTCGATCGCACCACCTCCTGTAGGAGCAAAGCTTGCTCGCGATGGCTGAGTGTCAGTCCACATTGATGCAACTGATCCAGTGCTATCGCGAGCAAGCTTTGCTCCTACAGAAGGAGGCGCGGATTCATCAAATCACGGGCAAAAAAAAGCCCGATCTCGCTAAAGCGTTCAATCGGGCCAACGCACTCAGGAGCAGAAGTGCAAGGGGAGATTCGATGCGCGTACAGGCTTGAAGGGTTGCGCCAGGTCACTAGACCATCCGGTGATTATCTGGCGATTAACACATCAGGCCACTTGGGAAAGCCGGGCGTTCGCCTGATTCAGGCCTTTCTCCTGGAAGTCGCCACCCAGGTTCATGCCCTCGGCGTGGATGAACGTCACGTCGTGGATGCCGATGAAGCCCATGACCTGACGCAGGTAAGGTTCCTGGTGGTCGGCGGTGCTGCCGGCGTAAATCCCGCCACGAGCGGTCAGGACGTAGGCGCGCTTGCCGCTGAGCAAACCCTGTGGACCGGTTTCGGTGTACTTGAAGGTCACGCCGGCACGCAGTACATGGTCGAGCCAGGCCTTGAGAGTGCTCGGAATCGCAAAGTTGTACATCGGCGCGGCCATGACCAGCACGTCGGCGGCCAGCAGCTCATCAGTCAGCTGGTTTGAGCGTTCCAGGGACAGCTGTTCGATGTCATTGCGCTGATCGGCGGGCTTCATCCAGCCGCCCAACAGGTTGATGTCCAGGTGCGGCACCGGGTTGACGGCCAGATCACGGACGGTGATCTCGTCCTTCGGGTGCGCGGCTTTCCACTGATTGATGAAGGTCTGGGTCAGTTGACGGGAAATCGAGTCTTGCTGACGGGCGCTGCTTTCGATGATCAGGACGCGGGACATGGTTTGTAGGCTCCATCTGAGAATGCTGTAAGGCGATGGAGTGAAGGTTAAACAGCGTCATATCGATAAAAAAGCGCAAATAACTGCTATAACCGATCAATAAATTCGTTTATAAGCGGAGCATGGCTGGCGAACCTGCTCCGCTGGAGGTCATTGCGGCTTGCAGGTCATGCTGATGTACAGCTTGATGATCTTGCGATTGAACTTGGCGGAAAGGTCCGCGCTTTTACCGGCAGCCAGATTGATCCGACGGGTCTTTGGCGACTCGGGACCATTGCGAAACACCACCGCGCAGTCGGCAGCGACATCGCCGTAGTTGTTCACGGTGATGGAGCCCATGTCGTAATCGGTGGCGTAAGTGGTGTAGTCGATCTTCAGGCCATTGAGTTCTTTTTGTACGTCGATCGGGTAGGCAAAGGCCGTCAGCGGCAACATCGCCAGCAAACTCAAACAGATTTTTTTCATGCAGCAGTCTCCAATAAGAACTGCGCAGCTTAGGACAACAGGAGCCCATCATGAAAGCGCCCCGCGTGACCCTTGATCAATGGCGAACGCTTCAGGCCGTGGTCGACCACGGTGGCTTCGCCCAGGCCGCCGAGGCACTGCACCGTTCGCAATCGTCGGTCAGCTACACCGTGGCGCGCATGCAGGATCAGCTCGGCGTGCCGCTGCTGCGCATCGACGGGCGCAAGGCAGTGCTGACTGAAGCCGGCGGCGTTTTGTTGCGTCGCTCCCGGCAACTGGTGAAACAGGCCAGCCAGCTGGAAGACCTGGCCCATCACATGGAGCAAGGCTGGGAAGCCGAAGTGCGATTGGTGGTGGACGCAGCGTACCCCAGCGCCCGCCTCGTCCGCGCCCTGACCGCCTTCATGCCGCAAAGCCGCGGCTGTCGGGTGCGTCTGCGCGAAGAGGTGTTGTCAGGCGTCGAAGAGGTATTGCTCGAAGGCGTGGCCGACCTGGCCATCAGCGGTTTCAGCATTCCCGGCTACCTGGGCGCGGAGTTGAGCGACGTCGAGTTCGTCGCGGTGGCCCACCCGGAACACCCGTTGCACCGGCTCAATCGCGAGCTGAATTTCCAGGACCTGGAAAGCCAGCTGCAGGTGGTGATCCGCGACTCCGGTCGCCAGCAACCCCGGGACGTCGGCTGGCTGGGCGCCGAGCAACGCTGGACCGTCGGCAGCCTGGCCACTGCCGCGACGTTCGTCGGCAGCGGCCTGGGCTTTGCCTGGCTGCCACGGCACATGATCGAACGAGAACTCAAGGAAGGTACGCTCAAGCTGCTACCTTTGGATCAGGGCGGCAGCCGAAACCCGAGTTTTTACCTGTACTCGAACAAGGACAAACCCCTGGGGCCGGCCACGCAGATCCTCATCGAACTGCTGCGTACCTTCGACACCGCGCCGCTGGACGCACCGTTCGCCGCCCCTGAACAAGCCTGACACGGAGTGTATGCATGGCCTATTTCGAACACGAAGGTTGCAACCTGCACTATGAGGAATATGGCCACGGCACGCCGCTGCTGCTGGTCCACGGCCTGGGGTCGAGCACCCTGGACTGGGAAAAACAGATCCCCGCGCTGACCACGCGCTACCGGGTGATCGTCCCCGATGTACGCGGTCACGGGCGCTCCGACAAACCTCGCGAGCGTTACAGCATCTCCGGGTTCAGCGCCGACCTGGTGGCGTTGATCGAACACCTGAACCTCGGCCCCGTCCATTACGTGGGCCTGTCCATGGGCGGCATGATCGGCTTCCAGCTGGGCGTGGATCAGCCGCAACTGCTCAAGAGCCTGTGCATCGTCAACAGCGCGCCAGAGGTCAAGCTGCGCAGCCGCGACGACTACTGGCAGTGGTTCAAGCGCTGGAGCCTGATGCATGCCCTCAGTCTGCGCACCATCGGCAAGGCCCTGGGCGGCAAATTGTTCCCCGAACCCGAGCAGGCCGACCTGCGAGAAAAGATGGCCGAGCGCTGGGCAAAAAACGACAAACATGCTTATCTCGCCAGCTTCAATGCCATCGTTGGCTGGGGGGTTCAGGAACGACTGTCGAAGGTGTCCTGTCCAACCCTCATCGTCAGCGCCGACCATGACTACACGCCGGTCTCGCTGAAGGAAAATTACGTAAAGCTGCTGCCCGATGCGCGACTGGTGGTGATCGCCGACTCGCGTCACGCCACCCCGCTGGACCAGCCCGAACGCTTCAACCAGACACTGCTGGATTTCCTCACCACCGTTGAAACCACCCCACTCAGGATCACTGACCCATGCTGAAAAAAATCGCCCTCGCCGCTGGCTCCGTTCTGTTTGCCGCCAACCTGATGGCGGCAACGCCTGCCAAGGCGCCGCATGTATTGCTGGAAACCACCAACGGCCAGATCGAAATCGAACTGGACCCGGTCAAGGCCCCGATCAGTACCAAGAACTTCCTTGATTACGTAGACAGCGGCTTCTACAACAACACGATTTTCCACCGCGTGATTCCGGGCTTCATGGTCCAGGGCGGCGGTTTCACCCAGACCATGCAGCAGAAAGACACCAAGGCGCCGATCAAGAACGAGCACAGCAATGGCCTGGTCAACGTGCGTGGCACCTTGTCGATGGCCCGTACCTCGGTGCCGGATTCGGCCACCAGCCAGTTCTTCATCAACGTCAAGGACAACGACTTCCTCGACCAGGGTGACGGCTATGCGGTGTTCGGCAAAGTGGTCAAAGGCATGGACGTGGTAGACATCATCGTCAATTCGCCAACCACCGTGCGCAATGGCATGAAGGACGTGCCGGCTGACCCTGTATTCATCAAGTCCGCCAAGCGCATCGACTGAAACTAAGCTGGACATGGATGTCCGAGCCGTTGCCGGTTTTTCCGGCAACGCTCAACCCGTCAAAAGGAGTGCCCGCTCGCGGGTGGAAAAACGATGCTTTATCGCCGTTTTGAAAAACTGATCGATATCTTTCGCGACGCCCCGACAGCCGCGCCGCCAAATCGGGTCTGGCCCTTCTATACCTATTACCTCAAGCAGGTCTGGCCCAGCTTCGCCGCCCTGCTGGTGGTCGGCCTGTTCGCCGCCCTGGTCGAAGTGGCACTGTTCAGTTACCTGAGCCGCATCATCGACCTCGCCCAAGGCACGCCCAACGCCGACTTTTTCAAGGAACACGGCCTCGAACTGGCCTGGATGGTGGTGGTTGCACTCATCTTGCGTCCGGTGTTCGTCGGCCTGCATGACCTGCTGGTGCACCAGACCCTCAGCCCCAGCATGACCAGCATGATCCTCTGGCAAAACCACAGTTACGTGCTCAAACAGAGCCTGAACTTCTTCCAGAACGACTTCGCCGGGCGCATCGCCCAGCGCATCATGCAAACCGGCAACTCCCTGCGCGACTCGGCTGTACAGGCCGTCGATGCCCTGTGGCATGTGCTGATCTACGCCATCAGTTCGCTGGTGCTGTTCGCCGAAGCCGACTGGCGCCTGATGATTCCGCTACTGACTTGGATCGGCGCCTTCATCGCTTCGCTCTACTACTTCGTGCCACGGGTCAAGGACCGTTCGGTGAGGTCTTCCGATGCGCGCTCCAAACTCATGGGGCGGATCGTCGACGGCTACACCAACATCACCACGTTGAAGCTGTTTGCCCACACCAACTACGAACAGCAGTACGCCCGCGAAGCCATCAAGGAACAAACCGAAAAGGCCCAGATGGCCGGTCGTGTGGTCACCAGCATGGACGTGGTCATCACCAGCCTCAACGGCCTGCTGATCGTCTGCACCACCGGCCTGGCGCTATGGTTGTGGACGCAGTCGCTGATCAGCGTGGGGGCGATTGCCCTGGCCACCGGGCTGGTGATTCGCATCGTCAACATGTCCGGCTGGATCATGTGGGTAGTCACCGGCATCTTCGAAAACATCGGCATGGTGCAGGACGGCCTGCAGACCATCTCACAACCGGTCAGCGTCACCGACCGTGACCAGGCCAAGCCGCTGGCCGTGGGCCGTGGCGAAGTGCGTTTCGAACATGTGGACTTCCACTACGGCAAGCACAGCGGGGTCATCGGCGACCTTAACCTGACCATCAAGCCCGGTGAGAAAATCGGCCTGATCGGCCCGTCCGGCGCCGGCAAATCGACCCTGGTGAACCTGCTGCTACGGCTGTATGACGTGGAAAGCGGACGCATCCTCATCGATGGTCAGAACATCGCCGACGTCAGCCAGGAAAGCCTGCGCGAACGCATCGGTATGATCACCCAGGACACGTCCCTGCTGCATCGTTCGATCCGCGACAACCTGCTTTACGGCAAGCCCGACGCCACCGAAGGCGAACTCTGGGAGGCCGTGTACAAGGCCCGGGCCGACGGTTTCATTCCGACCCTGTCGGACGCCGAAGGCCGTATTGGCTTTGATGCCCATGTCGGCGAGCGCGGGGTGAAGCTATCCGGTGGTCAGCGCCAGCGGATCGCCATTGCCCGAGTGCTGCTCAAGGACGCGCCGATCCTGATCATGGACGAAGCCACCTCGGCACTGGATTCGGAAGTCGAGGCGGCGATTCAGGAAAGCCTGGAAACCTTGATGCAGGGCAAGACCGTGATCGCCATCGCCCACCGGCTTTCGACCATCGCCCGGATGGACCGGCTGGTGGTGCTGGAGAATGGCAGGATTGCGGAAACCGGCAGCCATGCTGAACTGCTGGCGCTGGGCGGGTTGTATGCGCGGTTGTGGGCGCATCAGACGGGTGGGTTTGTCGGGATCGACTGAATTTGAGATCCCCGCCACTGTAGGAGCGAGCCTGCTCGCGATGGACGTCAACGATGACGCGGGATGTCTGACACCCCGTGGCGTTCTCGAGTTCATCGCGAGCAGGCTCGCTCCTACAGAGACCAGCATTCACTCCTGGCGATAAGGCAAAGCCGTCCTCGCTTCCTCCGCATACGCCATCACCCCTACCCGCTCCTGCTGAAGGAAGTCTTTGACCGCCGCCTTCAACCCCGGATGCCGCAGGTAATGCCAGGAATGGGTGATCACCGGTTCAAAGCCGCGAATCAACTTGTGCTCACCCTGGGCTCCGGCGTCGAAGCGCTGGTAGCCATTGACAATCGCGTAGTCCATGCCCTGATAGAAGCAGGTTTCAAAGTGCAGGCGATCAAACTCCGCCAGGCATCCCCAGTAACGACCGTAGAAACTGTCCTTCCCCACCAGACTGAACGCCATCGCCACCGGACGTGAGCCTTGTTTGGCCAGCACCACGCGAATCGATTGCGGCATGCGTTCGGCCAGCAGGCTGAAAAATTCCCGCGTCAGGTAAGGCCTCTGCCGGCGTACCGCGTAGGTATTGGCATAGCAGGCATAGACAAAATCCCACTGCGCCTGGGTCAGTTGCCGCCCTTCCAGCCATTCGAACTCAAAGCCCTGCCCCGCCACTTGCTCGCGTTCCTTGCGCATCTGTTTGCGCTTGCGCGAGCTCAAGGCATCTAGGAAATCCTGGAAGTCCCGATAGTCGCGGTTCTGCCAGTGGTACTGGCAGCCGATACGTTGCAGCCAGCCTGGCTGCTCGGCCAAGGCGGCATCGGTGAAAGGGTCGGTGAAATTGATGTGAGCACTGGAGAGTTGTTCGATCTCCAGATAACCCGGCAGGCTTTTGAGCAACTCGAAACCGTCCTCGACACGGGCAGCCAGCAATCGCGGGCCACTGACCGGACTGAACGGCACGGCGGAAAGAAACTTGGGGTAGTAATCGATCCCGGCGCGCTCGCAGGCGTCGGCCCAGGCGTGGTCGAACACGTACTCGCCGTAGGAATGCCATTTGCGATAACCCGGCAAGGCGGCAATCAATCGATCGCCTTCGACATGCAGTAAATGCTCGGCTTGCCAGCCGGAATGAGGACCCACACTGCCACTGTCCTCCAACGCACTCAGGAAGGCGTGACTGAGAAACGGCTGGTCCTCGGGCACCAGGGCGTCCCAGGTTTCGGCGGTCACTTCGGACAGACTTTGCAGGCATTGCAACGGCATCACCGTCCTCACTCGTTCAGGGTATGAAAGCCTCGCGAGTATCGCTTATCGCCCTCCAATGCACACCCGAAAACCGATGACAACGCTCTAGCTCAATAGTTCGGAAAGACTTCATATCGTCACCGACATGCCATCACATTGCCACCGCTCTGTAATAAACCATCGCGATACTGGCGCCTGTTTTTAGAGCGCCGGGTTATAGCCCGGTCACTGTTTTCCGTCCATCAATGGTCGGTTGTGCCCTGGATGGCTCAAGCCATCCACTCTCATCTTCGGAGATTGATATGCGTCTTGCTTCCACGAAAACTGCGGCGGCCCTGTGTGGTGGCCTGCTGTTGGCCATGAGTGTTCCGGCCACTGCCGCAGTCGACGCCAAACTGCTCGACATGCTCAAGGCTAACGGCTCGATTACCAACGCCCAGTACACCGAACTGCAAGCCGAACTGGCCCGCGATCAGAAAGACCAACAAATCGCCCGTCAGGCTCAGCAAGAGACCAACGAGCAAATCGCAGCAACTGCGAAGAAAACCAATGAGCTGAGCACTTTCGACCAGAAGCTCGCCTGGGCTGCCAAGACCCAATTCAAGGGCGACGTGCGTTTCCGTCAGGAAACCGTGCAAAACGACGGCGTACCGAACAACAAGGACCAGAACCGTCAGCGCGTTCGTGCCCGCCTGGGTGCCTACACCGAGATCAACCCGCAGGTTGATACCGGTATCCGTATCGCCACCGGCAACAACGATGACCCGCGTTCCACCAACCAGAGCCTGGACAACTACTTCGACAAGAAGCAGATCTGGCTGGACCAGGGTTACGTCGACTACCACCCCGACGCCATCAAGAACCTGCACATCGTTGGCGGCAAGATGCCACAGCAATGGGTGAGCATGGGCGACATCATCTGGGATAGCGACATCAGCCCCGAAGGTCTGTCGCTCTCGTACAAGTACCCGCTGAGCGGCAACACCGAACTGTTCGGTAGCGCCGGTCACTACACCCTCAAGGACAACGTCGATGGCGAGGGCGTGCAGTTCAAACACGACCTGCGTCTGTACGCCGGCCAGCTGGGCGCGCGCTTTGCCATCACCGACAACCTGAAAATGACCCTGGGCGGCAGCGTCTACGGTTACGACAACGATGACAACATCACTCCGGTTGCCGGCGTGATCCCAGGCCAGCTGGCGATCAACGGCAACAGCCCGAACGAGCAGTTCAAGCTGTACGAAGGCTTCGGTCAGCTGGACATCGGTGGCCTGGCAGTACCGCTCTCGCTGTACGGTCAGTACGTCAATAACAAGGACGCCAGCAACGACCAGGACACTGGTTGGTTGACTGGTGTGAAGACCAAAGTCTACGGCTTCGCCATCGACTACAACTACCGCGACGTGCAGCGTAACTCGGTGGTGGGTGCCTTCACCGACTCCGACTTCGCCAACGGCTTCACCGGTTCGCGCGGCAGCAAGCTGAAAGTGAGCTACGAGCTGGACAAGAACTTCGCCCTGGGTGCCACCTACTTCATGGCAACCTCGGACCAGACCAACGCCAACATCAACAAGAAAGATTCGGACATCAACACCCTGCAACTGGATGCCGAAGCCAAGTTCTGATTCACAGCTTCACGAGTCGGGCAAGGAAGCCCGGATCGCCTTTACAGCCTGGCGTTGGTCTGACGGTCCCCATCATCCGTCCGGCAGATCAACGCGAGCTGTTTTCCCGCCCTCCCGCGCCACTTCCTCGAATCAGCACAGGTCTCAGACCCGCGCCTGACTCTTGCTCCAGTCGGTCAGCAGACTGTACGCCACCGCCAGCAATGTCGGCCCGATGAACAGGCCGATGAAACCAAACGCCAGCAACCCGCCAAACACCCCAAGCAGCACGATCACCAAGGGCAGATTCCCGCCGCGACTGATCAGGTAAGGCTTGAGCACGTTGTCCACGCCGCTGATGATGAAAGTGCCCCAGATACCGAGGAACGCCGCCATCGTGTAGTCACCTTTCCAGGCCAGCCAGGCCGTGGCCGGAATCCACACCAGCGGCGGTCCCATGGGAATCAGGCTGAGCAGGAAGGTTACGATGCCCAGTACAAGGGCCCCCGGAACCCCGGCAATCAGGAAGCCGATCAGCGCCAGAATCGCCTGGGCCGCAGCGGTACCGATTACCCCGTTGACCACCCGTTGCACGGTGCCCGCAACCAGCTCGATGTAGTAGCCGGCGCGATCGCCGATCAGGCGCTCCAGCAGGCTATGGACGAAAGCCGCCAGTCGCGGCCCGTCGCGATAGAAAAAGAACACGAAAACGATGCTCAGGGTCAGCTCGAGTACGCCACCGCCGATCTGTGCGCTGCGCGCCAGCAGCCAGTTACCGACCTGCCCGAGATAGGGTTTGAGCGACACCATCATGGCCGCGCCCTGCTGGTCGATGCTGTTCCAGATCTCCATCAGACGCTTGCCCACCAACGGAATGCTGCCCAGCCAGGCGGGCGCTTCCGGCAGGCCATCGACCTGCACATCCTTGATGAACGCCGTGGCATCACGCACATGATCGGCCAGGTTGAACCCCAGCCAGACCAGGGGCGCCGCCACCAGTACCATCCAGCCCACGGTCAACACCGCGGCCGCCAGGGATTCGCGGCCATTGAACCAGCGGGTCAGCAGGCGCATCAGCGGCCAACTGGCAAAGGCCAGCACCGCGCCCCAGAACAGCGCCGACCAGAACGGCGCCATCACCCAGACGCTCGCCCCGAACAGCACCAAAAGCAGGATCTGCACCAGCATCCGATCGTTATTGATCATCCATTGTCCTGAAAAAAGGAAGGGAAAAGTCCGTCCGAAAAAGAATAGGCGAACGCGCGGAACGCGTTCGCCTTTCGGAGGGTTATCGCAGTAGCTGGAAGTGCAGGCCAGAGCCTTCGGCGCTGCCGGTTTCCATGCGTGCCGCACGCACGCCCTGCCCGATCAGGGCCTGGCGCCAGTCTTCGGCCTTCGGTCCTGAAAGACTGACCCGTAAAGTTGCGTCGAGGTTCAGGCCACGGGAAATCAGGCGCACCCAGGTTTCATCCGATGCGTCGGTCAGTGTGGGGAAGTCCAGTTCGCCGGTGCTCTTGAGTTCGCGCAGCAAGGTCGCGGACGTTGGTCGCAAATCGCCCAGCGGGGCCGCCGCCTCGAACTGTTCGACATGCACGTAGGCTTTGCGATTGCCACGGGTGATGCTGTAAAGCGCCACCAGCGTGTTGTCCTTCGGTGCCGCCAGACGCAACAGCAGGTATGCCTGTTCGTTGTCGGAACCGTAGAGCTTGGCATTGCCGAACACCTCGTTGGCCCACAGGCTGCTTTCGCCGCAATCCCGGGCCTGACACCAGAACAGCAACTGGGCGTCCTGCTTCTGCAAGGCTTCGCGGGCGGCGGTGAAAGCGTCGATGGCGGAATGTTCCGGTGGCAATTCGTAGGTCACTGAGGTGGTATTGCCACGGGCGCTGACCTGGCTGTCGAAGCGTAGTTGGCCGCTGATCTTGCGGATCGAGCCAAGAGGATAAATCCGCTCCAGTTCCACGGCCGGGCGATAGTCGACGATCTGCGCATCGACCATGCGTGGCACGATCGGCAGATCCTGACTGCCTGGAACATCAGCGGCAAACAACAAGGGACTGAAACTGAACAGCGCCAGCAGGCTGAGAGATCGCATCGGCAGACTCATTGGGTCAGCATGGCGTTATCGAAACTGAAGGCTCGCCCCCTGGGTTCCTGGGGCACGATTGAGATCTTGCGATCATTGGGGGTCGTGGCGGTGTATAGATCCATCATGGTGGTCTCCCGTTTCAAGCCGCCCAGCCTCGACAGTTGCCCGGCGCAAGTCAAGGAATGGCAAAGAACCGATTGAAACAGTCTGCGACAAGATCGGCGCCGTGCTCGTCATTCAGATGCAAATGATGGCCGCCTGGCAGCTGCTCACGGCTAAAGGGTAGACGCTCCAGCAGTTCAGGATGTTTGGCGAGCATGCCGCCGCCGGCCACTACCAACTTTGCCGGGCAAGCGATGCGCTGGACGAAGGCCATGGCCTGCTCGGTGGTGAGGCGCAGGGGCGATGGCAGCGTCAGGCGGCTGTCGGTTCGCCAGGTGTATCCACCGGGTGCCGGCATCAGGCCACGTTGCGCCAGCAGTTCGGCGGCTTCGCGGCTGACGGCCACCAGCCCTTTCATTCTGGCCTCGACAGCCCGTTCGAGGGTGCTGTAGACCGGCTTGCGTTTTTCCCGCAGGTCCAGTTGCGCCTGCAGGGCCATGCCCATGCGTTCGGCAGCGTTTTCACCTTTGTCGGTAGGCGGGATGACGCCGTCGATCAATGCCAGATGAGTGACACGCTCAGGGAACGACCCGGCAATGATCACGGAGGCAATCGCTCCCATGGAGTGCCCCAACAGCGCAAATCGCTTGAGGCCCAGTTGTTCGGCGACTTGCAGGACATCGTGGGCGTAATCCCACATGGCGTAGCCGGCACCTATCGGGCGATGCCCGGAGTGACCGTGACCGGCCATGTCCAGGGCAATGATGCGCAGGCCTTTGAGCTTCGGCGCCAGCCGGGCGAAGCTGTTGGCGTTGTCGAGCCAGCCATGCAGGGCAATGACCGGCAAACCGTCTTCCGGGCCGAACAGGTGTGCCGCCAACTCGATATGCGGCAGGCTCAGGCGAACTTCTTCGACAACGTGGTTCATGCGCAATCCTGTTGGCGACCGTCCCAGCGGCTGAACAGTTTTTTCAGCATCGCGGCCGTGTCCTGGGGACGTTCGAGGGGGAACATATGGCCACCGGGCATGGACAGGGATTCGCCCTGGGGCATGCGCCCGACCGAGCTGGCGTGATGACGCATCACCACCCGGCTCTTGTGCCCGCGCACCACCGCCAGTGGCACCTGCAATTGCCGGGTGCGGCCAGGGCTGGTGTGAGGGACACCACGGTAGATGCTGATTTCCGTGGCCGGATCGAAGCGCAGGCGCAGCTTGTCGCCGACTTGCTGCAAGCCGTGCTGCAGGTAGGCATCGAAGCAGTCCGGATCGAAACCACGAAACAGGGTCTTGCCGGCGAAATAGCGCCGGGCGCTTTCAAGATCGGCGAACTCTTCACGCCTTCCCAGTGTGCGGCCAGCCGGGGTCAGCCTATCGATGAAACCGAAACGCTTGGCGGCACGGATAACCCATTGATCCGCGCGGGTCAGTACCGGTGAATCGAGCATGACCACCCCGCGGTACAGCTCGGGGCAGCGCAAGGCCGCATGCAGGTGCAAAACACCACCGAAAGAATGACCGACACCCCACACGGGCGCGGATTGCTGGCGCAGATGATGGATCAGCTCATCCACCAGGTTGTACCAGTTGTCGTCCGCCGGAAAACGCGGGTCATGGGCATGTTGCTCCAGATGCGTCACCTGATACTCGGGCGCCAGCGCCGCGAACAATTTGCCATAGGTGCCCGAAGGGAATCCGTTGGCGTGGGCGAAAAATATCTGTTGCGACATAACCGGCAAATCCATGAGCGAGAACAGGGCGTTGATTGTCCGTAAGACCGCGTACAGCAGCAATGACCGTAACTGACAGGAATGATGACAGTCCGGTCACACGAATACAGATCCTGTGGGAGCGAGCCTGCTCGCTCCTACAGGGTGTTGTATCAACGTCCGGGTGGATTCTCACCCAGCGGCACCACCGCCATGGTCAGGCGCGAAACGCAACTGGCCTTGCCCTCATCGCTGGTCAGGCGAATGTCCCAGACGTGGGTGGTGCGGCCGATGTGAATGGGCTTGGCCACAGCCGTCACCCGTCCACTGCGCAAACCGCGCAAATGGTTGGCGTTGATTTCCAGGCCCACGCAGTAAAACTTGCTGGAGTCGATGCACAGGAAGCTGGCCATGGAACCGACGCTCTCGGCCAGCACCACCGAGGCGCCGCCATGCAACAGGCCATAAGGCTGGTGGGTGCGATGGTCGATGACCATGCTCGCGGTCAGGGATTCGTCATCGAAGGCTTCGAAGCGAATATCCAGCACCTCGCCGATGGTGTTTTTCTGGATTGCGTTCAACTTTTCGATGTCGGGAGTGGTGCGCCACAGAGTCATCGCTGATTTTCCTTGTTGGTTTTGTTCGTGAATCAATCCTGCCACAGCACCGCTTCGCCGCGCTCGCTCCATTCCTCGAAGCGCGATCCGTAGGCGGCTTCGATCACGTTGCGCTTGATCTTCAGCGTGGGTGTCAGAAAGCCGTTCTCCACGGCCCAACTGTCCTTGACCACCACCAGCTGACGCAAACGCTCATGCTTGTCCAAGGCGTTGTTGACCTCTTCCAGCAGTTTTTCCAGGCTCGAATGCAACCCGGCCCGCGCCTCCTGTTGCCCTACCGCCGATAGCACGCACAAGCCCAATGGTGCACTCAGGCCGTCCCCCACCACGCACACCTGTTCGATGCGCGAATGAACCGCCAGGCGGTTCTCGATGGGTGCCGGTGCCACATATTTGCCTTTGCTGGTCTTGAAGATTTCCTTCAGGCGTCCGGTCAGGCGCAGGTTGCCTTCAGCGTCCTGCTCGCCCTTGTCGCCGGTACGCAAGAAGCCGTCTTCGGTGAGGGTATCAGCGGTTTTCTGCGGTTCCTTGTAATAGCCGAGCATGGTCGCGTGGCTACGCACCTGTACCTCGCCCGCATCGTCGATTCGCACTTCGACCTCAGGGCACGGCTTGCCGATCCATCCTTCCTTGTACTGGCCCGGCAGGCAGATGTGCGAGTAACCACAGCTTTCGGTCATGCCATAGACCTCCAGTACGTCGAGCCCGAGTTTCTGATACCAGCGCAACAAGGTCAGCGGCACCGGTGCCGCACCGGACAAGGCCACACGCAAGGCATCCAGCCCCAGACCGGCCAACACTTTGTGACCGACTCGCTTGCCGATGATCGGCAGACCGAGCAGGAAGTCGAGGCGTTTTGCCGGGATCTTGCTGTACACACCCATCTGGAACTTGGTCCAGATACGCGGCACGCCAAACAGTGCCGTCGGCCGCGCGCGACGCAAGTCGGTGAGGAAGGTGTCGAGGCTTTCGGCAAAGAACACAGTCTGTCCGGTATAGATAGCCGCCAGTTCGACGAACATGCGCTCGGCAACGTGGCACAGCGGCAGGTAGGACAGCAACCGATCCGACTCATTCAGGCCAAACAATTGTGTGCCGCGAGAGGTGGCGAATCCCAGGTTACCGAAGCTGTGCATTACGCCCTTGGGCATGCCGGTGGTACCGGAGGTGTAGATGATGGTCGCCAGTTGATCGGCGCCGGGCCGGGGGTCGTCCTGAATGGGCGAGCTGCGTTGCAGATCGTCCCAGCTGAAATCGAATTCACCCGGCGGATGCAGGGGCAGGCTGATGGTCACAAGGTCAGGGTTGACCCCACGGGACATGCCGGGCCAGTCATCGAGTTTGCCGACAAAGGCCAGCGCCGCTTCCGAATGCTCCAGCACCTGGGCCACGGACTCGGCCGTCAGGTTCGGATACAGCGGCACCGAGACATGCCCCGCCATCCAGATCGCCAGGTCGGCGATGATCCAGTGCGCGCAGTTTTTTGAAATCAGGGCGATATGACTGCCTTGGGGCAATTCGCGGGACCGCAACCAGTGCGCCGCACAGCGGGCCTGATGACCGACATCGGCCCAAGTCAGGGTCTCGACCTGGCCGCCACCGATGGGCTGGACCATGAAGCGCTGACGGGGATGGCGGGCTTCACGCTCGTAGAACACGTCCAGCGGCAAACGAAAAGCAGCAGACATGCGACTCGCTCCTTTGTTTTTGTTGTGGAGCAAGCGTAGCCAACCAAGCAAGTGCTTGGTTGATAATTTCATACAATTTTTTAAACGACGCTATCCCTGTAGGAGCAAGGCTTGCCCGCGATGGCATCCTCAAGATTGCCATCGCGAGCAAGCCTTGCTCCTACAAAAGCACATGCATTTATGGGTGCTTGATGCTGTTGAGCTTCATCGATCCGATCAGCAGTTCCTCGCCCTTCAATTCGGCAAGGCCGGCGGTGCTGACTTTTTCCGGTGGATGCCCGGCGCCATGCTGCAGGTAGCTCAGCAGGTTGCCCACCAGCGGGTTGTGGCTGACCAGCAGGACATTGCTGACCGACACCAGTTGCTCGGCCACCTTGTCCGGATCGGTTTCCGGGGTCAGCCAATCGACGGTGCGGATCTCCGGCTCGAAACCCAGGGCATCACGCACCAGTTGCGCGGTCTGCTGCGCACGCAAATAAGGGCTGGAATAGATCGCGGTGACAGGCTGCCCGATCAACCGGGCAGCACTGCGCAGCACTTCTTCACGACCATGGTCGGTCAACGCCCGCTGCGAATCGTGGGGCTGAGCCCCGTGTGGTTCGGCTTCACCATGACGCAATACCCAGAGTTTCATAGCTTGGGTTCCTCATCTCGGGCCGGATGTGGGGCTGGCGCCACGACGTGCGGCGCTTCACCTTCCGGCGTACGCGGCGCTGGCCAATCGGCGAACGGCCAAGGCTTCTGGTCGCTGTGAAAACTGCCGAACCGGCCGATCTGCGCCAGAAACTGGCTCAGACTGTCGCCGAAATTCATCAGGCTGGCGCTTGGGGCGCCATAGATCAAACGATAGATCAACTGCACCAGTACAACGGCGCCCAGGATGAACTGCGCTACTTGCCAGACCAGCACAAAAACGATCATCCACAGCACCCGCAACAGAATGGACTCGTATTTGGCTTCCAGTTTTTGATCGCTCATGTCTTGCTCCGTACCTGTAAATTGGAGGGCTCAGTTGAAACCGCTGGTGGAAATGAAGTCGACATCGGTTTTTGGCTCGCCGCGCATCAGTAACCCGATCACCTGCTCAAGCGTGCGCCCTTCGAACAGAATCGCGTGCAATCCGGCGACCAGCGGCATGTAGACCCCCACTTCCTGAGCCTTGGCCTTGAGCACCTTGAGGGTATTCACGCCTTCGGCGACTTCGCCCAGGCGGTTCACTGCCTCTTCCAGGCTCAAGCCCTGGCCGAGGGCAAATCCGACCTGGTAATTGCGGCTTTTGGGCGACGAACAGGTGACGATCAAATCGCCCACGCCCGCCAGCCCCAGGAACGTCATCGGGTTGGCGCCCTGATTCACCGCAAAGCGGGTCATCTCCGCCAGCGCCCGTGTGATCAGCATGCTCTTGGTGTTTTCGCCCATGTTCAGCGCCACGGCCATCCCGGCGATGATCGCGTAGCAGTTCTTCAATGCGCCGCCCAGTTCGACGCCAAAACGGTCGGCGCTGGCGTACACGCGGAACGTACGACCATGCAACACGGCTTGCACCTGCTCGCAGAGCGCTTCGTCTTCGCTGGCGACCACGGTGGCCGTCAGCGCGTGTTCGGCGATTTCACGGGCCAGGTTCGGCCCGGACAACACGCCGATGCGCGCCTGCGGGGCGATCTCTTCGAGGATCTGGCTCATGAGTTTGAAGGTGTGGGCCTCAATGCCCTTGGTCAGGCTCACCAGCATTTTGCCGCGCAGCCGCTCGGCGTGCGGCGCCAGCACCGAGCGCAGCGCGCTGGAGGGCAGCGCGACGAAATTCAGGTCGCAGGCTTCGAGGGTGGCTTGCAGGTCTGTCACCGGGGTCACACCCGGCAGAACCTTGATGCCTTTGAGATAACGCGGGTTCTCGCGATTGACCCGAATGGCTTCCGCCTGTTCCGGATCACGCATCCATTGCAGGACCTGATGTCCGTTTTCGGCCAGCAGGTTAGCCACGGCGGTACCAAAACTTCCGCCTCCCAGAACCGCAATCGGGCGCTGTTCAGTCATATGCAATCCGTTAATCCATACCAGTGGCGATGTCGGCATTATACGGAGCGCCAAGGTGGCGGCCAGCCCTCGAATAAATTACTGCTGCAGAACCGATTAAGTTCAAGAAAAGCGGGGAAAGTGCCGACATCGTGACTGGAAATATGACCCGGCTCGGTTAACATGCGCGCCAACTATCAATGACAAGGACGTGTTGTGTCGCAGGACTCACCCTCACCCCGCTCGCCCCTGGTACTGGCGCTGATTCTCAGCACGCCCGTACTGGGCGACGATTTGTTTCTCGACAGCGATCCGTTGCCGCAAGTGCTGACGGCCACACGCTTGAAACAGTCGCCAGCGGCGGTGCCGGGAAGCATGACGGTGATCGACAACAGCCTGATCACCGCCAGCGGTGCCCGCGACATCAGCGAAGTGCTACGGCTGGTGCCGGGCATGATGGTCGGCAACCTCAGCGGCAATCAGGCGACGGTGAACTATCACGGAACCAATGCCACCCAGGCGCGACGCATGCAGGTACTGATCGATGGCCGTTCGGTCTATCGCCCGGGCCTTGCCACCGTGGACTGGAGCGACATTCCGGTGGCCATGGAGGATATCGAGCGGATCGAAGTTTTCCGTGGCCCGAACACCGTCAGCTATGGCGCCAATGCGTTGATGGCAGTGGTCAACATCATCACGCGCAACCCGGCGGACAGCCACGGTACGCGGATCAAGGTCACCCGTGGCCAGCGCGGCATCGATGACTTCTATGCCAGCCAGGGTGTGGGCTGGGATGACGGCGACCTGCGTTTGTCCCTTTCCGGCCAGCAGGACGATGGTTTCGATAGCGACCGCAATGGTTCCGATTACCGCGACAGTCGCCGCTTGAACCGCTTCAATCTGGCCGTCAGTCAGGCACTTGATGAACGGCAAAGCATCGATTGGCAATTGAACGCCAAGGAAGGCAGCAACCAGCGTCCCTATACCTACCGTCCGGTGTTCTCCGGGATTACCAGCTCCGGGAACAATTCCGACGTCACCGCCAAGGACTACGCCGGTTCGCTGCGCTGGAACCTCGACATTGATCCCGATCACAGTCTGTACATTCAGGGTTCGGCCCAGCATTGGGATCGTCAGCAGACCTGGCGCGCCTGCGATGCTGAGCTATCGTTCAGCCCGCAACTGACGCAGCTCTGGCAGCTCAACCCGAACTACACCGAACGCCTGGCCCGCAGCATCGAGAGTTTCATCGCTCCCGGTGCACCCGCAGGCGATCCGTCACAACAGGCATTGGCCAACCAGGTCCTCGACCAATGGCGCAACGGCGCCAGCCAGACGGTTTGCGGCAACATCGACCAAAGCACCCGGGAATCACGCTACGACCTCGAATTGCAGGACACCCTGAGCCTGTCCGACAGCCTGCGGCTGGTCAGTGGCTTGAACTACCGATACGACCGCGCGGACTCCGAAACCTACTTCAATGGCACCCTCGACGACACCACCTGGCGAGCGTTCGGCCAGCTCGAATGGCGCGCCAGCGAACACTGGCTGCTGCAGGGCGGAGCCATGTTCGAAGACACCCGATTGATCGGCAGTTCGCTGACCCCGCGCGTGGCGGTCAACTACCTGATCAACCCGCGCCACGGTTTGCGTGCGGTGTACTCCGAAGCCATCCGTTCGCCGGACATGTTCGAGAACAGCGTCAACTGGAGTTACCGGGTTACCAACCTCAAACCTGCGGCCTATGGCCAGTCCAGTGCCCGCTATTTCGTCAGTACCCGCGGCCCCGGCGATCTCGATCAGGAACACATGCGCTCCCGGGAGCTGGGTTACAACGGCTACTTCGCCGACTTTGGGCTGGCGGTCGACGTGAAGCTGTTCCACGACGAAATCACCGGGATGATCAGCGAACCGCTGCGCAACAACCAGTTCATCGCGAGCAATGCCAACACCGCACGCTTTTCCGGCGCCGAGACGCAGCTCGACTGGCGAATCGACCAGGATGATCGCCTGCGCCTGACCTACGCCTATGTCGATGCTGACGCGAGCAATCCCCAGGACGCCCAACAGACCGCGCGTAACAGTGGCTCCGCTGGCTGGCTGCGCGATTGGGGCCACGGCTGGAACAGCGCACTCTTCTACTATGGCGACGATGCCCTCAACGGCTATCGCTTCGAACGCGTCGACACGCGCATCGCCAAACGCATCGGCCTGGGCAAGTCCAGCCTGGAGCTGGCCGGCGTGCTCCAGCAACGCCTCGACCATCAGCCCACCACCTTCGTCGACAACAATTACGACGAACGCCGGGTCATTTATTTCAGCGCGGAGCTGGCGTTTTAAATGGCCCATTGTCCGGCGCGCAAGAGGCCAGGTGTCCTGCACCTGCTGGCCGTGCTGTGCCTGGCAATCGGCAGCTGGCTGAGCAGCCTTTCGGCCAGTGCCGCGGACATCCTGCTGACCGGCGTCGAAGACAGCCCCGGCGTGCAAGCCTTCGTGCAGGCCCTGCGTGAACGGCGCCCCGGCGATCACGTGCGTTTCCAGCCGCTGGCCGACGTGCCGACGCCGGCAGCACTGGCGCCCGACATTCGCTTGATTCTCCTCGACCTGCCGAGCCTCGACTGGCGCCTGCAAGATGAGCAAGGCCCGGCGACGCTGGTTTTGCGCATCAGCCGTCTGCAAGCCCGACAACGCCTGGGTGAAACACATCCCCCGCATCTCAGCCTGCTATGGAGCGATCCGCCGCTTGAGCGCCAGTTGCAACTGACCCGGACGCTCCTGCCCCAGGCCAAACGGATCGGCGTGCTGTATGACGATCACAGCGAGTTCCTGCTGGCGGAGCTGCGCCGGGCCGCTCATCCCCTGGGCCTCGAGGTAGTGACTCAGCGCTGGGACAACACCCACGACAGCCGCCCCTTGCAAACCTTGCTCAATCGCAGCGATGTGCTGCTGGGCCTGGATGACCCCGACCTGTACAACCCGAAAACGGCTAAAAACCTGCTGCTGAGCAGCTATTCGCGACAGTTGGCGCTGATCGGCCCCAACGCAGGGTTCGTCAGGGCCGGCAGTCTGGCCAGCACCTACAGCGATCAGAGCGACTGGCTGGCCATTCTCGATGATCTGCTCGACCAGTCACCCGCGACCTGGCCGCGCACGTACTATCCGCCGCGTTTCAAGGTTTCAAGTAACTCGCAGGTGGCTCGTTCATTAGGTATTGAACAGATAAACGAAACATCTGTCGCAACACTGTTGGCTGAAAGAGAGCGCCGCCCATGACTTTCCGTCGCCGCTGGGACATCAATACCCGGACCCAGCTCATCAGCCTCGGCCCCGCCCTGTTGCTGACACTGCTGTTGATCAGCTTCTTTACCTTCGTACGGATCCAGGACCTGCGCCAGGAGCTCAATCACACCGGCCAGCTGATCGCCAACCAACTGGCCCCGGCGACCGAATACGGGGTGATTTCCGGCAATAACGAAGTACTGGAAACCTTGCTCAAGGCGACGCTGGCCACGCCCAACGTGCGTTTTCTGGAAGTCCAGGACAACGCCAACCGGATCCTGGTGTATGTCGAACAACCCTCGGTCAGCCACAATCGCCCGCATCAGGTCGAAGTGTTCCAGGCGCCGGTGCGTTTGCAACGCATCGCGCTGCACAATGATTTTTTCCAGGACAGCAGCGCCGCCAGCTCCGCACCCGCCGAGGACTATCTGGGCCGGGTCATCGTTGGCCTATCCAGCGATGCGTTCAGCCAGCGCCAGCAGGAGATCCTGCTCAAGGCCGGGATTCTGGCGCTCTTCGCCCTGCTGTTCACCTTCGTGCTCGCACGACGCCTGGCCGGGAGCCTGTCGCAACCGATCCGCGACATCGGCAACGCGGTCAAGGCGATTTCGGACGGCGACTATAAAACCCCATTGCCGATTGTCGACGACACTGAACTGGGCGCCCTGTCGCAGCACATCAATAACCTGGCCAGTGGCCTCGAACAGGCCAGTCGTGAACAGCAGCAGGCCATGGCGCAGCTGATCCAGACCCGCGAAGAGGCGGAAAAGGCCAACAACGCCAAATCCGATTTCCTCGCCATGATGAGCCACGAACTGCGCACACCAATGAATGGTGTGCTGGGCATGCTGCAGTTGCTGGAAACCACCGAGATGACCCCGGAACAGGTCGAGTACGCGGCGCTGGCGTCGGAGTCCACCGAACATCTGCTCAAGGTCATCAACGATATTCTGGATTTCTCGCGCATCGAGCGTTCGGAACTGGAGCTGGAACACATTCCGTTCAACCTCGCCGACCTGATCGGTGCCTGCGCCCAATCCTTCCATCACAGTGCCGCGCAACGCAGGCTTGATCTGCAATTGCTGATTCCGCAGGACATGAAGGGCTTGCAGGTTCAGGGCGATCCGACGCGGATCCGGCAGATTCTGGTGAACCTGATCGGCAACGCGCTGAAGTTCACCGAGCAAGGACGCGTCTCCATCGAGACGCAGTGGCAATCACTGGATCATGAATTGTTGTGGTTCACCTGCAGCGTGCGCGACAGCGGGATTGGCATTGCGCCCGAGAGTCTGGAATTGATGTTCAATGCGTTTCAGCAGGCGGATAGTTCTATTTCAAGACGTTACGGCGGCACCGGCCTTGGCCTGCCCATTGCCCGCACCCTGGCCGAACGCATGGGCGGCACCCTGCGGGCGCAGAGCGAAGAAGGCCGTGGCTCGGTGTTCACCCTGGAAATTCCACTGGCGCTCTATCAACAGCCGTTGCCGTCACTGGCACCCCGCACGCCGACGGGCAATGGCGACGGCGAAGGCCGCAATGTGTTGTTGGTCGAAGACAACCCGGTGAACCAGACAGTCATCGAAGCCATGCTGCGCAGCCTCGGGTTTACCGTCAGCGTCGCCGCCGATGGCGCCCAGGCCGTGTTGAGTGCCGAAAGCCTGATGTTCGAGGCAATTCTGATGGACTGCCGGCTGCCCATCGTCGATGGTTACGAAGCCACCCGACAGATTCGCCGCCTGCCCGGTTGCAACCACTTGCCGATCATCGCCCTGACCGCCAATGCCTTGCAGGGTGACCGCGAAGCCTGTCTGTCGGCGGGGATGAACGATTATCTGGCCAAGCCCTTCAAACGTACTGACCTGCAGCAAATTTTGCAGCGCTGGGTGCAGTAGTACAGGCCTTTCACGCATCTGCGACTGGCGTGAAAGGCGAAAGTGCGGCAGTCTTAGGCACCCGTACAGGCCCGAAAAGGGGCTTGAATAAAAATTTCAGTGCACAAGTGTACATTCATGTCCTTGGTGCTGTGACTTTCACTACAACGCAATAGTCTATGAGTAGGCTGCCGGTTCGAGGCATGAACGCTTCGATCGGCCGGGAAGATTTGCCCCACCTGCCGCATGGGACTATTGAGGAGCTCGCATGACCAAACAAAACGCCTTTACCCGGGAAGACCTGCTGCGCTGCAGTCGCGGTGAGCTGTTCGGCCCAGGTAACGCGCAACTGCCCGCCCCGAACATGCTGATGGTTGATCGCATCACCCTGATCAGCGAAGAAGGCGGCAAGTACGGCAAAGGTGAATTGGTCGCCGAGCTGGATATCAATCCGGACCTGTGGTTCTTCGCCTGCCACTTCGAAGGCGATCCGGTGATGCCGGGCTGCCTGGGCCTCGACGCCATGTGGCAACTGGTCGGCTTCTTCCTCGGCTGGCAAGGCCTGCCAGGCCGCGGTCGCGCCCTGGGCTCGGGCGAAGTGAAGTTCTTCGGCCAGGTCCTGCCGACCGCCAAGAAGGTCACCTACAACATCCATATCAAACGCGTCCTGAAGGGCAAGCTGAACCTGGCCATTGCCGATGGTTCGGTCACTGTCGACGGTCGCGAAATCTACACCGCCGAAGGCCTCCGTGTCGGCGTATTCACCTCCACTGACAACTTCTAAGGGTTATTCGCATGCGCCGCGTCGTTATCACTGGTCTGGGCATTGTTTCGTGCCTGGGCAATGACAAAGAGACCGTCTCCGCTAACCTGCGTGCAAGCCGCCCTGGCATCCGGTTCAACCCGGAATATGCCGAAATGGGTCTGCGTAGCCAGGTTTCCGGCTCCATTGACCTCAACCTTGAAGAACTGATCGATCGCAAGATCTATCGCTTCGTCGGCCACGCGGCGGCTTACGCCTACCTGGCCATGAAAGACGCTATCACCGACTCCGGCCTGACCGAAGAGCAGGTTTCCAACCCGCGTACCGGCCTGATCGCCGGTTCCGGTGGCGCCTCCACCCTGAACCAGATGGAAGCGCTGGACATCCTGCGCGAGAAAGGCGTCAAGCGCGTCGGCCCATACCGCGTAACGCGGACCATGAGCAGCACCGTTTCCGCCTGCCTGGCCACTCCGTTCAAGATCAAGGGCCTGAACTACTCCATCGCTTCTGCTTGCGCCACCAGTGCTCACTGCATCGGTACCGCCATGGAACAGATCCAGATGGGCAAGCAGGACATCGTGTTCGCCGGCGGCGGTGAAGAAGAGCACTGGAGCCAGTCGTTCCTGTTCGACGCCATGGGCGCCCTGTCCAGCAAGCGCAACGACAGTCCGCAGCAAGCCTCCCGTGCCTACGACGCCGACCGTGACGGTTTCGTCATCGCCGGTGGTGGCGGTATGGTCGTGGTTGAAGAGCTGGAACACGCTCTGGCCCGTGGCGCGAAGATCTACGCGGAAATCGTTGGCTACGGCGCGACTTCCGACGGCTACGACATGGTTGCCCCGAGTGGTGAAGGCGCGATCCGCTGCATGCAGCAGGCGCTGTCCACCGTCGACACCCCGATCGACTACCTGAACACCCACGGCACTTCGACCCCGGTCGGCGACGTCGCGGAAATGAAAGGTGTGCGTGAAGTGTTCGGCGACAAGGCGCCGGCCATCAGCTCCACCAAGAGCCTGTCGGGTCACTCCCTGGGCGCCGCCGGCGTTCACGAAGCGATCTACTGCATGCTGATGATGGAAGGCAACTTCATTGCCGGCTCCGCCAACATCGACGAGCTGGACCCTGAAGTGGCTGACCTGCCTGTTCTGACCAAGACCCAGGAAAACGCCAAGATCGACACCGTGATGAGCAACAGCTTCGGCTTCGGTGGCACCAACGCCACCCTGGTACTGAAGCGCTGGCAGGGCAAGTAATACCCCGCCATTACGCCGCACATGAAAACGCCCCGACTGGTTCGGGGCGTTTTTTTTCGTTCTTTAAAAATGCAAAACCCTGTAGGAGCGAGCCTGCTCGCGAAAGCGGTGTGACAGTCGATGAAGATTTTGAATGTAATGACGTCTTCGCGAGCAGGCTCGCTCCTACAGGGTCGGCGTTTTGCTCAAAGAACTTCGATGGAAACATGAAGCTTTTGTCATGGAACTCAACGCCCTGCGACGCAATGTCGCGGATTACGCGGGCTGCGGGATTCTGTCCGATTCGGTAACAAACCCTTTCCAATCTCGATCATTTACTTAGCAGGCTAACAAAATCTATAACAGAGTCCTGCACACGCCTTGCTGCAGATATCAGAAAGATTGGAGCTAGCAGATGACTGTAAAAGTGACTGAACGCGACGATTCACGTAAATCCCATGAGGGTGTAGCCGCCGGTATCCGGATCTGGGATGTGTACCAACAGGACCTGCTGGTCGGGATGTTCCATTCCGAGAAAGACGCGCAAAACTACAAGGCCGAACTGGAAACGCTGGAGCAACTACGGGAACGCCGCTCCGCCTGAGCCCTCCACCTACGCAATGGCAGCATTGAAAACGATAAACCCCGCCATGAGCGGGGTTTGTCGTTGTTGCGTGCCTGCGTGGTTTACCACATCAGATCATCCGGGATCTGGTAGGCCGCGTACGGATCGTCCTCGACAGCCACTTCTTCGGTCTTGACGTTCATCTGCACGATGCGCTGTGGGTCGCGCTCCTGAATCTTCAGGGCCGCTTCGCGCGGGATGACTTCGTAGCCGCCGGCGTGATGCACGATGGCCAGAAAACCGTTGCTGAGCTTGTTGCGCATCAGCGCGTTCACCGAAATGCGCTTGACCTTCTTGTCGTCGACGAAGTTGTAGTAGTCCTCGGTCGTCAGCTTCGGCAGGCGCGTGGCTTCGATCAACTGCTTGATCTGCGCAACGCGGGCCTTGGCCTCGGCCTTTTCCTGCTGCTGGCGGTTGAGCTCCTGGTCGCGCTTGACCTTTTCGGCCTGGGCCTCCTGGGCTGCGCGCTGCTGGGAGTCATCCAGTTCGATCTGGCCTTTGTGGGCCAGGCGTTGTTGTTTCTGCTTTTCTTTGCTGACCTGCTTGGCCTGCTTCTGGTTGACCAGCCCTGCTTTGAGCAACTGGTCGCGAAGGGAAATGCTCATGGTGCTTATTACTCACTTAGGCTACTGCTCAACCGCAGCTGGGCACATTCTTTTCCTGGCGTTTGGCTTCGCCCCATAAGGCGTCCAATTCTTCGAGGGTGCAATCTTCCATGGGACGGTGGGTGTCGCGCAATGCCTGTTCGATAAAACGGAAGCGTCGCTCGAACTTGCCGTTGGCGCCACGCAGCGCGGTTTCCGGGTCGACCTTGAGGTGCCGCGCCAGATTGACCACCGAAAACAGCAGGTCGCCAATCTCGTCGGCCACCGCTTCAGGATCTTTTTCCGACATGGCTTCGAGGACTTCATCGAGCTCTTCACGGACCTTGTCTAGCACCGGCAAGGCATCAGGCCAGTCGAAACCGACCTGCCCTGCCCGCTTCTGCAACTTGGCCGAACGGGACAACGCCGGCAATGCGGCAGGAACGTCATCGAGCAGAGACAGCTGCTGCGGTGCATCGGATTTCTCGGCACGCTCTTCGGCCTTGATCTCCTCCCAACGCTGCTTGACCTGTTCCTCACTCAGACGCGGGACATCCAGCGGCGCGTACAGATCGCCGGTGGGGAATACGTGGGGATGACGACGGATCAGCTTGCGGGTAATGCTGTCGACCACGCCGGCGAATTCGAAACGCCCTTCTTCTCGGGCCAACTGGCTGTAATACACCACCTGGAACAACAGATCGCCCAGCTCACCTTGCAAGTGATCGAAGTCCCCGCGCTCGATGGCGTCGGCGACTTCGTAGGCTTCCTCAAGGGTATGCGGGACGATAGTGGCGTAGGTTTGCTTGATGTCCCACGGGCAACCGTATTGCGGGTCGCGCAGGCGGTTCATCAGGTGCAGCAGCTCTTCAAGTGAATACATTTATCGAACTCTGCAAGAACCTGTGGGAGCGAGCTTGCTCGCGATTGCGGGCTGACAGGCAACGTAGATGTTGAATGTTAGATCGTCATCGCGAGCAAGCTCGCTCCCACATTAATTACCATCAAGGCGTACGGTTACGCCGCGTTTCGATGATGTTCGGCAATTGGGAAATCCGCCCCAGCAACCGACCCAACGCATCCAGCCCCGGAATCTCGATGGTCAGGGACATCAACGCCGTGTTGTCCTCTTTGTTCGAGCGGGTGTTGACCGCCAGCACGTTGATCCGCTCGTTGAGCAGCACCTGAGAAACGTCACGCAACAGCCCGGAACGGTCGTAGGCCCGGATGACGATGTCCACCGGATAGGTGAGCACCGGGACCGGTCCCCAGCTGACCTGGATGATGCGCTCCGGCTCGCGCCCGGACAGTTGCAGTACCGACGCACAATCCTGACGGTGGATACTCACGCCACGACCCTGGGTGATGTAGCCGACAATCGCGTCCCCCGGCAGCGGCTGGCAGCAGCCGGCCATCTGGGTCATCAGGTTGCCGACACCCTGGATTTGGATATCGCCACGCTTGCCCGGCTTGTAACCGGTGGCTTTGCGCGGAATCAGCTCCAGCTGTTCGTTGCCCCGCTCCGGCTCGACCAATTGCTGTGCCAGGTTGACCAGTTGCGCCAGACGCAAGTCGCCGGCACCGAGGGCGGCGAACATGTCTTCGGCGGTTTTCATGTTGGCCTTGTCGGCCAGCTTTTCGAAATCCACCGCCGGCAGACCAAGGCGAGTGAGTTCACGTTCCAGCAGGGTTTTGCCGGCGGCAACGTTCTGGTCGCGCGCCTGCAGCTTGAACCAGTGAACGATCTTCGCCCGCGCCCGGGACGTGGTGACATAACCCAGGTTCGGGTTCAGCCAGTCGCGGCTTGGCGTGCCGTGCTTGCTGGTGATGATCTCGACCTGTTCACCGGTTTGCAGGCTGTAGTTGAGCGGCACGATGCGCCCGTTGATCTTGGCCCCACGGCAGTTGTGGCCGATCTCGGTGTGTACGCGGTACGCAAAGTCCAGCGGCGTCGCGCCCTTCGGCAAGTCGATGGCATGACCGTCGGGGGTGAAGATGTAGACGCGATCGGGTTCGATATCGACCCGCAACTGTTCCGCCAGGCCGCCGATATCACCCAGCTCTTCATGCCACTCGAGCACCTGACGCAGCCAGGAGATTTTCTCTTCGTAGTGATTGGAGCCGGACTTGACGTCGGTGCCCTTGTAGCGCCAGTGCGCGCAAACACCCAGCTCGGCTTCCTCGTGCATGGCGTGGGTGCGGATCTGCACTTCCAGCACCTTGCCCTCGGGGCCGATCACCGCGGTGTGCAGCGAGCGGTAGCCGTTCTCTTTCGGGTTGGCGATGTAGTCGTCGAACTCTTTCGGGATATGCCGCCACAAAGTGTGGACGATGCCGAGCGCGGTGTAGCAGTCGCGCATTTCCGGCACCAGTACGCGAACGGCGCGCACGTCGTAGATCTGGCTGAACTCCAGACCCTTGCGCTGCATTTTGCGCCAGATCGAATAGATGTGTTTGGCCCGACCGCTGATGTCCGCCTCGACACCGGTGGCCTGCAGCTCGTTTTTCAGTTGGCTCATCACGTCGCTGATGAAGCGCTCGCGATCCAGTCGCCGCTCGTGGAGCAACTTGGCGATCTGTTTGTACTGGTCCGGCTCAAGGTAGCGGAAGGACAAATCCTCCAGCTCCCATTTGATATGACCGATACCCAGGCGGTGGGCGAGCGGCGCGTAGATGTCGAAGACTTCACGGGCCACGCGGTTGCGTTTTTCGTCATCGGCGGTTTTCACCGCGCGAATCGCGCAGGTGCGTTCGGCCAGTTTGATCAGGGCGACACGAACATCGTCGACCATGGCCACGAGCATCTTGCGCAGGTTTTCGACCTGGCCCTGGGTGCCCATCACCATGGATTTGCGCGGGCTCAGACTGTCGCTGATCGCCGCCATGCGCTGCACGCCGTCAATGAGTTTGGCCACCACCGGACCGAAACGCTGGCTGACGGCCGGTAACGCAATCTGGCCTTCGCGCACGCCCCGGTACAGAACCGCGGCGACCAGCGAATCCTGATCGAGTTTGAGGTCGGCGAGGATCTCGGCGATTTCAAGGCCGGTGCGGAAACTGGAGTTTCCTTCGGACCACAAATTGTTCGCCGCATTGGCTTGTTGTTCAGCCTCGCGAGCGTAGTCGCAGGCCTCTTTCAAGGCTTCGCGATCCAGTGCCAGATCGACACTGACCGCATGATCGAGCCAAGCCTCGAGATTGATACTGCCGTCGGTGTTGATCGGCTGGTGTGCTCTCACCTGTACCATCTTGCTTACCTTCCCTACGACGCAGATTCAATGCGTCAAATCGCTGACCTTCGTTGCCTGTGCACCCACGTCGGGCTGGTACGCGGCTGCACGGGCGGGTCAGTCGGACCAGACGAGCCGTCCTAGCTCGCTTCAAATAACGCCATGGCTTCGACATGCGCCGTCTGAGGAAACATATCGAGAATCCCGGCACGTTTTAACCGGTAGCCCTGCTTGATCAATTCGACCGTGTCGCGCGCCAGAGTTACCGGGTTGCACGATACATACACCAGTCGTTCGGCACCCAGCGACTTGAGCTTGCGTACCACCTCGAAAGCACCGTCACGCGGTGGGTCCAAGAGTACCGCACAAAAGCCTTCGCGCGCCCATTCGGCATCGGTCAAAGGCTGGGATAAATCGGCCTGAAAAAACTTCACATTATGCAGATTGTTGCTAACGGCGTTCGCGGCTGCCCGCTCGACCATCACCTGCACGCCTTCCACCGCGACGACTTCGCGAACGGCTTGCGCCAGCGGCAAGGCAAAGTTACCCAAGCCACAGAACAAGTCCAGTACCCGCTCATCCGCGGTCGGTTTCAGCCACTGCAACGCCTGGGCAACCATCGCCTCATTGACGCCGGCATTGACCTGGACGAAGTCCCCGGGGCGATACGCCAGCTCCAGGTTCCACTGTTCCAGGCGATAGCCCAACGCTTGATCGGCCTCGACCGGTTGCGGCTCGCCTTCACCGTGCAGCCACAACTGGGCCTGATGGAATGCGCAGAAATCCTTGAGGATCGTCAGGTCGGCGTCGGACAGCGGCGCCATGTGCCGCAGCAGCACCGCCAGCGATGAGCCGCTGAACAACTCGACATGGCCGAGGGCCTGAGGTTTGCTCAAGCGCCGCAGCATTTCCGGCAATCGAGACATGATCGGCTGCAAGGGCTGCACCAGCACCGGACATTCATCGATGGCGACGATGTCCTGGCTGCCGGCTGCGCGGAATCCGACTTCAAGCTTTTTCGCCTTCATATCCCAACGCACAGCGACGCGGGCGCGACGGCGGTAGGCGAATTGCGGACCGCTAAGGGGCGCGGCCCACTCTTCCGGCTCGACACCGGCCACCTTCGACAATTGCTCGGCGAGCATGCGCTGTTTCAGCGCCAGCTGTTCGCCATGCGGCAGATGTTGCACGCTGCAACCACCGCAGCGACCGGCATGGGCGCACGGTGCCGGACGACGCAGCTCGCTGGCCTTGAACACCCGCTCGGTACGCGCCTCGACGACCTTGCCATGGGTGCCGAGCACGCGCGCCTCAATCTCTTCGCCGGCCAATGCGCCGATGACGAACCAGGTACGTCCTTCGAAAAACGCGATACCGCGCCCGTCATTAGCCAGGCGCTCGATGGTCAGGCGCTGCTTTTTGCCGGTCGGGATTTGCGGGGCCTTGCTGCCGCCGGTGGGCTGGAAGCGCAGGCCTCTTTCATGTTTGGCCATCAGTTGGGCGCGTCGAAAATGCCGGTCGACAGGTAACGGTCGCCACGGTCGCAAATGATCGCGACGATCACCGCGTTTTCAACTTCTTTGGCCAGACGCAACATCCCGGCCACGGCACCGCCCGAGGAAACACCGCAGAAGATGCCTTCTTCGCGTGCCAGACGACGGGTCACGTCTTCGGCTTCGCTTTGCGCCATGTCGACGATACGGTCCACACGATCGGCCTGATAGATCTTCGGCAGGTATTCCTGCGGCCAGCGACGGATGCCCGGGATCGCCGAACCTTCCATGGGCTGCAGACCGATGATCTGCACGTTTTCGTTCTGCTCTTTCAAGTAGCGCGAAACGCCCATGATGGTACCGGTGGTGCCCATGGAGCTGACGAAATGGGTGATGGTGCCCTGGGTCTGGCGCCAGATTTCCGGGCCGGTGGTGGTGTAGTGCGCTTCCGGGTTGTCACCGTTGGCGAACTGATCCAGCACCTTGCCACGGCCCTCGGCTTCCATATGCTGGGCCAGGTCGCGGGCGCCTTCCATGCCCTGCTCCTGGGTCACCAGAATCAGCTCGGCACCGTAAGCGGTCATCGCGGCCTTGCGCTCGGCGCTGGAGTTGTCCGGCATGATCAGGATCATCTTGTAACCCTTGATCGCAGCGGCCATGGCCAGCGCGATCCCGGTATTACCCGAGGTCGCTTCGATCAGCGTATCGCCGGGGCGGATCTGCCCACGCAGCTCGGCGCGGGTGATCATCGACAGCGCCGGACGGTCCTTGACCGAACCCGCCGGGTTGTTTCCTTCGAGCTTGAGCAAAAGGGTATTGCTGGTGTCGCCAGCCAGGCGCTGCAAACGGACCAGCGGAGTGTTGCCGACGCAATCGGCGATGGTTGGGTACTGCAAGGTCATGGCGTAATTCGCAATCCAGACTGCGGGGGCGCCTATCATACCGGCAAACCCCGCAAGGCCATATCACGCAAAGTGTGGTGCTTATGGCTTATGGGAATAAGCGGGTGAATCAGCCTTCTTCCGCGACATTCAAGGCATAGAACTCATGCAGCTTGGCCTGAAGCAACTGCTTGTCCGGAAGCTTGACCTGATACTCGGCGATCAGTGCCGGTGACAGACTGCGGTTAAGGGCATACTCGACGACTTCGTCATCCTTGCTGGCACAAAGCAAGACACCGATTGCCGGGTTTTCATGAGGCTTGCGTTCATCGCGATCCAGCGCCTCCAGATAGAAACCCAACTTGCCCAAATACTCCGGCTCGAAACGCCCGACCTTGAGTTCGATCGCCACCAGGCAATTGAGGCTGCGGTGAAAAAACAACAGATCCAGGGCAAAATCACGTCCGCCGACCTGTACCGGGTACTCGGAGCCGACGAAGCAGAAGTCGCGGCCAAGCTCGCTCAAAAACTCCTTGAGACGCGCCAGCAAGCCCTGATGCAGGTCGGTTTCGGCGTGAGCGCCGGGCAGGTCGAGAAACTCGACCATGTAGGCGTCTCGGAATATCTCGAGCGCCGAAGGGTGTGTCTGTTTGAGTACTGCGGAGACCTTGGCCGGCTGGGTCACGCTTCGTTCAAACAGTGCCGCCTTGAATTGGCGCTCCAGCTCACGCTTCGACCATTTCTCCTGAACTGCCATTCGTAGATAGAACTCGCGCTCTTCCGGCCGTTTGCATTGGCCAAAGATGATCAGGTTGTGTGACCAGGATAATTGTCGCGCCAGTGGTGCGACTTTTAGCTCGGAGCGATATGTCTCATAAAACTGGCGCATGCGAAACAAATTCGACCGGGTAAAACCACGCAACCCCGGCTGCGTCTGAGCCAAATGCTCAGCCAGTTGCCCAACCACGGAATCCCCCCACTCCGCCTTCTCCAGTTTGCGACTGATATAAGCCCCAACCTGCCAGTACAACTCGATCAATTGGGTATTGACCGTTTGCATCGCCTGTCGCCTGGCGCCGTGAATCAGCGCGAGTACTTCATTGAAACGGTCGTCGGTTGTGCTATCGGGAATTTGGTATACGGTCATGCCGGACTCCTTGAATGAGCAAAAGCGCGAGCTTAAACCGTCAAGGATGCTTGAAATGACCGGTGATACCCTTTGGGAAATGTCGTACAAAATTTCGGGAATACTCTGGAAAAATCGGAATGGTCGTTATTCGAAGCAGCCTATTTAGTACGTTTCGGAGTTGCCCCGTAGAAAGACAAGCCCAACACCTTGCCGCAGCTTTCTGCTTCAGACCCCTCTCCATTTTTCCTACGTGATCCTAATACCAACTCTGTAAGAAAGACGTATATCCACAAATATTCTTTGTGAGAAGACGGAGTATCTGGACAGTTTTGTCGGATGTTTCTCGCGCACGCTATCGACCCTCATGAACTGGTGCAAAATTGGATACTTCGTTAATCTTAGACCGTATATTTTAAATAAGAAGCAAGTGCAATCATCCTTGGTAAACGTGATACTGGGTAATCCGCTCAACGTGAAAAAAAACAATTACGAAACCGAGCATTTACCCCCATCAACTACAACATACTTAACAGCGACCAAGCTACGCTCGAGACCTACGAGATATAAAACCACGCAAAAAGCAGTCAAATGAAGATCATCAAATGTATGGAGTGGAAAATATGATGACTGGCAGGGAACAAAAAATCTTAACTCTAGTGATAGAAGGAAAAACAAATAAGGAAATTGCTAAAATCATTGGTGCAAGCGACTTCACAGTACGAGAGCACGTTTCATCCATTCTTCATAAAATAGGGGTTCGCTCGAGAGTCGAGCTGCTCGCAGCCGAGATAAAAAAACTTGAAAATCAAAAGAACAACCGTTAGGGGCACCCACCGCCAAATACTTTCAAATAAAACACATCCAAGGCGCGCCCTATGAAACACGCAATACATTTGACACACATTAACTTTCCAATTTACATAGGCGGCAGCATACTACCTCCGTTCATACTGAGCCACTTAGACAACTCCCTTCAGCCACTTATAGCCTTCATGGCACTTTTGACCATCCTTTTCATCACAACCCACATTACTAACTACAAAATCTTATGGCTTACAGGAAACTATTTATATCTAAAAAACGGGCTCAGAATATTAAAATTCAACAGCAAAAAAACAATGCTAATCAGCTCGCAAGGGCCAGCACCTGAAAAGTTTCAGATAAAAATAACCGATAACTCAAAAACAGCGACAGTAACACTATCAAACTATATATCAAAAAAACAAAAAACAACTACCATTGCGATGATTCAAAAACTTTGCACCGATAACAAAATCAAATACGAACATAGACATATTTAAAGGCATTCACCTCGCTCGCCCTTTAATCCGTACCAGGACTAAACAAGAAACCTTGGAAGAACATATTCAAATGCCGACTTAAGTAAACCAAAGGTATCTTACACATCATCCCATACACACATCCAACAAGGTAGATAACTGAACCAGCATACCACCTCAAAAAAATCAAGAAACCAAACCAATGGTTATTTAAACACCATCAAACAACTACCGCTTCGCAATACACTACAACCTTCATGTCTTGACGAATTCCTCCGCTGATTATTCCACCTCTATACCGAGCCTAACCCTTTTTATCCCCCCTATTCCTAGGGGACCAGAAAACACTCAAACAACTGCGGCAGTTGCAATAGTAAAATCCGCCGTATTGAATATCCCTCCTCCAACAGAAGTTCCAATATAGCCTGCCGTTGCGCCACCAGCGGCCGCTCCAACCAAAAGCGTACCGTTAGCGCCACCCACTGACTCCTTTCAGCTAAAGAAATCTCGCAAATTGCTACTCCACAAATTAGTTATCTCAGGACAACCCTAGACATATCATCATCTTCGAAACGATGCCCAAAGCCAAAAAAACAACAGCAGGAACATAAAATGCGTCAAGATACTTATTTGAAAAACTGAATCCAAAAGTTGCTTTCGCAAAGTCATTACCCCCTCTACAGGCTAACGCCACGAGCAACGAAATAGCCACACACAATAGTATTGTCATAATTTCACCGGGACGCTTATAAATATCATAAAAACAGATACCACATAAAAAGTAACCTAACCAGCAAACATATAAAACTTGCTACAACCGATTCAGGCTTCCATACAACCAAAACCAACATTACTTCCGCACAGATTCTTTTCTCGGCTTATATTGGCCGCGATTACTCCGCCGCCACAACCAAACTCAACAATTCTTATTGTGTTACCTGCCCTATGAACCCCAACCTGCCGATCCAGCTTGTACACCTCCAACTGCAAAATCCATTTCGCACCACATTACTTATCAAAAATAGCCACTAACTTACTCTCGCCAATCGAGCTTACTACGATCAAGACCATCCTAGGCACCCCGCCAATCGGGGAACGACCATCAATACAAATAAAACCATTACTGGAAAAATAACCAATTGAACAAGTGTTTCTGAAGGAGTGTAGCCAAACACCGACCTAAGAAGGGCAACCCCGCCTTTATATGCAAAGCCCATAAACAACCCAAGTAACGCAGACAATAAAATAGACATCCACCCTCCTAAATGTTAATTACTTTAAAAGCAAGCATGCAGCACGACACGAAGTCATGCTGCATTGAAATCGGCTAACTTAATCAAACCAGCTGTCAACCACCACTCCCCTTCATCTCTCGGCTAATACCTCCACCAATTATTCCTCCTCCATAACCGAGTCCAACACCTTTTATCGCATTACCTATTCCTACGGGACCAGTAAATGCCCCAATGACTGCGCCAGTTACAGTAGTGCCTACAAAATCCGCCGTATTGAATTTCCCTCCTCCAACAGAAGTTCCAATATAGCCTGCCGCTGCCGTCGCGCCACCAACGGCCGCTCCAATCAAAGCCGCACCGTTAGCGCCACCGACAGACTCCATTTCAACTAAAGAAATCTCACGCATTGCTATTCCTCGAATTAGTAAATACTCTGTTTATGCAAACAAGAATTCCTAGAAGCTTCTTAACATAACTTTGCACTCCCTATTCTCGACCGACGAAACAATTGGTAGCAGCCGACTTTCCGAATCATATAGTCCTCATTTCGACGCGCCCAACATACCGTTTTAATATTTTCATCTTGGAAGTAATTTTTTAATATTCGTACGGCTTCCTTTACTCCCCCAAAGGGAACGCAAAAATCGATGATCCAGGTTCGCCCGCCCTCGTTCCACTCAGAAGGATGAATTGTAAAATCACGATGCTTAAGCAAGCGTTCCTCGCTGTCTTCCGCTAAGTGTGCCCACGTTACATATCCAATAGGTCTGGAACTCTTATCAAAAAAAATCAAAATCTGCTCATGGTCGATTGCCGGACAGAGCCAAAACCTCAATGTACGTATTGATAAACACGAATAGCGAATGGACATAGACGCGACAAGGCATGCAAACCCAAGTAGCTGCGCCTTATTGATAACTACCGAATTCTTGCAAGACAGCTTAAAGTCAAAAATTTTTTTCAAGGATACAACCCCACATATCACCATAAAAATAGATCACATTGACTAATTCATTTTCATCGACGTTAGACGAAGACAAACGCTCCACCCACAGTAGGTTGCCACGTGCCTGTTCAACCCCATATAGACCGGTATTCATGTTGTACCAGATTTTTGCAGATCCACTTATCCAGAATGGAACACTGCCCCCGTCCTCTGTATAAAACTGAAAATATGCTGCGTTAGTAGCGCACTCAACCAATGCTGCACATTCTTTCTCACTTCTCAGCTCTGAATCTACAAGCTTTTCAATATATCTATCAAGGTCCACTAATAAAACATTAGTTCGATTTAATCTAACTAAATTTATAGCCATACCACAAACAGCACTTGCACGACTAATTCCAGCTGAGATTGCTTCATTACACACCAAATCAAAAAGCTCACTATATGTAGTAATCAACCTACTTGACGACATCGCATCTACTTTGAGAGCAGAGAATTTCTGCTCCACATCAAAAGTCTTTCCTTTGAATAGCATCATAAACAAACGACACTCCCAGGAATCGTAACCATCCCAACCGGCTCCTGTACAAGTTGGCGCCATTGAAAAGTCATCGAAGCCCAACACCCTTTGCAGTGCCTCAGAAAACTCAAAAAAAATACGGCTATTAGTCACTTTATTAAGAATGCAAGAAGGGAATCCCACCCGTAGGACACATTGAAATTTGAATGTTTTATTGTACTGCAAAGTAAAGGTCTCTAAGGCCTCCCTCAGAATCAATTGAGATTGGCCAAAACCAATAACCTCATACTTGCTCAAGTAATAACAGATATTTTCAATACTCTCCACAGCCGACACGTGTTCCCCCATGAAGTTATCGATATCAACCTTATCTCCAACGATCAGCCCAGAAAAAATTCTGGCACTACTGAAGTCTAACCACGCCCCATCCAAAGACAAGTTTGACGCACTTATATTGTAGTGAACTATCCGCCTGGTTTTGGCGATTGCAAACTGCCTCGCGAAACGCTTTGCCAATTCGCTCAAACCTGACTTTAATTGCTCGTACAAAGATCCTTTAATGCCTTTGATCAGTCCATACTTATCAGCAGGCAAAAAACTAACGAGCCTTTTAACAACCGCACGCACGCGCTTTGCGTCATCAGTCAATACACCTATTTGTTTTTCTTTAAAATAAACCGCTCTGATAAAATGCGCTGGTCTTACTGCAGGTACTCGAACCAATAAACCACGGGAATATTTTTTTCCTTTATGCTCGAAATCAAGTCCCGCATCGAGAATGGCTACGGATCTGACAGCCCCATACGGAAGAGCAATATGTATAATTTCCGCCCAGATGGTTTCATAAATTGCCGAGCCCAGACTCATCAGACCATTCCCATCAGCCGATTCAGCATCATCAGCTACTAGCTGATTTGGCCCCAGTCCCTTTAACTGAAACTCTCCATCAAATCCACAACGACCACCCCCTCCGTTCCGGAGAATGGCGTCACCGCCGTATCGCTCTGCATAGAAAGTTCTTCTACCCGTATCCAGTCTGCCTTTTAAGCAGCCGTCATCCACCACATATGCGTACCTTGACAGCAAACTCTCTTTACTCGGTGTGCATAGTAGTTTCTTATTTGAAAATACAACTTTCGCTTCTTTAAGTTTCGACACCTCAAAGGGTACGAAAACCTCATGCAAATCCGACAAGCTACTCCGTTCCATATCGCTCCCTCTATCCATGACAGCTTGTCAATTCAACAATTCGTTCAAGATAAAACCTATTCAAAAAATTGAAAACCCTACACATGTAGGGGATGACGAGCACAAATTTCCGCCCGTATATTTAACTCAGGCAGGCCGCAGCATTTGCAAAAGGAAATTCTTTACACTGATGGAAAACACACCGTTATTTAGAAATGAGGCGCTAGAAGCAAAACAGCAAAAACCATTAGGCAATATTGTGTTGGTTTGGCCTCTATCTTTCACCACACTTACCCTTTTCTCTGTTTTTTCAGCGATGCTGATAGGCATTTTTTTCATTTGGGGCAGCTATACCAAGCGGACGACAGTAATCGGTCAATTAATACTGTCCTCTGGCCAAATAAAAATCTATGCACCACAGTACGGGCGCATTTTGGAAAGTTTCGTTCATGAAGGCCAATTCATCAAAAAAGGCCAGCGCCTATTAGTAATATCCAGTGAACGTTATGATACAGGGCTGAACCCAGTCCAAGCGGAAATCAGTGATTCTCTAATGCAGCGAAAAGCATCGCTATTAGATGAAATTGAAAAACAAAAAGAGTTACAGCTTGAGGAGAAAAAAAGCCTTCTTAACAAACTAAGCAGCGCTAAAGAAGAAGTAAAAAATCTTGACCAGCAAATCTCCGACCAGAGAAAGTTAACTTTATTAGCTTCAGACGCTTCAAATCGCTACCAGGCGTTAATGGAGAAAGGGTACATATCAATGGACCAATTTCAGCAGCGCCAGACAGAACTGCTTAGCCACAATCAAAACTCAAAAGCACTGCTGCGTGAACACACAAAGCTTCAGCAACAAATCACAGATTACCAAAACGAACTTTCCTCGTTACCCGCCAAACACTCCAACCAGCTGTCCATGATCAATCGAAACTTATCAAGCATTGAACAAAACATAGTAGAAAGTGAAGCCAAGCGCTTATTAGTTATTACAGCACCCGACGATGGAGTTGCAACCGCGGTTCTGGCCGAGTCTGGCCAGACTGTCGACAGTTCCAGGCCGGTTTTAAGTTTGATTCCAAATAGTGCTCTTTTACAGGCAGAGTTTTACGCGCCTAGCAAATCCATTGGTTTCATAAAAACCGGAGATTCGGTACGTATTCGCTACCAATCCTTCCCCTATCAAAAATTCGGTCAGCACTTGGGCCACGTAAAGTCCATTTCGAAGACATCCATTTCACCGTCGGAACTGGCAAGCATGACGGGGGCTGTCCCCGGACTTGGGCTGGACGGAGAGCAGTTCTATCGAATTCGCGTTGATCTCGAGAAGCAACAGGTCCTGGCTTATGGCGAACTACGTTCACTTCAGACCGGCATGCTGCTCGAAGCGGACATATTTCAGGAAAGTCGTCGGCTTTATGAGTGGGTTCTTGAACCTCTATATAGCCTCACCGGCAAACTTTAGGAGTGCCACGGATGGCATACTGGGATTCAATTTCATTGACTTTTGGCCGCAAACTTCCCTTGTTACTCCAGACCGAAACCACAGAATGCGGGCTAGCATGCCTTGCAATGGTTCTCGGTTTCCACGGATACAGATGCGACTTAGTAGAATTGCGACGTCGCTTCAATATCTCGTTGAAAGGAGTCACGCTCAAACACATCACCCAAGCAGCGGACCAGCTAAAACTTGGATCTAGAGCTGTAAGACTTGAACTAACAGACCTTGATAAGTTAAAGCTGCCGTGTGTTTTACACTGGAATTTCAACCATTTTGTGGTGCTGAAATCCGTACATAAAAACCACCTGATATTGCACGATCCCGCGCACGGGGTCCGCACCGTGAAAACCGAAGACGCAGGCCGATCCTTTACCGGTATTGCGTTAGAGTTATGGCCCAACACAGGGTTCGAAAAGCAAGACTCAAAGCCGAGAGTCAAGCTTTTAAGTATGTTCGGGAGCATCACCGGGCTTTATCGCTCGCTATTACAAATTCTGTTACTGGCTCTAGCATTAGAGGTATTCTCATTAGTCAGCCCACTGCTCCTTCAATGGACGGTCGACAATGTACTGGTAAGCCAAGATAGGAACCTACTAACGACCTTAATCATTGGCTTCGGTTTATTGATGCTCTTGCAGCAAGCAGTATCAGGCATTCGCGCTTGGGTGATGATGCATATGAGTACCATGCTCAGTGTGCAATGGCGAGCCAACGTGTTCACACATATGTTGAAATTACCGATTGGGTATTTTGAAAAGCGGCACCTTGGTGACATCATTTCAAGATTTGGAGCAGTGGATAATATTCAACACACCCTCACCGCTGCTTTTTTTTCTACCATCCTCGACGGAATTATGAGTATCGCCACATTGGCACTCATGTTTACATACAGCCCAACATTGGCGCTTATCTCTTTGATTGCAATTGCACTCTATGCACTTGGCCGGTGGATTTGGTACCGCCCTTTACGCAACGCAACTGAAGAACAAATTATCCATGCAGCTAAGCAAGAGAGCCACTTCTTAGAGACCGTGAGAGGAATTCGCCCCCTCAAATTATACCAACGGCAAAATGAAAGGCGTTCAGCTTGGCTTGGGTTATTAATCGAGCAAATCAATGCCGGCCTTCGCACTCAAAAACTTCAATTAATCTACATCCAACTAAACGGCCTGCTCTTTGGTTTGGAAAATATAATTTCCGTATGGCTTGGTGCAACTATGGTGATGAACAGCCAATTTACTGTAGGGGTGCTGATGGCGTATACAGCCTACAAATCACAGTTTATAACTCGGATTGCAAGCTTGATCGACCATTTATTTGAGTTACAGATGCTCAAGTTACAAGGTGAACGTTTAGCGGACATCGTTACTCACCCACCGGAGAAAAATCACCCAAAAATTGATAGCTCAATGCTTTCTCAACGCGAGGCAAGCATCGAAATCACTGGATTGTTTTACCGCTATTCCGAACAAGAGCCTTACATTATCAACGATTTAGATTTATGCATCACGGAGGGCGAGTGCATATCCATTACAGGATGTTCAGGCAGTGGAAAGAGCACATTACTCCGTCTTATGCTCGGTATTTTGCAGCCGACCTCTGGACAAATACGCATCTCTGGATTCGATTTTGATCGAATGGGGCTGGATTGCTTTAGAGGGATGATAGGGACAGTGATGCAGGACGATGTCTTATTTGCGGGATCCATAGCAGAAAATATTTCTTTTTTTGAGTCACACACAGATCTGTCATGGATAATCGAGTGCGCGCAAGCAGCAGCAATTCACTCCGAAATTGAATCAATGCCCATGGGATATAACACGCTGATTGGAGATATGGGAACGGTACTATCCGGGGGTCAAAAACAACGAATTCTACTGGCCAGAGCTTTATACAAAAGACCTCGATTAGTTTTTCTTGACGAAGCCACCAGCCATTTAGATGTGCTATGCGAGCGAAAAGTCAATAGTGCAATCAAAGCGCTGCACATGACGAGAATAATAGTTGCTCATCGACAAGAGACAATTGAGTCTGCCGACCGAATCATTACTCTTGAGGCGGGAAAAATAATCTCGGACAAATCAATATAACCTTATTACTCATGACTCTACTCAAATCAAAACCTACAAAGCCATTACTTATATTAGTCCTATTCTACACCTACTTACTGCCTATAGGTTCCCCTGCTTCCTCATTAGACATATTCAGTGCTCAACAAACAATTTCAAAATCCTATACAAATGATATTACCCACGGGGAGTTTCTCTGCTTGTTTGGCAATATCCCTAGAGAACTGACTTTGGGGGAGGTAATAGAGAGAATACTTTGTAACGATCCAAAAACACGTTTGGCATGGGCCAATGCAAAAGCGCAAGCGGCTCAGACGGGTATAGCCCAATCAGCCTATTTACCGAGACTGAATGGCGGAATCGGCGTATCCCATGGAAGCACGGTGAGCAATTACGAACAACGACCAGAGCTTTCAAACAAGGGCATTCAGCAACAACGGACAAACAGGTTAAGTATGAGTTGGGTACTGTTTGACTTTGGGAGACGAGACGCGGCATTGAGCAGCGCTAGACAATTACTTGTAGCCGCAAATGCGAACCAGGACGCGACCCTCCAAAACTCATTTGCGGGGGCAGCTCAGCTCTACTACAACGCCATATCTGCGCAACGTAGCTTGAATGTATCGACTCAAATCGAAGTATTGGCTGCTAAAAACCTTGAAGCCGCCAATGCCAAATACAAAGCGGGAACCACAGCACTCTCAGATAGATTACAAGCTCAGACCGCTTACTCTCAGGCAAACCTTGGCCGAGTGCGCAACGCTGGAGCATTGCGCACGGCTACTGGCGTTATCGCGCTGCGGATGGGCCTTCCTCCAGATACCTCTATCAAGCTTTCTGAAAATCTAACTCCTTTACCTGACACTAACTTCGTCAAGACTGTCAACGAACTCCTTGCACAGGCGCGTGAGGACCACCCGGCGTTGATTGCAGCTCAAGCAAGGATCAAGGCGGCCGAGGCAAACCTTCAGGAACGGCGAGCAGCTGGAAGGCCGACATTGTCCTTCACCGCCGACATTTCCGAATCTCAATACAATCGATCCATAGCGCTCAGTGGTGATCGAAACGATCGCGACAGAACTGTCGGTTTGCAGCTCAGCATTCCTCTGTTTGAAGGATTCGAACGCGCCTACCAAATACGCAATGCCCAAGCGCGGCTTGAAGCAAGCCGCGTCGAGCTCATCGATACGGAACAGATGGTACTTATCGATCTATGGACAAACTATCAAACGCTCAGCAACGAAACGCTCAGCCTCAAACGCACAGAGGATCTAGTCGCACAGTCGCGCGAATCTCTCGAGGTCATTCAGGGCCGCTATCAGTCTGGGGTTGGTAGCATGATCGAATTGCTGAACGCGTTGACCTCCTATGCGGCTGCGGAGGAACAGCACATAGCGGTGCTAAGTAATTGGCAACTTTCCCGCTTGAGGTTGGCTTCTAACCTGGGACGACTTGGGTTCTGGGCACTTCCGTAACTGGACGAGGTTTTAGATCATCATCAGCCACCAACCTCATATTCATCCGCAACCCCCGCCCGGCGTTCTTCGCCCAGAGCTGCCCCCCCTGACGCTGCACCGCATTCCTCGCAATGCTCAACCCCAACCCGAACCCGCCATCCCCCGGCCGCGAGCCGTCGAGTCGGGTAAACGGCAGGAAGATCCGTTCCAGATCCGCCTCCGCCACGCCACCGCCCTGATCCTCCAGCCACAGATGCCAGTATTTGCCGTCCCGTCGTGCACCCAGCGTGACCACGCCGCCCTTGGGTGAATGTCGAATGGCGTTACGCAGCATGTTTTCCAGCGCCTGAGCCAGGGTATTGAGATGGCCGCGCACCCAACAGGAGGAATCAACCGAGCACAGCAGTTGCCCTTCCGGCCAGCAGCTTTCATAGCAGGCATTTTCCGTGAGCATTTCCCACAGGGCCTGGATCTGGATCGCTTCGTCGGGCAAGCGGGTGCGCTCGGTGTCGAGCCAGGCCAGTTGCAGAGTGTCTTCCACCAACCGCTGCATGCCGTCGACCTCGCGACCGATACGCTCACGCAGGGCCTGCAAATCCTGCTCGCTTTCACTGGCCACCCGCAGGCGGCTCAGCGGCGTGCGTAGTTCGTGGGACAGGTCGCGCAGCAATTGCTGTTGCAGCGCCACGGTGCTTTGCAGGCGTTCGGACATGTGATCGAAGGCCCTGCCCAGTTCGCCCAGTTCATCGGATCGATTGGTGGTGCGACTGGACAGCCGCACATTCAATTGATCGGCGCGCCAGGCATTGGCCTGTGCGCGCAAGTGATTGAGCGGCACCACCAGCAGGCGATAGAGGCCGACACACAGCAACAAGGTGAATAGTCCTGGAATCACGCCGTTGGTGATCACGCGCCAGAACACTTGATAGCGCCCGGGCACAAAACGCTCGGGCAGTTCGATCACCAGGCTGCCGGCCGATGGATCGCGGGGGAACGGCACGCGCATCCAGGGCCGGCCTTTCTTGTGGATGGGCCAGTCCAGTCCGCGCAGGAAGGTCATGTGCTCGATTTCCTTCTCGCTCAGCGGCTGACTGCTCAGGGATTGCAAATCCCCCCCGATGACACCGACCCAACCCGACTCGCGATGCTGCATGCTCTGCAGCCAGCTATCGACACCCTCACGCCGGTGATGGCGCCACGCCTGGTCGGCTTCGACGGCATAGCGCGTCAAGGTGCCCCGGGCTTCATCGGACAGGAACTGGTTGCGCTCTTCCATATAGCGCCCCCAGGACCAGCTCAGCCAGATCATCAACAGACAGAAAGCCACCAGCAGACAGGCGAGCTTCCAGAACAGCGAGTGCCGTCCCGGCAGATTACATGTCATCGCCGGCACTCAGGATGTAGCCCTTGCCCCAGACCGTGCGCACCTCACGTTCGGTGTAGCCGATGGCCTTGAGCTTGCGACGGATCTGGCTGATGTGCATGTCAAGACTGCGGTCATGGGCGGCATAACCACGCTGCAGCACGTGCTGATAAAGGAAGGCTTTGCTCAGGACTTCATCGTCGTTGCGGTTCAGGGTTTCCAGCAACCGGTACTCGGTACGGGTCAGGCCCCCTGCCTGCTCGCCATAGAAGACCTCGAACAGTTCATCGTCGAACCGCAGACTGTCCAGCACCGGGGTAAAGGTCGCGGGCATTGGCCGGCGATCGAGCGCCACCCGACGCAGAATCGCTTCAATGCGTACTCGCAACTCGACCATGCTGAACGGTTTGGGCAGGTAGTCGTCCGCACCCAGGCGAAAACCACTGACGCGATCAGCCTCGGCACCAAGCGCCGACATCAGCAACACCGGGGTCGAATGGCTCTGGCGCAGTTGTGTCAGTACCGAGAGGCCATCAAGACCGGGAAGCAAAATATCCATCAGCACCACATCGAACGGTTGCTGGCGGGCAGCGTCCAGCCCTTCCTGGCCGTTCTGGCACCAGGTCACCTGAAAGCCGCTGCGGCCCAGATGTTCGTGAACATAGGCACCCAGCACGAGGTCGTCTTCGATGGAAAGGATGCGGGGATGGCCGGCGGCAATGGGAGTCATAGGTATCTGCAAATAATTCTCAGTTGGCGATTATTCAAGATTGAGCGGTGCGGGACAAGTCGAAGGGCTGGCCGAGACAGGAAACGACGAATCCGGGCGACGAATGACGCCTTCGATTTTTACGAAGATTGCCCGCTTGCAAATCGCTACACTGCGCAAGTGGTGCGTACCGGACGTATGCGCAGGTCTATCGATAGCTGGATGCAGGAGAGATGCGTGCTCACGAAACTGGGAATTAAAGGCCGCGTGCTATTGCTGACCCTGTTGCCGACCAGTCTGATGGCGTTGGTCCTGGGCGGTTATTTCACCTGGATGCAGCAAGCGGATTTGCACGCCCAGCTCATGCAGCGCGGCGAGATGATCGCCGAGCAACTGGCCCCGCTGGTGGCGCCGGCCATGGGGCACAGGAACGCCCAGTTGCTGGAGCGCATTGCCACCCAATCGCTGGAACAGCCGGACGTACGTGCCGTGACCTTCCTGGCGCCGGACCGCACGCTGCTGGCTCACGCCGGCCCCATCATGCTCAATCAGGCCCCCATGGGCGACGGCTCGCAAATGCTGAGCCGCAGCGGCAATGATGCAACCCGGTACTTGCTGCCGGTGTTCGGCAAACACCGCAACCTGGCCGGCGACGTCATTCCCGAGGAAACCGACCGGCTGCTGGGCTGGGTCGAACTGGAACTGTCCCACAGCGGCATGTTGCTGCGTGGTTATCGCAGTCTGTTCGCCAGCATGATGCTGATCCTGGCCGGGCTCTGCGGCGCGGCGCTGCTGGCCCTGCGCATGGGCCGCACGATCAATCGACCGATCACCCAGATCAAACAGGCCGTGGCCCAGCTCAAGGACGGTCATCTGGAAACCCGCCTGCCGCCCCTCGGCAGCCAGGAGCTGGATGAACTGGCGTCCGGCATCAACCGCATGGCCGGCACCCTGCAGAACGCCCAGGAAGAATTGCAGCACAGCGTCGACCAGGCCACCGAAGACGTGCGCCAGAACCTTGAAACCATCGAGATCCAGAACATCGAGCTCGACCTGGCGCGCAAGGAAGCCCTGGAAGCGAGCCGGATCAAATCCGAATTCCTCGCCAACATGAGCCACGAGATCCGCACGCCGCTCAATGGCATCCTCGGGTTCACCCACCTGTTGCAAAAGAGCGAGTTGACCCCGCGCCAGCTCGACTATCTGGGCACCATCGAAAAGTCCGCCGACAGCCTGCTGGGGATCATCAACGAGATCCTCGACTTTTCGAAGATCGAGGCCGGCAAACTGGTGCTCGACCATATTCCGTTCAACCTGCGCGACCTGTTGCAAGACACCCTGACCATCCTGGCCCCGGCCGCACACGCCAAGCAGCTGGAACTGGTCAGCCTGGTCTACCGCGACACGCCGTTGTCGCTGGTGGGCGATCCGTTGCGGCTCAAGCAGATCCTCACCAACCTGGTCAGCAACGCGATCAAGTTCACCCGCGAAGGCACCATCGTCGCCCGGGCCATGCTCGAAGAAGAACACGAAGACAGCGTGCAACTGCGCATCAGCATTCAGGACACCGGCATCGGCCTGTCCAGCCAGGATGTGCGCGCGTTGTTCCAGGCGTTCAGCCAGGCGGACAACTCACTGTCCCGGCAACCCGGCGGTACCGGCCTGGGCCTGGTGATTTCCAAGCGCCTGATCGAACAGATGGGCGGCGAGATCGGCGTCGACAGTACGCCCGGCGAAGGCTCGGAGTTCTGGATCAGCCTGAGCCTGCCCAAGACCCGCGACGATGCCGAGGACCTGCCCGGCCCGCCGCTGTCCGGGCGGCGCGTGGCGGTGCTGGAGAACCACGAATTGGCCCGCCAGGCGCTGCAGCATCAACTGGAAGATTGCGGTCTGACCGTCGCCCCGTTCGCCAATCTGGAAAGTCTCACCAATGGCGTGACCGTGGCTCATCAGACTCCCCAGGCAATTGATCTGGCGGTGCTGGGCGTCACCAGCAACGACATGCCGCCAGAACGCCTCAACCAGCACATCTGGGACCTCGAACACCTGGGCTGCAAAGTGCTGGTGCTGTGCCCGACCACGGAGCAGACACTGTTCCATCTCTCGGTACCCAACCCCCACAGCCAGCTCCAGGCCAAACCGGCCTGCACCCGCAAGCTGCGGCGTGCGCTGTCTGATCTGGTCAACCCGCGCCTGCCACGCAGCGAGCCCGGCGAGCCGGTTTCCAGCCGCGCGCCGAAGGTACTTTGCGTCGACGACAACCCGGCCAACCTGCTGCTGGTACAAACCCTGCTCGAAGACATGGGCGCCAAAGTGCTGGCCGTGGAAAGCGGGTACGCCGCCATCAAGGCAGTACAGAACGAGACCTTCGATCTGGTGCTGATGGACGTGCAGATGCCCGGCATGGACGGACGCCAGACCACCGAAGCGATCCGTCTGTGGGAAAGCGAACGGCATTGCACGCCGCTGCCGATCGTTGCCCTCACCGCCCACGCCATGGCCAATGAGAAACGCGCACTGCTGCAAAGCGGCATGGACGACTACCTGACCAAGCCGATCAGTGAGCGGCAACTGGCGCAAGTGGTGCTGAAATGGAGTGGCCTGGCACTGCGCAACCACAGCCCGGAACGCCCGGGCGACAGCCATGGCGCCGCCTATGAGTTGCAGGTGCTGGATCACGAGGAAGGTTTGCGCCTGGCCGCCGGCAAGGCCGATCTGGCTGCAGACATGCTGGCGATGCTGCTGGCATCGCTGGAGGCCGACCGTGAAGCGATTCGTCTGGCCCGGGAAAACCACGACCACAATGCCTTGATCGAACGGGTTCATCGCCTGCACGGCGCCACCCGTTATTGTGGCGTTCCGCAATTGCGCGCCGCCTGCCAGCGCAGCGAAACCCTGCTCAAGCAACAGGACCCGAAGGCCTTCGGCGCCCTGGAAGAGCTCGATCGGGCGATCAATCGCCTGGCGGCCCAGGCGCGGATCAATGCTTGACTCAACGCAAGGCATCTGCCGCTGGAAGCGGCTAATACTGTAGGAGCTGCCGCAGGCTGCGATCTTTTGATCTTGATTTTTATCGCATTCCCCGCAGAGCCGAAGATCAAAAGATCGCAGCCTTCGGCAGCTCCTACACCGGTGTGAAAGCGCCGAGATTCATTCGCCAGGAGTAGCGCATGCGCACCATTCTTTTCAGCAGCCAGACCTACGACCGCGACAGTTTTCTTGCCGCCGAGCTGCCACCCGGCATCGAACTGCACTTTCAGGCGGCACGGCTGAGCCTGGATACGGCGGCGCTGGCCGAGCATCACGAAGTCGTCTGCGCCTTCATCAATGATGACCTCAGCGCCCCGGTGCTGGAACGCCTCGCGGCTGGCGGTACGCGCCTGATTGCCTTGCGCTCGGCCGGCTTTAACCATGTCGACCTCGCGGCGGCGAAACGCCTGGGGCTGACGATCGTCCGGGTACCGGCCTACTCGCCCCACGCGGTGGCGGAGCACGCGGTGGCCCTGATCCTGGCGCTGAACCGGCGTTTGCACCGCGCCTACAACCGGACCCGCGAAGGCGATTTCACCTTGCATGGGCTGACCGGCTTCGATCTGGTGGGCAAGACCGTCGGTGTTGTGGGTACCGGGCAGATCGGCGCCACCTTCGCCAAAATCATGCACGGTTTCGGCTGCACGTTGCTGGCCTATGACCCTTACCCCAATCCACAGGTTGAAGCGTTGGGAGCCCAATACCTGGACTTGCCGCAACTGCTGGCCGAATCGCAGATCATCAGCCTGCACTGCCCGCTCAACGAACAGAGCAGACATTTGATCAACCGTAAATCTCTGGCGCATATGCAACCCGGGGCGATGTTGATCAACACCGGCCGTGGTGGCTTGGTGGACACGCCCGCGCTGATCGACGCCTTGAAGGAGGGGCAACTGGGATATCTGGGGCTGGACGTGTATGAAGAGGAAGCACAACTGTTCTTCGAGGACCGCTCCGACCTGCCCCTGCAGGACGATGTGTTGGCGCGATTGCTGACTTTTCCTAACGTGATCATCACGGCACATCAGGCCTTCCTGACCCGCGAAGCCCTGGGTGCCATCGCCGCGACCACGTTACAGAACATCGCGGGCTGGGCAGCCGGTTCGGTGCAGAACCTGGTCGAGGGCTGATCCCTTCAGTCCCTGGACAAGGCAATCAAGAATCCCATCCAGCCGAAACCAATCAAGCGTTGCAGGTTGGAATGCCCGGGACGCAGCAGGAACCAGACAAAAAAGGGTGGCAGCAAAAACACCATGATTTTCAGCCACAGCTCCACCGGCCGCGGCCCTGCTGATGTCACCACTGGAACTTCGACTTGTGGCTCGGCCTCCGGTTTGCGCTGACGCCCGAAAGCCGCCGGACGTACCCGGGGCACGCTTTCATTGGTGGGTAAACGCCCGAACGAAATCGGCGTCTCCTGCTGCTTTGCCTCTGCCTTTGCAGCTTGCATTGTCCCCGTTGGCGCACCGCAATGAATGCAGGCCGGCGCCATCGAACTGATGCTTTGCTTGCATTCAAAACACTCAATCAACGCCATGTTCGTTCCCTGGAAATGCAAAAGCGGCAGTTTGCCATGAGATGGTCGGCAAATTGAACCTGATCGAAGGTCATATGCCCGCGCCATCCTGTTCGTATGCCCGTGCTAGCATATCGCGCATATTTGGAGGACCCATGGTCGAACACGATTTCCGCTACAGCCTGATGAACCCGCAACACACCCTCACTGAATGCCGTGCCCTGGTGCCGGGACGCTATCAGGTCACCGGCAACGGCGGCTCGATTCGTAATAACGATGTGCTGGTGGTCACCCTCAAGGGCGCCAAGGACCTGTCCATGCGCCTGACCGTCGAAACGGTTCGCCACTTGATCAACCCGCCCGGGCAATGGGTGGCGGTGGCCAGTGGTCCGGTGTTCGGCGAACTGGCGATCCACACCTGGCAGGTGAACTGCGACAGCTGCGCCAAGGAGCTGAGTTTCGAGTTCGCGGTCGACGCCAAGCTGGGCAACAAGGCCGAAAAGCCTGCCGCCACCGCGCGGATTGCCGAGCTGGGTTGGAAGTCCGTCGGCGAGAAACACCTGTGCCCGAAATGCCAGGAGCCTGCGTGATGAAACACCAAGCTCTGGCCGCGATGGTAGGTGCCGGCCTCATGGGCTGCGCCGCCGAACCGGTGCAATTGCAACAGAACCGTAGCTACATTCTGGAGTGGATCGGCGAACGCCCGCTGATGGATTACAGCCACCTGACCATCACCCTCGGTGAAGACGGTCGCGCCTATGGTAATGGCGGCTGCAACCACTGGTTCGCGCCGTACACCCTCGAAGGCGACAAGCTGTCCTTCGGCAAGATCGGCAGCACCCGCAAACTCTGCGCGCCGGCGCTGATGGAACAGGAAAAACGCTTCCTGCAAGCCCTGGAACAAGTGCAGCGCTGGGACGTCTCGGAGATAGAGCAGATGCGCTTCTGGCCTGCCGAGGGCAAGCCGCTGCGCTGGTGGCTTGAAGAGGGTTGATTCCTTCTATCTGATCGTTCCCACGCTCTGCGTGGGAATGACGCCCGGGACGCTCCGCGTCCCTTCGCAAATTGTGACGCAGAGCGTCACAGGATGCATTCCCACGCAGAGCGTGGGAACGATCATCACTCAGGTCAATTTTTAGCCTGCAACGCCTCCAGCTTCGCCATCACCCCCGCCGCCGTCTGCTCCCCCATCAACTGTTCCCGCACCTTGCCCTTGTTGTCGATGATGTAGGTCACCGGCAATGCCTCGCTGCGCGGCAGTTCGAAAATCTCGGAAGGATCCTGCGCCAGCACGGTGAACTTGATGCCGAGTTTCTCGCTGGCATTTTTCAGCTCTTCGCCCTGTACATTGTCGAAGTTGACCCCGAAAACACCGATCTTCTTGTCCTTGAGCTGATCGGCCAAGGCGTTCAACTGCGGAATCTCGGTTCGGCACGGGCCGCACCATTCAGCCCAGTAATTGAGCACCAGCCATTGTTTGTCCAATCGATCGGAGGCGACCTTCTGCCCGTGTTGATCGGTCCCGTAATCGTTACCACACCCCGCCAGCATCAAAGCCCCGATGATCGCCAATGCCGCTGCCAATCGCCTTGCCATGTCGTGATCCTTGTCGAAAAAAGAATACTGCCGCGACCCATTGCCTCCCAAGGTTCTGGATTACGCGTTGCACAGTTAGAATAGCCGCCACCTTACACAACATGCGACCCGCCCATGACCGATCTGACGCTTTATCACAACCCGCGCTGCTCGAAATCCCGTGGTGCGCTCGAACTGCTCGAAGCCCGTGGCCTGACCCCGACCGTGGTCCGCTATCTGGAAACCCCGCTGGACGCCGCGCAAATCCAGAGCCTGCTGGCCAAACTGGGCATCGGTGCCCGGGAACTGCTGCGCACCGGCGAGGACGAGTACAAAACCCTCAACCTGGCGGACACCACACTCAGCGAAGCGCAATTGATCGCCGCCATCGCTGCCCACCCCAAACTCATGGAGCGACCGGTCCTGGCCGTCGGCGACAAAGCCATCATCGGCCGTCCACCGGAGCAGATCCTGGAACTGCTGCCATGAGTGCGCCGTACATTCTGATTCTGTATTACAGCCGCAGCGGTTCGACCAACGAAATGGCGCGACAGATCGCCCGTGGCGTGGAGCAGGCGGGCCTTGAAGCGCGACTGCGCACGGTGCCGGCGATTTCCACCGAATGCGAAGCCGTGTCGCCGGACATCCCGGACGAGGGCGCGCTATACGCCAGCCTCGACGACCTGAAAAACTGCGCAGGCCTGGCCCTGGGCAGTCCGACCCGCTTCGGCAACATGGCGGCGCCACTCAAGTATTTCCTCGACGGCACCAGCAACCTGTGGCTGACCGGCGCCCTGGTGGGCAAACCGGCTGGCGTCTTCACTTCCACCGCAAGCCTGCACGGCGGCCAGGAAACCACCTTGCTGTCGATGATGTTGCCGTTGCTGCACCACGGCATGCTGATCACCGGCCTGCCGTACAGCGAATCGGCGCTGCTGGAAACCCAGGGTGGCGGCACGCCATATGGCGCCAGCCATCACGCCGGGGCCGACGGCAAAAGCGGCCTGGATTCCCACGAAGTGGCGCTGTGCCGCGCACTGGGCATGCGCCTGGCCAAGACCGCACAGAAGCTGGAGGGCTGAGGGTGGCCAGAAAGCCGAAGATCCTCCCCGCCCTCGAATGGCTGGAACCCCGTGTCCGTGCGATGCGCGTGATCAGCCTGTTGTGCTTTTTCGGCCTGGTGGGGTTGCTGTGCATCTACTACCTGCTGGTCGCCGATCTGCACGGCGCCCGGCCATGGGTGATTTTGCTGATCGAGTTGGTGCCGCTGCTGCTGTTGGCGCCCGGCATGATCAGCGGCAGCCCGCGTGGGCATTCATGGATGTGTTTTGTGGTGAATCTGTATTTCATCAAGGGCGCATTGGCGGCATACGACCCGAATCGGCAGATGTTCGGCTTGCTGGAGATGGGCGCGAGCCTGGCGGTGTTCTGCTCGGCGCTGCTGTATGTGCGCTGGCGGCATCAGTTGAATCGCAAATTGGCTGGCGAGGGTGAAGTTTCCGTCGCCTGATACGACGCCATCGCTGGCAAGCCAGCTCCCACAAAGTTTGCGGTGATCACATTATTTGTGAACGACTTGAACCCTGTGGGAGCTGGCTTGCCAGCGATGGGCGCGATGCGGTCTCAATGATTGGCTGTGTAAGCCAGCATCATCGAAATCTGGCTCATCGGCCGCCCGCCACTTTCTTCATGCCACCGGTTGAACACCTCCTGTACCAACGCCAGATCGCGCAGGCTGCTCGGCACCTTGTCGATGATGTTCTGCGCATTCAACGCGGCGACCACATCGTAGCTCGGCACGAAGGTGTCCTTGCCAACCATGCGCAAGAAGCGTGGCGCCGAGAGACCACCCAATTGGCTGCCGCGTTTTTTCAGGAAGGTCCACAGCCCGACGATATCCGTCACCGGCCAATCGGCGAGCAGCGCACCGAAGCTGCCCTTTTCATGGGCCACATCGAGCACGAACTGGGCGTTGCGCGGCACGCTCTTGAGCTTGCCCAAGTGGCGGATGATCCGCGCGTCCTGCATCAGCCGCTCCAAGTGTTCGGCGCTCATCAGCACGACTTTTTCCGGATCGAACCTGAAGAACACTTCCTCGAAGGCCGGCCACTTGGCGTCCACCAGGCTGTGTTTCAGGCCGGCGCGAAACACTCGCAGGGCCATGGTCGACAGGAAGCGGTCATCGGTGATGTCGCGAAGTTGCGCAGGGGTTTTCGGAACGGGCAGATGGGCTTCCAGTTCAGCCGCCGAACCGAAGCGGTTCAGGCAGTACTCGTTCAGCCACTTGTAGTCGCGCATGCCCTCTCCTGAGGAATAGACAAAAAACCCGTAGGAGCTGAGCTTGCTCGCGATAGCGGTGTGTCATTCAACGGATTTGTTGACTGATACACCGCTATCGCGAGCAAGCTCAGCTCCTACAGTTTGATCAGAGGTTGACGACGTTGACGAAGCGCGAGGCCGCCGTTTCGTCGATCCGCAAATTGGTGAAATCGAACAGATTACGGTCCGCCAGTTGCGACGGGCTCACATTCTGCAGGCTGCGGAAAATGCTCTCGGTGCGACCCGGGGTCTTGCGATCCCAGTCCTGGAGCATTTCCTTGACCACCTGACGCTGCAGGTTTTCCTGGGAACCACAGAGGTTGCACGGGATGATCGGGAATTGTTTGAAGTCCGAATAGGCCTGGATGTCCTTTTCGCTGCAATAGGCCAACGGACGGATCACCACGTTGCGGCCGTCGTCGGCACGCAGTTTCGGCGGCATGGCCTTGAGTGAGCCGTTGAAGAACATGTTCAGGAAGAAGGTCTCGACGATGTCGTCGCGGTGGTGACCCAGGGCCATTTTGGTCGCACCGATTTCATCGGCGAAGGTGTAGAGCGTGCCACGGCGCAGGCGCGAGCACAGCGAGCAAGTGGTCTTGCCCTCGGGCACGAGCTCCTTGACCACCGAGTAGGTGTCTTTTTCGACGATGTGGTACTCGATGCCCAACTCTTTGAGGTAGGCAGGCAGCACGTGCTCGGGGAAACCCGGCTGTTTCTGGTCCATGTTCACGGCCACGATGTCGAATTTGATCGGCGCGACCTTCTGCAAGTGCATCAGCACATCGAGCATGGTGTAGCTGTCCTTGCCGCCGGACAGGCAGACCATGACCTTGTCGCCGTCTTCAATCATGTTGAAATCGGCGACAGCCTCACCGGCCTGGCGGCGAAGGCGCTTTTGCAGTTTGTTCTGGTTGACCGTAAGAGTGCCCATGACGCGAAATCCGTGAGGTGTGACGAAAGGCGCGCATTTTACGCAAAAACACCGCCAGGGCGAAGTGCCCGCTGTCCCCTCTCTCAAAGTTCCTCTGACAGTCCCAGAGGCGATTAACAGAGTGCTTTACAGCGCAATTTGCTCTAAGCCCCCTCACCTTGTGAGGTTAAGTCCTTCCTATACTGCGTCATAAGGTCGCACGCAAATCCAGACCTATGACGTACTTGGCCACTGGCCGTAGGCGCTCCACTGGGGGGCGACGGTAAAACAAGAGGAGTGACTGGCATGATCCATCACGTAGTGGGACTGTTCACCCACCCTGATCAGGAATGGAAAGAAATCCGTGGCGACCAGGAGGAAAGCATCAGCCACATGTACCTGACTCACACGCTGATTCTGGCGGCAATCCCTGCTGTTTCGGCGTTTATCGGCACCACCAAGGTCGGCTGGGTCATCGGCAGTCGAGCCCCCGTGATGCTGACGATGGAAAGCGCACTCTGGATGTCGATCATGTCGTACTTGGCAATGCTCGGCGGGGTAGCGGTGATGGGGGCGTTCATTCACTGGATGGCCCGCACCTATGATGCCAATCCGAGCCTGGCCCGTTGCGTGGCGTTTGCGACCTACACCGCGACTCCGTTGTTCATTGGCGGTCTGGCGGCACTTTATCCGCACTTGTGGCTGGGGATGATCATCGGTACCGCGGCCATCTGCTACACGGTCTACCTGTTGTATGTCGGCTTGCCGACGTTCATGAACATTCCATCTGACGAGGGATTCCTGTTTTCCAGTTCGGTTCTCGCCGTAGGCCTGGTGGTGCTGGTGGCCATCATGGCGTTCACCGTTATTGTCTGGGGACTCGGCGTGGGGCCGGTCTACACCAATTAGAAGCTCAACATAAGAATCAGATCTGCCGACACAGGCCGCCGAAAGGCGGCCTTTTAATGCCTGGTGCAACAGAAACGGCAACGACCACTCGGCGCATGGCCAATACGCAAGGGCCGAGGGTTGCGGCATACTCGACGTCTCTGGAGATCCATCAAGCATGCCCGAGCAACTCAATACCCGCGTCGAAGACTGTTTCCAACTCGCCGAATCCTTTTTCAAACGACCTTTCAAACGCCCCGTGGTGAGCCTCAAGCTGCGCGGGCAAAAAGCCGGTGTCGCGCATCTGCACGAGAACCTGCTGCGCTTCAATCCACAGCTGTACCGGGAAAACACCGAGGACTTCCTCAAGCAGACCGTGGCCCACGAAGTCGCACACCTGATCGCCCATCAACTGTTCGGCGACCGCATCCAGCCCCACGGTGAAGAATGGCAATTGATCATGCGCGGTGTGTACGAACTGCCGCCCAATCGCTGCCACACCTACGACGTCAAGCGCCGCAGCGTGACCCGCTATATCTACAAATGCCCGTGCCCGGATAGCGACTTTCCGTTCTCGGCGCAGCGTCATGGGCTGGTGAGGCAGGGGCGGCGGTATTTGTGTCGGCGGTGCCGCAGCACTCTGGTGTTCAGTGGGGAGATGCGGGTCGAATAGCAGGGCGACTGCACTGGCCTCATCGCGGGCAAGCCTTGCTCCCACAGGGATCAGCTTTGCTCACAAAACCTGTGAACGACTCCGATCACCGTGGGAGCAAGGCTTGCCCGCGATGAGGCCGCTACAGTCTCTAGAGGATCACCTTGGCTCGCCGTAAATCCTCTATCCGCTCAGCACTGAACCCCAACTCCCCCAACACCTGCTCCGTATGCTCTCCCAACGCCGCACCAATATGCCTCGGTTGCGGCAACCCTTCTGAAAACTTCAATGGACACGCGATCTGCGCCTGGCTCGAGCCGTCGCCCCGAGGTACCTGGGTGACCAATTCCCGCGCCTGCAACTGCGGATGGCGCACCGCTTCCCCCAGACTCAACACCGGCTCGACACAGGCATCCAGCTCGGCGAACAGCGCGCACAATTCGGCATAGTCGTGTTTCTCGAACTCGGTCTTGAGAGCGTCCTTGAGCTTTTTTTGCTGCGCCGGTTGCGGCGACAAACCCAGGCCCGCCAGCTCTTCCAGGCCAAGGGCCACGCACAATTGCTTCATGAAATCCGGCTCCAGGCTGCCCACCGATAACCAGCGGCCATCCCGAGAGCGGTAATAGTCATAGAAGCTGCCGCCATTGAGCACCTGGTCTTCCCTGCCCGGCTCGACGCCACAGGCCAGGTAGCCGGCACCGGCCATGGCGTTCAGGCTGAACGCACAGTCGGTCATGCTGATATCCAGATGTTGCCCCTGCCCGGTCTGCTGCCTCGCGATCACTGCCGCCAGCAGGCCGATCACCCCGTGCAGCGATCCGCCAGCCACGTCCGCCATCTGCGCCCCCAAAGGCAGAGGCCCGCTGTCGGCGCGGCCGGTGTAACTCGCAAGCCCAGCCAGCGCGAGGTAATTGATGTCATGGCCGGCGCGATCCTTGTAAGGCCCGGTCTGGCCATAGCCGGTAATCGACACATAAATCAGCTTCGGATTGATCGCTTTCAGCGCCTCATAACCCAGCCCCAGGCGTTCCATGACGCCGGGGCGGAACTGCTCCAGCACAATGTCGTAGTCCTTGAGTAGTTGCCTGATCACCTCCAGCGCCTCGGGCTGCTTGAGGTCCAGGGCGAGGCTGCGCTTGTTGCGGTTGAGGTAGGCATGACTGGCCGACACACCCTGATCGTGAGGCGGCAGCACCCGCAGCAGGTCCATCCGGGTCGGCGACTCGATGCGCAGCACCTCGGCGCCCATGTCCGCCAGCAGGAGCGAGGCAAACGGCCCCGGCAGCAGTGTCGAAAAATCCAGAACCTTGAGTGATGCCAGTGGACCGAGCATGGGTGTTCTCCCTAAACGATGCTTCAGCCTAGGCAGCCGAACGCCGTGGAGCAATCACCTTATGCGCCAGTTGCACTGGCCGTTGCGCTCAAATCCTGGGCAAGAAAAAACCCGCCGAAGCGGGTTTTTCATACAGCCAAATGACTTTTAGCGCTTATTTGACGCTGCTGGCGGTCGGCGCATGCGCCACTTCCAGGCCATCTTCGGTGCGCTCGTCGGCGATGCCACGACCGCCAGAAGCCAGCTCGGAATGCAGCACGTCGGTGTCCAGCTCCTTGACCCACTTGGCCACAACGATGGTGGCAACGGCGTTACCGATCAGGTTGGTCAGGGCGCGGGCTTCGGACATGAAGCGGTCGATACCGAGGATCAACGCCAGGCCGGCAACCGGCAAGTGGCCCACGGCGGACAGGGTCGCGGCCAGTACGATGAAGCCCGAACCGGTCACGCCCGCAGCGCCTTTGGAGGACAGCAGCAGTACCACCAGCAGGGTGATCTGGTGCGTGATGTCCATGTGCGCGTCGGTTGCCTGGGCAATGAACACCGCCGCCATGGTCAGGTAGATCGCGGTACCGTCGAGGTTGAACGAGTAACCGGTCGGGATCACCAGACCCACGACGGATTTCTGTGCGCCCAGGCGCTCCATCTTGATCAGCATGCGTGGCAGCACCGATTCCGAAGACGAAGTACCCAGAACGATCAGCAGTTCCTCACGGATGTAGCGGATCATTTTCAGCACGCTGAAACCGTGGGCACGAGCGATACCGCCCAGCACGATCAGGATGAACAGGACGCAAGTGATGTAGAAGCAGGCCATCAGCTGACCCAGTTGTACCAGCGAGCCAACGCCGTAGGCGCCGATCGTGAAGGCCATGGCACCGAAGGCACCGATTGGCGCGAGCTTCATGATCATGTTGATGATGTTGAACATCACATGGGCAAAACGATCGATGAAGTCCAGCAGCGGCTTGCCGTAAGCACCCAGGCGATGCAGGGCGAAGCCGAAGATCACCGAGAACATCAGCACTTGCAGGATGTCGCCCGTGGCGAATGCGCCGACGATGGTGGACGGGATAATGTTCATCAGGAAGCCGATCACGCTCTGATCAGCGCCTTGAGCCACGTAGGTCGCCACTTTCGAGGCATCCAGGGTGCTCACATCGATGTGCATGCCAGCGCCTGGCTGCACGATGTTGACCACGACCAGGCCCACCAGCAATGCGATGGTCGAAACGATTTCGAAGTACAGGAGTGCATAACCGCCGGTCTTGCCGACCGACTTCATGTTCTGCATGCCAGCGATACCGCTGACGACGGTGCAGAAGATGATGGGAGCGATGATCATTTTGATCAGCTTGATGAACCCGTCACCCAACGGCTTCACGGCCACGCCGAGCTGTGGATAGTAGTGACCGAGCAAAATACCGATGACAATTGCGACGATCACCTGGAAATACAGGGATTTGTACAGTGGCTGACGAGTCGTCATTGCAAAGTTCCTCAAGAGTGCGCGTGGACAACATCCATCTGTTGACCACGAGACCTCATTTGCGAACCCTCCTGCACTGGAGGGATTTGTTTTTCGAGCTGCGCGACGGCAGGCATCTGCCCGTTACATCGCAAGGCCCGTGCCACCTTGCGCGAAATCCCTGCAAGCCTTTTGATATCAAGGGTTACAGGTTTTTCCTTGACTGCAAGCAGCTACAGCTTCGTGGCGGATTTCCGCCCATTGACCTGAACGCCTCCTGCAATTTGGCGGATATCCGCCTTGTTCACAGCTTCAAACCGCAGCTACCATCCGTCGCTCAATGGATGGATTGACCTGTCATGCGCGAACGCACCATCGCCAGTCATTTCGCCCGCGCCGCCCTGCGCGGCGCGCAACGGCAAGGCTACGACTACTCGGAGCTGTTGCAGCAATTGGGGATCAGCCCCGAGTTGCTCGACGAGCCGCGGGCGCGTATCGCACCGGAGCAGTTCACCCGACTGCTGCAAACGCTGCGGCTTGCGCTGAACGACGAATACCTGGGTTTCGGGCAAGGCCGCAGCGTTCCGGGCAGCTTCGCGATGATGTGTCATGCGGTGATTCATTGCCGCAACCTGGAAAAGGCGCTCAATCGCGGCTTATTGTTTTATAGCCTATTCCCCGATGCCCCGCGCCTGACGGTGACCCGTGAAGGCGAAATGATTCGCCTGTGCCTGGATGATTCGCAGCTTTGGGATCCGGATCACTTTCTCAGCGAATGCCTGCTGGTGACCTGGCACCGTTTCGGCAGCTGGCTGATCGGCCAACGCATTCGCCTGGAGCAGGCCACGTTCAGCTACCCGCGACCGGAACACGGGGCGGAATACGATTTGCTGTTCTCGTGCCCGCTGGTTTTTGCCGAAACAAAGAGTGGCACCGCACACAGCAGCCTGCTGTTTCACAGTCGCTACCTGAACATGCCGTTGCTGCAGGACGAACGCACCCTCAAGCATTTTCTCGAACGCTCGCCGGCCGACCTGTTGTCGCGTCCGGATGACGGCCATAGCCTGAGCAGCCAGTTGCGGCGCCTGCTCAGTCGTGACAGCGCACGCTGGCCGGACCTGGACGCCGTGGCCGCGCACCTGCACATCAGCCCGCAGACGCTGCGTCGGCATCTGCGCGAGGAAGGCACCAGCTTTCAGGAATTGAAGGATCAGTTGCGGCGCGATATTGCGATCTACCACCTGAGCCGCAACGACCTGCCCTTGCAACAGATCGCCGAACAGCTGGGGTTTTCCGAGCCGTCGGCGTTTCATCGGGCGTTCAAGAAGTGGACGGGGCTTACGCCGGGGGCCTACAGGGCTCAGGAAAGCTGAGCTTTGTGGTGGGGCGACTGGCCTCTTCGCGAGCAGGCTCGCTCCTACAGAGGATAGCCATCGCGACATAGATCCATTGTGGGAGCGAGCCTGCTCGCGATGAGGCCCTAAAGAGCGCCATCCAACTCCCGGTCAAACCACCGGAAAATGAATCCTGAACGCCGCACCGCCCATGGGCGAATCCCCCAGGGTCAACTTGGCGCTGTAGCTTTCGATGATGTCCTTGACCACAGCCAGGCCGATGCCTTGCCCGGGATGCTGGCGGTCCAGGCGCTCGCCCCTTTGCAGGATTCGCGCGCGCTGGTCGGGCGGCACGCCGGGGCCGTCGTCCTCGACGCATAACTCGATGCCGCTCAGGGTCTGCCGCACGCTGATACGCACTTCGCCCAGGCACAGCCGATAAGCGTTCTCCAGCAGGTTGCCCATCATTTCCAGCAAGGCGCCCTGCTCTATCGGCACGTAGCACTCCTGCGGCAGATCCAGCGTCACCCGCACACGCTTGTCGCGATAGACCTTGTCCAGGGTGTCGCACAGGCTTTGCAGCACCGGGCGCAAATGCACCTGATGCCGCACCAGACCGCTCTTGCGCAGGCTGGCGCGTTGCAACTGATAGCTGATCTGCTGGCTCATGCGTTCGATCTGGGTTTGCAGAACCCAGGCCTGGTCGCGATCTTCGGGGCGCTGTGCCATGTCTTCGCTGACCCCTTGCAGCACCGCCAGCGGGGTTTTCAGACTGTGTGCCAGATCGTCCAGGGAATCGCGGTAACGGCTGCGTTGTTCGCGCTCACTGTGCAGCAGGCGGTTCAGCGAGCCGGTCAGGCGCAGCAGTTCGCGGGGATGTTGTTCACTGAGGCTTTCGCGGGCGCCGCTTTCGATTTCGTCCAGCTCCTGGCTGAGCCGGCGCAACGCGCGCAAGCCCCAAGTCAGGCCAATCCACAACAGCGCCAGCAGCACCAGCAAGGCGGCGCCAAAGCCCAGATAGAGATTCTCCCGCAGGCCCTCGAGGGTCACTTCGTATTCGCGAACCGGCTGCAGGGCGACGATGCTGAACGCCGCGCTCTTGCCGCCGAGCAACTTCACCTCGACGTCGTAGACGAAAAACTCCTGGCCATTGGGTTGGCGGATTCTCGCGAACTCGTTGCCGCGTCCGTCATAGCGGGGTTTGTAATTGATGTCGTCTTCCTGGGTGCCTCTGGAGCGCCAGACCAGGTGACCCTCACGGTCATAGATGTAGCCGAGCAAACGGCTGTCGGTGAAATTGAAGCGTTCGTCCGGCAGTTGTGCCGGCATCTGCAGGTGGTTGTTCTCCACCCTCGCGGCAGAGATCAACGTAGTGACATCGGATGCAAGGCGCTGCTCGATGGAGTCCTGCAACGCCAGGCTGAAGGCGCCCTGCATCGCCGGCAGCAGCGCCAGCATGAACAACACCGCCAGGATCGTGGCGGCGAGCATCAAGCGAACGCGTAGTGAGCGAATCAAGTGCAGCGCTCATTGAACAGGTAGCCAAGTCCGCGAACGGTATCGATCGGTTTGAAGCCGGCAGGCCCCTCGAGCTTGCGCCGCAGACGCCCGACCAGCACTTCGATCACGTTCGGATCGCGCTCGTCGTCATCCGGATACAACTGCTCCATCAGGCGGTCCTTGGCCACCACCTGCTGGTGATGACGCATCAGATATTCGAGGATGCGGTATTCGTAGGCGGTCAGCGCCAGCGGCTGATCGTCGAGGGACGCCTGCTTGCGATTGAGGTCCAGCACCAGCGGCCCGGCGACGATGGTCGACTGGGTGAAACCGCTGGAACGGCGCAACAGGGCATTGAGCCGAGCTTCGAGTTCTTCGAACTGGAACGGTTTGACCACATAGTCATCGGCGCCAGCGGCCAGGCCTTCGACCTTGTCCTGCCAGTTGCCGCGGGCGGTGAGGATCAGGATCGGAAAGGTCTTGCCCCGCGAGCGCAGCTGGCGAATCAGGTCCAGGCCACTCATGCCCGGCAGGCCGAGATCGATCACCGCCAGATCATGGTTGAACTGTTCGGTCTGATACAACGCCTCCTCGGCATTGGCCACGGACTCGACCACGTGACCACTTTCGGTCAGGCGGGTTTGCAGGTGATGGCGCAGCAGCGCTTCATCTTCGACGACCAGCAGTTTCATAACGCTCTCCTGCACATCAACAGCTCCAGGGTTGCCACGCTCTTGTGAGAATGTTCTCAAGGGGATCATTCAACGTCCTGCATCACGACTGACCGGTCATACCCGTTAAATCGTAGCGGCCCATGAGATCCTGCTCGAAAAGTTTAATGCCATTGTGGGATACCGACACCTTGTCATACGTGGCGTAATAACCGTTGTGGCTGTTCTGTCGGGGCAGATGCGCGCCCCAGGTGCTGTCTTTGGCAACCGCTGCCCCTACGTTCGAGTACTTCAGAACGGTGGACTTTCTGGCCTTGTTGCCAGTCTGTCCGCTTCCAGGCCAGGTGAAGCCATTGTCGGCAGCATGAGCTGCTGCACTGACGCCCAGGACGGTGAATGCCAGAATCAGGTTTTTCAAGCCAGTCATAGGAAGGTTCCTCATGCGCCATACGCGTGTTGGTAGAGGCCGTTTCGGTAGCCGCAAGATTACGCACCCGGCCCTGAACTGCCCCTGAACGCACTCTGAACCATTGCTGAATCAACCCGCGCCACAAAAATCCCGGACACTACCCAGTCATGAGGCAAACCGGCAAAATGCGCGACATGAATGTCTTACCTGCCCTACCCGCCTGCTGCACTCCCCTCAATGCCCACTGGCCGCTGCCGTTCCTGCTGCCTGATACGGTTCTGCTGAGCACCCACTTCGATGCCTCGCAATTGCGCGGCGATGACTTCCAGAGCAGCGCCATCGAGGCACCTGCGAGCATTCAACGCTCCGTCGCCAAACGACAGGCCGAATTTCTCGCTGGGCGAATCTGCGCAAGGGCCGCCTTGCAACAACTGGAAGGTTTGAGTTTCAACCCGGCCATCGGTGAAGACCGGGCCCCGGTCTGGCCGGCGCATATCACAGGTTCCATTACCCACAGCACGGGTCGCGCCGCGGCCATCGTCGCGAATAAAAGCCATTGGCGCGGCCTCGGCATGGACATGGAAAACCTGCTCAATGCCGAACGTGCCGAACGCCTGGCCGGAGAGATCCTCACCGCGCCCGAACTGCAGCGCATGGCGGCGGGTCGTCGCGATCAACTGGCGCTATGGGTGACCCTGACCTTCTCGGTCAAGGAAAGCCTGTTCAAGGCGCTTTATCCGATCGTTAAACAGCGTTTCTACTTTGAGCACGCGGAGGTGCTGGAGTGGACCGAAGCCGGTGAAGTGCGTCTGCGGTTGTTGACCGACCTGTCCGGTGAATGGCGCAGCGGTACCGAGCTTGACGGGCAGTTCGGGGTGAAGGATGGGCAGTTGTTGAGTTTGGTGAGTATCAAGGCCTGAGGTTTCGTAGCGAACATTCTGGCCCTATCGCGAGCAGGCTCGCTCCTACAGGGGATTTGTGAATGACACAGTTCCAGTGTAGGAGCGAGCCTGCTCGCGATGGGGTCCTCGAACAAAACAATAATCTCAGCGCTTCTCCTGATTTCTCGGCCAGCTCAGGCTGAAACACGCCCCGCCCAGGCTTTTGCTCTTGCTGATCAATGCCCGGCCGTCGTGCCAATGAATGATGCGCCGGACAATGGACAAGCCCAGTCCATGTCCGCCCGATGCACGGGTGCGGCTGTCATCGAGGCGCAGGAACGGGGTGAAGATTTTTTCCCAGGCGATTTCCGGCACGCCCGGCCCGTCGTCTTCAACATCCACCCGGCAGCGCTGTTGCCCCACCTGATAGCTGATGGTCACCCGTGATTGCGCGTGGCGCATGGCGTTGCTGACGAGGTTCTGCAGCGCCCGGTGCAAGTAGCGTGGCTCGGCCTCGACCCAGGCGTCGTCGCAATCGGCGGCGGACAGGCACAAGCCTCGCTGCACCGTGATCTCCAAGCGTAGCGGCGCCAGTTCCTCAATCACTTGATTGACCAGGGCATCGAGATCTATGCGCTGGAAGTTCAGGGCCGGCGAGCCTTGCTCCAATCGCGCATAGGTCAGCATTTCATCGACCAGACGGTCGAGATCCTCGATGTCGTGATCCATGCTCTCGCAGTATTTTTCCAAGGCCTGCGGGGTGGTGGCCGAGCCGATCATTTCCAGGCCAAAGCGCAAGCGTGCCACCGGCGTGCGCAATTCGTGGGACACGGCACGCACCAGCTCCCGCTGAATCGCCAACAGTTGTTGCAGGTGCTCGGCCATGCCATTGAACGCAGACGCCAGTCGCCCCACGGAGTCAGCCCCGCGTGCCGGCACACGGGTTTCCAGGCTGCCCTGGGCGATCCGTGTAGCCGCCGCTTCCAGACCGCGCAGGCGGCGCTCCAGCTGACGCACCAGCAGGTAGACGATCAGCCCGATCAGGGTCAGGCCCAGCGCGGCGATCAACACCAACCATTCCGGCGGATAAGGGTTCATCTGATACAACGGGCCGATTTCCAGCACCCACGGCGTGCCGACCATGCCTGCAAACACTCGGATCGAATCGCCGCCCTTGCCCAGCGCCATCACCGTGTCGCCTTCGGACACACGACGGCTCTGGTCTTCGTCCATATCGGCGTCTTCCACCGTCACCAGACGCAAATCGAAGCCAAAGCCCTTGTCCTGCTTCAATTGCGCCAGCCGCACCGGTTGCTCACCGACGGGGTAACGCACGAGTTCGTCGGCCAACAGGTAAATCGTCGCCCGGGCCAATTGCTCGCTGATCTGCTGCACTTCGCCCGTGAGTACGAGTTGCTCCTTGTCGCTGACCAGGCGATAGACCCTCGCCGCGTGTGGGCCGGTCTGCTCCACCAGCGCCTGGCCACGCAACACGCGGGTGCGCTGGGTCAGGTCGAGGTCGGTCTCGCTGAAGGTTTTCAACGCCAAGGGAATCCCAAGCAGCCGCTCCCATACCAGCAACGAACGCTGGCGCTCGGTCCGGGTCATCGGCTGCAGGTTGTCGGCCATCAGCGAGAACGTGCCGTGGGCCAGACGCTCGCGATACTGCTCGCCGCGCACCTGATTGAGCATGTGCAACGCCAGCACGCCAAGCACCGCCACCAGAATCAGTGCGGCGCACATGCCGCCATAGATGCGCAGGAAGATCGAGTTCACAGGGACGAGTCTGCGCAGGCCTCGGGAACAAACAGATAGCCCTTGCTGCGAATGGTCTTGATCAGACGCGGATGGTCCGGATCATCGCCGATTTTCGGGCGGATGCGCGAAATGCGTACATCGATGGAGCGGTCCTGGCCGTCATAGCCGATGCCGCGAAGCGCGGTGAAGATCTCTTCCCGGGACAGAATGCGCCCGGCGTTGGCGACCAGCAGCCAGAGCAAATCGAACTCGGCACTGGTCAACTCGATGCCGTTGTCATGGAGCCAGGCTTCGCGCAGGGCGTTATCCACCACCAACGGGCCGAACTGCAGACGTCGCTGTTTCTCCGGGGCCGCTTCCGGCGTTTCACTGCGGCGCAACAGCGCCTGGATACGCGCCAGCAGCAAACGCGGACGCACCGGTTTGCATACATAGTCGTCGGCGCCCAGGTCGAGGCCGAGAATCTGATCGGTATCGTCGGTGCGCGCGGTAAGCATCAGAATAGGCCCGTCATAACGATCGCGGACCTTGCGGCAGATACTCAGGCCATCTTCGCCGGGGAGCATCAGGTCGAGGATCACCAGGTCCGGTTGCTCCTTGATGATGCGCTCTGCCGCCAGGGCGCCATTGCCCTCGATCAATACGCGCAGGCCATTGGCTTGCAGATAATCACGGGTCAGATCGGCCAGACGCTGATCGTCCTCCACAATCAATATCTGCCAGGCTTGTTGCTCCACGGGTGACCTCTACTTGCCAAGAACGCTAATAAGGAAGGATCTGCCCGTCTTTTTGTAATGTTTTGAGAGGTAAAATCTCCTACGGGCTGGCCGATTGTATAAACGTCGCCCGCGCAGAACACAAGCCGCTAAATGCGTTCGGACAAGGCGTTTTTTTGTGATAGGGTTCGCGCCCTTAAAAATCCATCCGGCTGTTTTCAATCGAAGAAAATGGCTGAAAAAAAGTCCGGTCCAGCAGCATCGCGGCCTACACGCCGATTCGCTCTTTCACACACAATTTACGCACAGGCTTATCCACAGGTAGTACGTTGCAATCCCTCCCCCAAACGCATTATCTTGTAGCCCTGCGCCAAAAAAACCCTACATGTAGGGTTTTGCGCAAAAAACCAAACACAAACCGGACCGCAATTTCAAGGGCTTTTCTTGCCACTATCCGGTTGAACCAAACGTAATTTCGCAAGACCAAACCGCGCACGCGGATGGCTACTGTATTTCGGCCCTGAGCGGTGAAAACGGTACGGGTGTTGCAGTCCCAACTGTCACCTGAAAGGACCCCGGTCTCAGGCCCAAGGCGTGAGACCAAAGACTTCGGCATGGAAGCGGCGCCCCAATAGCACCCTTCCTACTGTCCCGAAGTTGTTATGCCCGGCCTTTGCCGGTTGTAGTGCTTCAGGACGGAACGGTGGGCACCTTGATGGTGCCCAAACAAACATAGAGAACGTGGAGACACCCATGCAAACCGACACAACTCGCGAGAACCCGCAGGGCACCTTGCCGCAGGCCGCCGATTCGACTTCGGATCTGTCCGCCACCGCGCCTGGCCAGCTTCGCGTGATCAAGCGTAACGGCACTGTCGTTCCTTACACCGATGACAAAATCACCGTCGCCATCACCAAAGCGTTTCTTGCAGTTGAGGGCGGCACCGCTGCCGCTTCGTCGCGAATCCACGACACCGTTGCCCGCCTGACCGAACAGGTCACCGCCACCTTCAAGCGTCGCATGCCATCGGGCGGCACCATCCACATCGAAGAAATCCAGGACCAGGTCGAACTGGCCCTGATGCGTGCCGGCGAGCAGAAAGTCGCGCGCGACTACGTGATCTATCGTGACTCCCGTGCCAAGGAGCGCGCCGCACACTCCCCGGCCGAAGAAACCGTCAACGCTCACCCATCGATCCGTATCACCCGCGCCGACGGCAGCCTGGCGCCGCTGGACATGGGCCGCCTGAACACCATCGTCACCGAAGCGTGTGAAGGCCTGGAAGAAGTCGACGGCGACCTGATCCAGCGCGAAACCCTGAAGAACCTGTACGACGGTGTGGCCCTGAACGACGTCAACACCGCCCTGGTGATGACCGCCCGCACCCTGGTTGAGCGTGAGCCAAACTACTCGTTCGTAACCGCCCGCCTGCTGATGGACACCCTGCGTGCCGAAGGCCTGGGCTTCCTCGGTGTTGCCGAGAGCGCCACCCACCACGAAATGGCCGACCTGTACGCCAAGGCCCTGCCTGCCTACGTCGCCAAGGGTGTGGAATACGAGCTGCTGAACCCTGAGCTGGCCAGCTTCGACCTGGAAAAACTCGGCAAGGCAATCAACCACGAGCGCGACCAGCAGTTCACCTACCTGGGCCTGCAAACCCTGTACGACCGTTACTTCATCCACAAGGATGGCGTGCGCTTCGAACTGCCGCAGATCTTCTTCATGCGCGTGGCCATGGGCCTGGCGATCGAGGAGAAAGACCGCGAAGCCCGTGCCATCGAGTTCTACAACCTGTTGTCGTCCTTCGACTACATGGCTTCGACTCCGACCCTGTTCAACGCCGGTACCCTGCGTCCACAGCTGTCGAGCTGCTACCTGACCACCGTGCCGGACGACCTGTCGGGCATCTACCACGCGATCCACGACAACGCCATGCTGTCGAAATTCGCCGGTGGCCTGGGCAACGACTGGACGCCGGTTCGTGCACTGGGTTCCTACATCAAGGGCACCAACGGCAAATCCCAGGGCGTCGTGCCGTTCCTGAAAGTGGTGAACGACACCGCCGTCGCCGTTAACCAGGGTGGCAAGCGCAAAGGCGCTGTCTGTGCCTACCTGGAAACCTGGCACATGGACATCGAAGAGTTCATCGAGCTGCGCAAGAACACCGGTGATGACCGTCGTCGTACCCACGACATGAACACCGCCAACTGGATCCCTGACCTGTTCATGAAGCGTGTCTTCGATGACGGCAAGTGGACCCTGTTCTCGCCATCCGAAGTTCCGGACCTGCACGACCTGACCGGCAAGGCCTTCGAAGAGCGTTACGAGTACTACGAAGCCCTGACCGAGTACCCGGGCAAGGTTAAGCTGTTCAAGACCATCCAGGCCAAAGACCTGTGGCGCAAGATGTTGTCCATGCTGTTTGAAACCGGCCACCCATGGCTGACCTTCAAGGACCCGTGCAACCTGCGCAGCCCGCAGCAGCACGTTGGCGTGGTCCACAGCTCGAACCTGTGCACTGAGATCACCTTGAACACCAACAAGGACGAGATCGCCGTTTGCAACCTGGGCTCGATCAACCTGCCGAACCATATCGTCAATGGCCAGCTCGACACCGCCAAGCTGCAACGCACCGTGAATACCGCCGTGCGCATGCTCGATAACGTGATCGACATCAACTACTACTCGGTGCCGCAAGCGAAGAACTCCAACTTCAAGCACCGTCCGGTCGGCCTGGGCATCATGGGCTTCCAGGACGCGCTGTACCTGCAGCACATTCCTTACGGTTCCGATGCCGCCGTTCAGTTCGCCGACACGTCCATGGAAGCGGTCAGCTACTTCGCCATCCAGGCGTCCTGCGACCTGGCTGACGAGCGTGGCTCGTACGAGACCTTCCAGGGTTCGCTGTGGTCCAAGGGCATCCTGCCGCTGGACTCGCAACAGATCCTGATCGAAGCCCGTGGCCAGAAGTACATCGATGTCGACCTGAAGGAAACCCTGGACTGGGCACCGGTTCGCGCCCGTGTACAGAAAGGTATCCGTAACTCGAACATCATGGCCATCGCTCCGACCGCGACCATCGCCAACATCACTGGCGTTTCGCAGTCGATCGAACCGACCTATCAGAACCTCTATGTGAAATCGAACCTGTCGGGCGAATTCACCGTGATCAATCCGTACCTGGTTCGCGACCTCAAGGCTCGCGGTCTGTGGGACTCGGTCATGATCAACGACCTGAAGTACTACGACGGTTCCGTGCAGCAGATCGAGCGCATCCCGCAAGAGCTCAAAGCGCTCTACGCGACCGCGTTCGAAGTGGACACCAAGTGGATTGTCGACGCGGCAAGCCGTCGTCAGAAGTGGATCGACCAGGCTCAGTCGCTGAACCTGTACATCGCTGGCGCTTCGGGCAAGAAGCTGGACGTGACCTACCGCATGGCCTGGTACCGTGGTCTGAAAACCACTTACTACCTCCGTGCCCTGGCCGCGACCAGCACCGAGAAGTCGACCATCAACACCGGTAAGCTGAACGCTGTCTCCGCCGGTGGTAACCACGGCGACGACTCGGTCCTGGCGGCTCCAACCGCTCCGGCCGGCCCGGCTCCAGTGCCAAAGGCCTGCGCCATCGACGAGCCGGATTGCGAAGCTTGCCAATAAGCTGAGCTGACAGGCGCTGAAAGGCGCCTGGCCTGAAACCCCCGATCAGTCCTCTGGATTGTCGGGGGTTTTCTTTTGCCTCTTTAAAATCTAAAGATCGCAGCCTCGTTTCGCTCGACAGAGTATCTACAGGAGATCGCATTTCAATGTAGGAGGTGTCGAGCGAAGTGAGGCTGCGATCCCTTGATCTGACAGCCATAAAAAAACCCCTCTTGCGAGGGGTTCTTCTTCCAGCCATCAGCCAGCAAGCATCAAGTCATCTGAATGATGGTCTGCATGATGGTGCTCTGGGTGGAGATGGTCTTGGCGTTCGCCTGATAGTTGCTCTGCGCCTTGATCAAGTCGACCAGTTCGTTGGTGACGTTGACGTTCGACTCTTCCAGGGAGTTGGAGTGGATCGAACCCAGAGTGCCAGTTTCCGGTGCATCGTAACCCGGGATGCCCGAGGCGTAGGTTTCTTTCCAGCTGGTACCGCCCACAGGCTGCAAGCCTTGTTCGTTGGTGAAGCTGGCCAGTGCCAATTGACCGATCGGCTTGGTCTGATAGTTACTGAAGTTGGCTAGCATTACACCGCTGCCGTCGATGGTCAGGTTGGTGATCTGGCCAGTGGCGTAACCGTTCTGCGCAGGAATCGAGCGCGCGGTGTCAGCGTTGAACTGAGTGGTGTTGGCCATGGAAATGGTCACACCGGCAGGGTCGGCGGCGGCGCCGTTGGCAGCCCATACACCATTGGTGACTTTACCTGGCACCCAGTTGGTGATTTTCAGGTCACTGCTGATAGTCGACGTTGGCGGAACAGTCGGCGGCGAAACCGGAGTACTGACCGATACCAGCTTACCGCTGGTATCGAAGGTCATGGTCGAAGGGATCGGCGGGGTCGGCGTGGGCGTGGTGCCCATGGGATCAGTACCATCCGGATTACGACCATCGATCAGGGTGTAGGTATCCCAGGTGTTTGGACCTGTTTTAACCATGTACTGATCCATGGTGTGCTGGTTACCCTGGGTGTCGAAAATCGGGGTACTGAACTGCTTGGTGAAGGTGTCAGGCTTGGCCGGATCGAACTTGTTGGCGGCAACGGTCTGATCGATGATCGCAGCCGTGGAGTTCAGGTTGATCGTCGACGACACGGTGGTCGTGGATTTCGGTGCTAGGTTGGAAGTATCGATACGCAGATCCTTCAACACGCCATTGACGATCTTGCCATTGGCGTCCACGCCATAACCCTGCAGGCGCGCGGTGCCGTCGGAGTTGGTGACGTAGCCTTCCTTGTCGACCTTGAACGTACCGGCACGGGTGTAGGACAGCGAACCGTTGTTGTTCAGGACGAAGAAGCCGGAGCCGTTGATACCCATGTCCAGCACGTTGCCGGTATTGGTGATGTCGCCTTGGGTGAACTGCTGGGAGACGTTGGCCAGGCGCACACCGCTACCGACGGTCTTGCTGCCCGAACCCAGCTTGGTCGCCGAGTACACGTCTTCGAATTCCGCACGGGACGATTTGAAGCCGGTGGTCGCCACGTTGGCGATGTTGTTGCCGGTCACGTCCAGTTGCTTGTTGGCAGCATAGAGACCGCTAAGGCCGATGTTGAAAGACATATTCCACTCCTTTGTGCCGGGTTAGTCGGCTCTATATACCAATGGTTTGCACTTTGGACAGGGCGACGCTGCCCAGTCCGGCCAGGTTGAGCATCAACTCACCGCCGGTCTGGCTGATGGTCACGCTGTTGACGGTTGCCGGCAGGTTAGTGATCAGCGCCACGCTCTGATCATCGATAGTGGTCGACGCGGCAAAGTTGTAAGTACCGGTCGGAGCCACGTTGCCAGCATCATCCTTGCCATCCCAGGTGAAGCTGGCGTTGCCGGCTTTTTGATCGGCCAGGCTGATGGTGCGAATGACTTTGCCGTCCTTGTCGGTAATTTTCACCGTGGTTTCTGCGACGGATTGCGGCAGGACGACCGAACCGGTCATGCCCTTGGTGGTGTCGACCACGGCCTTGTCGCCCGGCGCGATGACCGAACGGCCCACCAGGGACGAAGCCTGCAATGCCTGGGATGAACCGAAGGTGCCAGCAATGCCACTCACGGTATCGTTAAGCGTGGTAATGCCTTCCAGGCTACTGAATTGCGCCAGCTGTGCCACGAACTCACCGTTGCCCTGAGGCTCCAGCGGGTTCTGGTTTTTCAGCTGCGTCACCAGCAACTGCAGGAACGCATCCTTGCCCAGGGCTTTTTTGCCGGTGGCACTGCCAGCGGCGGACGCCAGGCTATCTTTTTCCGTGTTGGTCTTGACCGAGGAATTCGCCAGGATGTCGTTGAGCGACAAACCACTGGTGGTATCGGAAACACTCATCTGAGTCGCCCCTTATCACTGACCGAGGGTCAGGACCTTCTGCATCATGGTTTTGGCGGTGTTCATCATTTCGGCGTTGGTCTGGAACGAACGGCTCGCGGAAATCATGTCGGCCATTTCTTCCACCACGTTGACGTTCGGGTAGTAGACGTAGCCCTTGGCATCGGCCGCCGGATGGTTCGGCTCGTAACGTGCTTCAAGGTTGCTCTGGTCTTCGACCACGCCCAATACCTGCACGCCTTGACCGGCGGCTTCCTGGTTCTGGAACAGTGAATCGCTGCCGCCGCTCTGGGCGCCCTGGAACATGGTGGCGAACACCGGGTGACGCGCGCGGTAGGTCTGGTCGATGCTCGACGAGACCGTCTCGGCGTTGGCGATGTTCGACGCTACGGTGTTCAAGCGCGTGTTCTGGGCACTCATGCCGCTACCGGCAATGTTGAAAACGCTGGATAGAGACATGACTTATTCTCCGCGCAGGGCTGAGATCAGCCCTTTGAATTTGCTGTTGAGCAGGGTGAAGCTGGCCTGAAAGTTGATCGCGTTTTCCGCATAGTTCGACTGTTCAAGCTGGGCGTCCACAGTGTTCTGGTCGATCGAAGGCTGCATCGGCGTGCGGTACATCAGCGACTCGTCGCCGTTGCCCAGGCCTTCGGCTTCGATATGCCGGCTGTTGGTCATGTTCAAGGCGAACGTACCGTTCTTGGCTTTTTCGTTCTGCGCCTCGAGCACTTTCGAAAATTCCAGATCCCGAGCCTTGTAGTTCGGGGTGTCGGCGTTGGCGATGTTGTTGGCCAGGACCTCGGCGCGCTGGGCGCGGAAGCCCAGAGCCTTTTCGTGAATGCCGAGCGCTTTATCGAAGCTGATGCTCATGTCGGGAAACCTTCGGGTGACCTGATTTTTCGTACCATGGACTTAGCAAGCGTCATGCCAAATCAATAAAGCCCCATAAACCGGGGCTTCGCGGGCAGTGGCAACGCGGCAATGCCAGAAAAGCGGCAACCAGTTTCCGCCAGATGCCGCTTTTCTGCCGCTTCACTACTTTTCAATAGCACCATCTAAACCTGTGGGGCTTGCCCGCGAAGGCGTCGTGCCAGCCGACATCATCGTCATTGAAGAACCGCATTCGCGGGCAAGCCCGCTCCCACAGGAATTGAATATGCCGACAGACAATCAATAGGCATAAAAAAACGGGAGCCCCTGAGGACTCCCGTTTTATGACCACCGCTTTTGCATCATTTAGCCTGGTAAATAATCCCTGGGCTGCACTGCACCATCTGGTAATGATCCGGCAATCCGTTCAGCGCTTCGGAGGCGCCGAGGAACAGATAACCGCCTGGTTTCAACGTGCTGTGAATACGCAACAGAATGTCCTTCTTCACTTCGGCAGAGAAGTAGATCAGCACGTTGCGGCAAAACACGATGTCGAACTTGCCAAGGCTGGCGTAGCTGTCCAGCAGGTTGAAGGAACGAAACTCCACGCGGCTCTTGATCGGCGCCTTGATCACCCAGCGGCCAGGCCCCTTCGGATCGAAATAACGCTGCAGGCGCTCGGGCGAGAGACCGCGACCGATGGCCAGACTGTCGTACTCGCCGGTCTTGCAGTTGTTGAGCATGGTGCCGGACAGATCGGTGGCAACAATCTGCACACCCATCTTCAGTTGCCCGACGTTGCTGCGCTCGAATTCGTCGATGGACATCGACAGCGAATACGGCTCCTGGCCCGACGAGCAAGCCGCCGACCAGATGCGCAGGCGCTGGCCGGGACTGGCCTTGATCGATTCCGGCAGTACCTTGTTCTTCAAGACTTCAAAGGGATAGGTGTCACGAAACCACAGGGTTTCGTTAGTCGTCATCGCGTCCACCACCATCTCGCGCAAACCGCTGCGCGGCTGAGTCTGGATACGCTGGACCAACTCCCCGAGGGACTTGATACCCTGCTGCTCCATCAGCTTGTTGAGACGGCTTGAGACCAGATACTGCTTGTTTTCACCGAGCAAAATGCCACAGGCTTTTTCCAGGAATACCCGGAACTGTTCGAAATCCAAATTACCCGTAGACAATGCTGCCGCCTCTTAAATCGTGTTGACTGCCAGGGGCCGAACGCCCCTAGCTGATGTCTGCTGCCTTGATCCGGTCGACTACCCGGGATGCCAGGTCATCAGGACGGAATTTGGCCAGGAAGTCATCGGCACCGACCTTCTTGACCATCGCCTGATTGAACACCCCCGACAACGAAGTATGCAGAATGATGTGCAGCTTTTGCATGCGCGGGTCGTTGCGGATCTCGGCCGTCAAAGTGTACCCGTCCATCTCCGGCATCTCGATGTCGGAGATCATCATCAGGAACTCTTCTTCCGGCTTTTTGCCCTCGTCGACCAGTTTGCGCAGGTAATCCAGTGCCTGCCGACCGTCGTTCAACGCCACCACTTCGACGCCGACCGTCTGCAGGCAACGCGTGACCTGCTTGCGCGCCACCGACGAGTCATCGACTGTCAGCACGCGCAGCGAGAGCGCCTTGTGCTGGGTTTCGACGTCCACTACGCCAACGGAGATCGCCTCCGGTGTCGGCGCCACTTCCGCCAGCACTTTCTCGACGTCGATGATTTCCACCAACTGGCTGTCGACCCGAGTCACCGCCGTCAGGTAGTGATCGCGACCGGTCCCCTTGGGTGGCGGATGGATCTCTTCCCAGTTCATGTTGACGATGCGCTCCACCGAGCGCACCAGGAAACCCTGGGTCTTGGTGTTGTACTCCGTGATGATCACGAACGGGTTGTTCTTGTCCTTCAAGGCTCCCGAGCCGGTTGCCATTGCCAGATCCAGGATCGGAATGGTCGCTCCCCGAATATTCGCCACGCCGCACACGACAGGACTGGACTTGGGCATCAGCGTCAGTTGAGGGCATTGCAGCACCTCCCGCACCTTGAATACGTTGATCCCATACAGCTGCTGGCCGTCGAGACGGAACAACAACAGCTCAAGGCGATTCTGCCCCACCAGTTGCGTGCGCTGGTTCACTGAATCCATTACACCAGCCATGCCCAGACTCCTACACCAACGCTGACTTGTTGCGACGTACCTTAATCCGTAAACGGCACGGCGCTTGCTATTTATCTTTCTATGAACATAGAACCGACGTTTTTTCGACGCTTGACCACAACCTGCCGCAAACTGCTGGGGGTGATGGTGGCTGTCTGCCTGTTCAACGCTGGCAGCCCTGTCCTTGCCGATACGGTTACCTTGCCTGACATGCTTATCGGCGTCACTCAGGGCTTTCTTGAATTCACCGTAGAAGACTATCTGGCCACCAGTCAAACGGAAGGTCGCTACGAAATCCAGGTCAACCAGCTCGACCCACGCCTGCGCATGCCGATGTGCGACAAGGAATTGACAGCCTCACTGGAGAGCCCGGCCAAGCCGCTGGGCCGGGTTACAGTCAAGGTTCGCTGCGAAGGATCGTCCCCCTGGACAGTCTTCGTACCCGCTCAAGTCCGGCTGTTTCGCGATGTGGTGACCGTCACCCGACCGCTGCGGCGCGCCGGTATTGTTGAACCCCAGGACGTCATCTTGCGCGAGCGCGATATCAGCGCGATCAGCCAGGGCTATCTGACTTCGCTGGATCAGGCGATCGGGCAACGATTGACCCGACCAATGGTCGCCGATCAGGTCGTTACCCTGGTGAACCTCGAACAGGCGGAAGTCATCCGCAAGGGTGATCAAGTGGTAATTACCGCCCGCAGCGGTACGCTCAGTGTGCGAATGCCCGGCGAGGCGCTGGCCAATGGCGGCATGGCCGAGCAGATCCGAGTGAAAAACCTCAACTCCCAGCGTGTCATCAAGGCACAGGTCACCGCACCGGGCCAGGTGGAGGTCTCAATGTAAACGACCATGCCGGACTTACCGCGAGTGAAGATGTGGCGCTGGCCCTGTCTGTTCCCTAAACTGTGCTCCATTCAGAGCGAGCGCTGACGCGCGCAAGCTCTCGATAAATGAGCCTAAAGTTTTTCAGGGAATGGCCGAAAACATGGCAAGCGTCCAAATTCCCAGAGGTTTTTTATCATGGTTATCGATTTCAGCCGTTTGAACAGCTCCTCGTCACTTACCGGCAGTACACGTACCAGCGCCGCCAAGGAAACTGCCGAAAGCGGCAAATCCGCGCCGTTGAACACCCCGAGCGAACAGGCCGGGACCGCTACAGTCGGGGAGTCGGTACATCTCAGCAATGAGGCTCAGCAGTTGCAGAAGGTCACTGATACGCTGCGCGATCAGCCTGTCGTCGACAAAGCCCGCGTGGCCGAGTTGAAAGCAGCGATTGCCGATGGCAGCTATAAAGTCGACAGCAACCGTGTAGCCAGCAAACTGCTCAATTTCGAAGCCCAGCGCTAGGCTACGGCCCGCGCCAGGCTTTTGGACGCTTAAAACCCAAGGCCAGCCATGCACGACACAAATCTACTGCAACTGATCACCGACGACTTTGCTCCAGCGCAACAACTGCTGGAGTTATTGCGAACCGAATCCCTCGCCTTGCACGGCCGCGACATGCACTTGCTCGAAGGCATTCTGGCGCAGAAGCAGGCATTGATCATTTTGCTCGAACAGCATGGCCGCAAGCGCAGTGAAATCCTCGCCAGTCTCAACCTGCCGACCAACCGCAGCGGCCTGGAGCAACTGGCCAGCCAGTCGAGCGTGGGCGAAACGCTGCTGGCACAAAGCGATGTGCTGAACGAGCTCCTGACCCAATGCCAGGTCACCAATGCCAACAATGGCCAGTCGATCCTGGTGCAGCAGGCCGCCACGGCGACCCAGCTGAAAATTCTCACTGGCGGCGAACCTCCAGCGCTCTATGATGCCAGCGGAACATTTTCCAAGCTTGTGAAACCGCGCCCGCTCAGTCAGGCTTGAGCCCGCCGACGAGCACGCTCTATCAAGATGCGAAACATGCTGGCAAAATGCTGGCTAGACGTAGTCAAAATTTGTCTGGAGATTGATTAACCGTGTCCATTGCCTTAAATGCGGACGATGCTCCGCAGCCACCCAAGGTGCTCAGCACGCCCCTGGAAATCTCCGGCAACCTTCGCCAGCTGCAAGAAAGCCATGACCCGCTGATCATTACGTTCCACGAGCGCAGCCAGCGCTTCCAGAGCTATCTGGTGGACATCGATCGCGAAAGCAACATGATTGCCCTGGACGAAATGATTCCTCGCGACGGCGAACGCTACTTGCTGGCCGGCGAACCCTTCAAGGTCGAAGGCTTTCACGAAGGCGTGCGCATCGCCTGGGAAAGCAACGGACCGATGACCATCGATGAATCCGGGGGCAGCCGCTGCTACCGTGGCACCCTTCCGGATGAAGTGATCTATCACCAACGCCGCAATGCATTCCGCGCAGCGTTGAAACTGGCGCAGCTGGTCGACGTCGACCTGGATGGCGAAAAGCTCAAGGCACCGATCAGCGGCAAATTGCTGGATATTTCGGCTACCGGTTGCAAATTGCGCTTTTCCGGCGACATCACCGGCAGCCTGCAGCTGGGCCAGGTCTATGACCGCTTCGTGGCCGCCCTGCCCTTCGGCAAGATGACGGCTCCGGTCGAACTGCGCTACCTGCACTTCGAAGAAAAAATCTCTACCACCTTTGCCGGTGTACGCTTTCACAACATGAGCGGGCTGGTGCAACGGCAGGTCGAGCGATTTGTTTATCAGCTGCAACGTGAAGCGCGGCGCTTCGACAAAGACGACTTCTGATAGCAACGCTTCAAAAAAACGGGCAGTCCCTTTCGGTGACTGCCCTTTTTTTATGCCCGACGTTATGGCCTTGCTTCGGTGAAACTTTGCTCGCGACCCGAATCCGGCTCCTCAGGTGGTACATCGGATTGAGGCTCTGACTCAGGGTTCGGCTCAGAAGGCGGACTTTGCATCTGATCATGAACCACTTGCTCATCGACCCGCGGATCAAGGCAGGCCACCAGCGGCGAACTCGACATGCTGTCCGGCATGGCCACGTGATGCAGCGGCGCGTCGTCCACCTGATGCAGGTTGGTGACGGCTTTCGGGCGAATTCGCCACACCAGTACCAGGGCGAAGAAACTGAAGAAGGCGTACAGCATGTGACTGCCGAACATCTTCATCAGTACGCCCGCGGCGAGCGGTCCGATGCTGGCGCCGACGCCATAGGTCACCAGCAACATCGCGGTCAGGGATACCCGACGATCGGCTTCGACGTGGTCATTGGAGAATGCGACAGCGAGTGGGTACAGGCAGAACTTCACCAGGGAGCAGATGAATCCGGCGATGAAGAGCACCTCCAGCGGCACCTGTTGAAGGATCGCCAAGGGCAAGGCAGCCAGTGCCAGAACCATGGCAAAGCAGCGGATCAGCAGTGCCCGGTCATATCGGTCGGACAGCCAACCCAACGGCCACTGCACCACCAAACCGGCAAAAATGCAGCTACCCATGAATAGACCGACCTGCTCCGTGGATAGCCCCTGCTGCGAGGCATACAGCGGCGCCAGACCGTAGAAGGAGCCAATGATCAGACCGGCACCGAGCACGGTGCTCAACGATTGCGGCACGCGCTTGATGAAGAATCTCGGCTCCATCGGTGCTGGCCGCAACGGTGCCGGGTGAATTCGACGCGTCAGCGCCACCGGCACCAGGCACAAGGCAAAGCACAACGCGACCAACATCAGCAGTTCCAGGCCCAGGCCCGGGTGCATGACCAGAATCAGTTGCCCCAACACCAGACCAAGATAGGAAGCGATCATGTAACCACTGAATACCGTGCCGCGCTGACTCGCTTCGGCCTGCTCATTCAGCCAGCTCTCGATGACCATGTACTGGCACATCATGCCCAGACCAACGATCACCCGGAGAAAAATCCAGGCCGGCAGAAAATCCACCAGCCCGTGCCCGAGCACCGCCGCACCGACGATACCGGCACAGGCCGAGTAGGCTCGAATGTGCCCGACCCTGGCGATCAACCGGTGGCCGATCTTGCCGCCCAGCACCAGGCCGAAGTAGTTGGCTGCCATCAACGCACCGACCCATAGACTGTCGACATGGTCAGCCGCCAGACGAAGGCCCAGGTAAGTACTCAGCAAGCCAGAGCCGATCAACATCATCAGCGAAGCGAAATAAAGCGCTCGAAAGGGTTTCCAGATTTGGCGCATCGGCGTTCCGAGCGGCTCCTTGCAGTGAGATTCGGGCTACCGAAACGATAGACCGTTATAGGCTGTGCGTCAGGCCTGGGCCGCTAGAACACGCCGTTCCCAGGGAGTAATTTCATCCAGGAAGCTGGTCAACTCCATGGTCTTCGAAGCGATGTAGCCTTCGATGAACTCGTTGCCGAACAGTTCCCTCGCCAATTGGCTACGTTTCAGACGCTCAAGAGCAGCATGCAAGGTACAGGGCAATGAAAGATTGTCCGGTACGTTGAATTCTCCCTGGATGGGCTCGCTGGGCTCCAGTTTATGTTCAATACCGTACAGCCCGGCCGCCAGACTGACGGCAATCGCGAGATACGGGTTGGCGTCGGCGCCCGGCAATCGATTCTCGACCCGACGTGCGGATGGTGAACTGGCCGGAATGCGCAAACCCGCAGCTCGGTTGTCATGAGACCAGCAGGCATTATTCGGGGAGGCGTAGGGGTGACACAAGCGCTGATAGGAATTCACGTTCGGCGCAAACAGCGCGGTGAAATCCGCCATGCAGGCTTGTTGACCGGCGATGAAATGCCGGAAGGTTGCGGTTGGCTCACCGGCCTCGTCACTGAACACATTCAGCCCGTTATCGGCCTGGATGACACTCTGGTGAACGTGCATCGAACTGCCGGGCGTATGTGCCAACGGCTTGGCCATGCAAACCACGGTCAGTCCGTGCTTGAGTGCGACCTCCTTGAGCAGATGCTTGAACAGGAACGTCTGGTCGGCCAGCAACAACGCATCGCCATGCAATAGATTGATCTCGAACTGGCTGACACCCATCTCGTGCATGAAGGTATCGCGAGGCAAGCCCAACGCCGCCATGCATTCATAGACTTCACTGAAAAACGGCCGCAGACCGTTATTGGAGCTGACGCTGAACGCCGAGTGACCGTCTTCGCGACGACCGTCCAGGCCAACCGGTGGCTGGAAAGGCTGAGTCGGATCGCTGTTGGGCGCGAATACAAAAAACTCCAGTTCCGTCGCCACCACCGGCTTCAGACCTAGATCCATGTATTGCTTGATAACTTTTTTGAGCTGGCCCCGAGTCGAAAGATTGGAGCTTTCTCCGGTCAATTCATCCGCATCGCAGATGGCGAATGCACGAGGTTGTTTGCTCCAGGGCAAGCGATGGATTTGCGTCGGATCGGGTATCAGAGCGAGATCGCCATCGTCGCTGCCGTAAAAACGCGCTGGCGGATATCCGCCCATGATGCACTGCAGCATGACGCCACGCGCCATCTGCAAACGACGCCCCTCGAGGAAACCCTCGGCGGTCATCACTTTCCCCCTTGGCACGCCGTTCAAATCAGGCGTGACGCATTCAATCTCATCAATGCCCACCAGTCTTTGCGCGATTGAACTCGTGCCATCGCTAGTCATGACGCCTTCCTTGTTCTTGTGCGGGCCGAAACGGCAATGCGTACAAAATAGGCTCCGCGTGTTCGGAATATCAAGCAGCGTCAATCAAAAAAACGTGGTCCATGCAAAACAAATCAGGGCAGATAAATTCTGAATAGCCCACCACCCAATGGACCGCCGTTGCTGATCTCAGTGCGGCCGACAACCCCGTTGCGCTGATGCAATGCCGCAATTCGCCCGGCAAAGTAAAGCCCCAGGCCGGTGCTGCCGCTGCTTTGATTGATGCCCTGCACGTAATCCAACTGTTGCTGGATCATCTGGGCAGGGTAGCCGTCGCCGTCATCGTTGATGGTCAGTACCAATTCTCCGGCTTCATCACTGACACTGATCAAGACCGCATGCCGGGCGTATCGAACGGCATTGTTGATGCTGTTTGCCAGAACCGAAGCGATCAGCTCTCGATCAAAGAACCCCAGCGGGCTCAATGGGTCGACCTCGTACGTGGCTGCAATTCCGCGACTGACGAATACATCTTGATGACAGGCCAGCTGTGCCTCGATGAAGTCATCCAGTTCGTGATAAGCCGGCTGCAAGGGCATCTGATTGACGCCCAACTTGTACAGGCCCAGCAACTGCACAAGCATGCCGTTGAGGTGAGCGAACTCGAACTCGATCACGCCTTGCTCCGGGGTATGTTTCGCCGGATCAGGTAACTTCGCCAACCATTCGCTGTGGGCCTGCATCAGCATGGCCAAAGAGTTCTTCATGTCATGCACGGTGGACGCGATTACCGTGGAGAAGTCCAGGGACTGCTGGTTATCGTTCATTCGCCAAACGCCTTGCTTTTGAGCTTCTGGTAACGCGGATAACGCGCATCGGTGTCAGGCATCAAACCGACCATTTTCAAACACTTTCGACACTCTTCGAGCTCAGCCGACGGCACACTGGTGTCGGTGCCATGTAACAAAGATTGCGCCATGTTCAATGCGATACTGATGTTCTTTGGCTGCATTGCCAGGGCCTTGCGAAACACATCCCGGGCCTCGACCAGATTGCCGGTTTTGTAGACGCGTACGCCCTGACGGTTGAGATCTGCCGCAGCATTCCCTGAGTTGAGAATGGTTGGGTCATCCGTCAGCTTGGCGATGTCCTTCATGACGGCCGGATCGTCACCGTAAATTTCCACGCAGTTTTTCAGCATCGTTGTGCCGGCTTCTGCCTGACCGAGCATTTGCAATTGCTTGGCCACCAACAGCGCCGCCTCCGCGCTCATGAACTGCTCCATGCCATCGAGGCGCAACATCGCTTGCTCGGTGAGTTTTTCAGCGGTCTCGGCATCGTTGAGCAACAGGCTGGTGGCCTTCATCAAGCGCGCGCGGATTTGCAGGCCGGGGTCGGAAGGATTTTCCTTGGCCACGGCACTCAGCGTTGTATTGATTTCCAGTCGGGTCCGGGTATCCAGGCCTTTTTCGCTGCCTTTACTGATCAAGGCATGGGCCAATCCCAGATTACTCTCGGCATCCTTGAAACGTGATTGGGCGCCTTGGGCAACGGCCTGCCGGTAGGCTTTGGAGGCCGTGTCGAAGTCTTCATTGGCCATCGCCAATTTGCCTAATTGTGCCTGGCGCCGAACTGCCAAGGGCGAAAGGCGAATCGCCTCTTCCAGTACTTTCTGAGCAGACTTGGTATCACCTTCCGCCACCAGTACATCCGCCATGCCATCGTAGAGTGCCGGCATCATGGGGAATACTTTAAGTGCCTTTTCGTAGATACCTTTAGCTTGTGCAACCTGCCCACGCTTGAACAGCAACTTGCCCAGGCCGGCAAACGCCCAAGGGAGAGGGCGATCAGCGATGATGCTGTCGTAGAGACGCTCCAGCGCCTCATTCTGATTCAGGTCGCGTAGTGCATCGGCGCGATAACGCAGGCATAGCGGCGAGTAGCGGATGTCTTGTTTACACAAAGCGACGCAAGCGTTGAGCACTTCGGCCGGTTTTCCCCGGTCGAGGGCTTGCAGGATTGGCTTGAGCAGCGTCTTGCGTTGCTCCAGACGCTCAAGACGCTGGGCCAAACCGGAACGGTTGAACGGCTTGGTCAAATACGCGTCGGGTTCGTGCTCCAGTGCGCTGAGCACCATTGCCTGGCTCGTTTCGGCGGTCACCATGACAAATACGCTTTCATGGCTGATCAACTTCTCAATCATCAGGTCCTCGAGAACCTGCTGACCGTTCTTCTTGCCATCCCCCAGGTGAAAGTCCTGCAGGATGAAATCGTAGGTCTTCTGCGAGCACATTTTCAGTGCCTGCTCGCCGGTGTCAGCGGTGTCTACATCCTTGACGCCCAGTTCGCGCAGCATGGACCTTACCGAGCTGCGGAAGTCCGAGAAATCATCGACGATCAGAAAACTCTTTTGGTGATACGACAACATCGAAGATTTCCAGGCAATTTAAGAAGAAGAACCGAAAGGCAACTAAATGAACAAGATCAGCTTCACTGCCCCTTCATGCGCGCATGATGATAGCTAGTGGCCACATGCTATCAAGCGATTTCTCTTGAGCAGACGCTGCGAGAATTGAAGGCCCTGTGACGGTATGGTTATCGGCCAGGGGTAGCGTTCTCTTGAAGCATGAGTTGCGTAATCGTGCTATTTGCCCCGCGATAAAGCCCTGGATCAGGAGGGAGAAACTGAGTTTTCGGCACGCTACTTTTTCGCGCGCAAAAACAAAACCCCAACTGCTTTCGCAATTGGGGTTTCGGAATTTAATCTTGACGATGACCTACTCTCACATGGGGAAACCCCACACTACCATCGGCGATGCATTGTTTCACTTCTGAGTTCGGGATGGGATCAGGTGGTTCCAATGCTCTATGGTCGTCAAGAAATTCTTGAGCTGACGCGTCTTTCAACGTTCCAGCGAATCGGGTATGTGACAGCTTTCGGTGTTTGCGAGTTGCGCGAACTTTCGGTTCATTGCGTCTTCACACACCGCAATCTGGCCTTTCGACGCAAATTGCTTGGGTGTTATATGGTCAAGCCTCACGGGCAATTAGTATTGGTTAGCTCAACGCCTCACAGCGCTTACACACCCAACCTATCAACGTCGTAGTCTTCGACGGCCCTTCAGGGAACTCAAGGTTCCAGTGAGATCTCATCTTGAGGCAAGTTTCCCGCTTAGATGCTTTCAGCGGTTATCTTTTCCGAACATAGCTACCCGGCAATGCCACTGGCGTGACAACCGGAACACCAGAGGTTCGTCCACTCCGGTCCTCTCGTACTAGGAGCAGCCCCTCTCAAATCTCAAACGTCCACGGCAGATAGGGACCGAACTGTCTCACGACGTTCTAAACCCAGCTCGCGTACCACTTTAAATGGCGAACAGCCATACCCTTGGGACCGGCTTCAGCCCCAGGATGTGATGAGCCGACATCGAGGTGCCAAACACCGCCGTCGATATGAACTCTTGGGCGGTATCAGCCTGTTATCCCCGGAGTACCTTTTATCCGTTGAGCGATGGCCCTTCCATACAGAACCACCGGATCACTAAGACCTACTTTCGTACCTGCTCGACGTGTCTGTCTCGCAGTCAAGCGCGCTTTTGCCTTTATACTCTACGACCGATTTCCGACCGGTCTGAGCGCACCTTCGTACTCCTCCGTTACTCTTTAGGAGGAGACCGCCCCAGTCAAACTACCCACCATACACTGTCCTCGATCCGGATAACGGACCTGAGTTAGAACCTCAAAGTTGCCAGGGTGGTATTTCAAGGATGGCTCCACGCGAACTGGCGTCCACGCTTCAAAGCCTCCCACCTATCCTACACAAGCAAATTCAAAGTCCAGTGCAAAGCTATAGTAAAGGTTCACGGGGTCTTTCCGTCTAGCCGCGGATACACTGCATCTTCACAGCGATTTCAATTTCACTGAGTCTCGGGTGGAGACAGCGCCGCCATCGTTACGCCATTCGTGCAGGTCGGAACTTACCCGACAAGGAATTTCGCTACCTTAGGACCGTTATAGTTACGGCCGCCGTTTACCGGGGCTTCGATCAAGAGCTTCGCGTTAGCTAACCCCATCAATTAACCTTCCGGCACCGGGCAGGCGTCACACCCTATACGTCCACTTTCGTGTTTGCAGAGTGCTGTGTTTTTAATAAACAGTCGCAGCGGCCTGGTATCTTCGACCGGCGTGGGCTTACGCAGCAAGTGCTTCACCCTCACCGGCGCACCTTCTCCCGAAGTTACGGTGCCATTTTGCCTAGTTCCTTCACCCGAGTTCTCTCAAGCGCCTTGGTATTCTCTACCCAACCACCTGTGTCGGTTTGGGGTACGGTTCCTGGTTATCTGAAGCTTAGAAGCTTTTCTTGGAAGCATGGCATCAACCACTTCGTCACCCAAAGGGTAACTCGTCATCAGCTCTCGGCCTTAAGATCCCGGATTTACCTAAGATCTCAGCCTACCACCTTAAACTTGGACAACCAACGCCAAGCTGGCCTAGCCTTCTCCGTCCCTCCATCGCAATAACCAGAAGTACAGGAATATTAACCTGTTTTCCATCGACTACGCTTTTCAGCCTCGCCTTAGGGACCGACTAACCCTGCGTCGATTAACGTTGCGCAGGAAACCTTGGTCTTTCGGCGTGGGTGTTTTTCACACCCATTGTCGTTACTCATGTCAGCATTCGCACTTCTG
>NZ_CP029693.1:3460000-3645000 GCF_003228315.1 Pseudomonas putida
AGGGCCATTGTAAACGTACGTGTCAGCTTATCCATGCAAGGTTTGCAGCCACTGCTCACGATTGATGCGATAGAGCACGTGATGACGCAGGGGATGGCCGACTTCGAGCCTGGGGTGTTCGAAGTCATCGCGCGGGTCGTGATGCATTCCGATGGCCTGCATGACTTTCTGCGACGGCAGGTTGTTGTCGGCGGTGAAGGAGACGATCTCGTTCAGGGGTAACCGGTCAAACCCGCAACGCAGAGCGGTCCAGGCGGCTTCACTGGCATACCCCAGCCCCCAGTGTTCCCGCGCCAGGCGCCAGCCGATCTCGGTGGCTGGAGTAAACGGCGCGTCGAATCCGACCACGGCCAGGCCGGTAAATCCGATGAACTGACCGGTGTCCTTGCGCTCCAGCGCCCAGAGGCCGAAGCCGTGCTCGGCAAAATGGCCCCTGATTCGCCCGATCAATGAAGCGCTTTCCAGCCGGCTCAAGGGCGCCGGGAAATAGCGCATGACCTGTGGGTCGGCACACATCTCGGCAAATTCCGGCAAATCCTGGTCACGCCACTGGCGCATCAGCAGACGCGCGCTTTCGAGTTCCAGTATCGGTTCCATCAGGCCCCTCCCCCATTTCCATGCCGCCAGTCTACAACGCTGGTAGGATCCTTCACTCGTTCCTATCCGCCTTACAGTCAGACATTTCAGCCATGCCCCTGCCGTTGATTTATCACGAAGACTACAGCCCCGAGTTCCCGGCGGATCACCGCTTCCCCATGGACAAGTTCCGCCTGCTGCGCGATCACCTGGTGGAGAGCGGGCTGACCCGTGACGCCGACCTGTTGCGTCCGCCACTGTGCCCGCCGGAGATTCTCGCGCTCGCCCATGACCCTTCGTATATCGAACGCTACATGGGCGGCGAGTTGTCCCGTGAAGATCAACGTCGCCTCGGCCTGCCCTGGAGCGAAGCCCTGGCCCGGCGCACGGTGCGAGCGGTCGGCGGTTCCATTCTGGCGGCCGAGCAAGCCCTGGAGCATGGCCTGGCCTGCCACCTGGCCGGCGGCACCCACCATGCCCATTACGACCATCCGGCCGGATTCTGCATCTTCAATGACCTGGCGGTGATCAGCCATTTCCTCCTGGAATGTGGCCGGGTCAACCGCGTGTTGATCTTTGACTGCGACGTGCACCAGGGCGATGGCACCGCGCGCATCCTGCACAACACCCCGGAGGCGATTACCGTTTCCCTGCATTGCGAAAAGAATTTTCCTGCACGCAAGGCCGAAAGCGATTGGGACATCCCGCTGCCCAATGGCATGGGCGACGAGGATTACCTGAAGGTGGTCAACGATGCGCTCAACTACCTGCTGCCCCTCTATCAGCCCGACCTGGTGCTGTATGACGCCGGTGTCGACGTGCACAAGGACGACGCCCTGGGTTACCTGAAGCTGACCGACCAGGGTGTGGCAGCCCGGGATGAAAGCGTCATGCGCCATTGCCTGGGTCGCGATATTCCGGTGGTCGGGGTGATCGGTGGCGGCTACAGCAAGGACCGCAAGGCCCTGGCACGACGCCATGGCATCCTCCATCACAGCGCGCAGCGGGTCTGGCAGTCATCAGGCTGTCACTGAGCTGTGGATGCTTTACCCACAGTGGCTGTGGAACCGCCTGTGGATAACCTGAGTGAAAGGGACTACAGCCCTTACCGTGCTTGGGTTAGAGGACGGCGATTATTTTTTGACCAGCCTTGGATCCCTGTAGGAGCGAGCCTGCTCGCGATGGTCGCCAACGATAACTCGGGAAACCTGACACCCCGTGCTGTTCTCGGGTCCATCGCGAGCAAGCTCGCTCCTACAGAAACCTGACACCCCGCGCTGTTCTCGGGTCCATCGCGAGCAGGCTCGCTCCTACAGAGGGCGGGGCTGGTAGAATGCCCGGCTTCATTCGCCGAAACCGCAGTGCACGCCATGACCCAGCCTTCAACACCCTCCTCTTCCCAAGTCGCCATCATCGGCGGCGGCCCCGCCGGGCTGATGGCGGCCGAAGTGTTGAGCCAGGCCGGAATCAAGGTCGACCTGTACGACGGCATGCCTTCGGTGGGGCGAAAATTCCTCCTGGCCGGTGTCGGTGGCATGAACATCACCCATTCCGAAAACTATCCGGCCTTTCTTTCCCGCTACGCCGAGCGCGCCCCGCAGATTGCCCCGTTGCTGCGCAGTTTCGGTGCCGATGCGCTGTGCCAGTGGATTCATGAACTGGGCATCGAAACCTTCGTCGGCAGCTCGGGCCGGGTGTTTCCCACCGACATGAAGGCCGCGCCCTTGCTGCGCGCCTGGCTCAAGCGCCTGCGCGACAGCGGCGTAGTTATCCACACCCGTCATCGCTGGCTCGGCTGGAATGAACAGGGCAACTTGCTTATCCACAGCCCCGACGGTGAAAAAACCGTACAAGCAGACGCCACCCTGCTCGCCCTCGGCGGCGGCAGTTGGGCGCGCCTGGGCTCGGATGGTGCGTGGATGTTGCCATTGGAGCAGTGCGGCGTAGGAATGACGCCCCTGCAACCTAGCAATTGCGGCTTCGAAGTGCAGGCCTGGAGCGAATTGATGGTCAGCAAATTCGCCGGCGCCCCGCTGAAAAACGTCGCCATCGGCCTCAACGACGACGTGCCACGGCTGGGTGAATGCGTGATCACCGCCACCGGCATCGAAGGCAGTCTGATCTATGCGCTGTCGGCGCCGATTCGTGAGGCGATCAACCAACACGGTAGCGCTACCGTGCATATCGATCTGCTGCCCGGCCGGCCTGTGGATAAAATCCTCGCCGCGCTGAGCAAGCCCCGTGGTTCACGTTCGATGTCCAAGCACCTGCACAGCCAACTTGGCATCGATGGCGTGAAGGCCGCGCTGTTGCGGGAACTGACCTCGGCTGAAACCTTTGCCGACCTGGCATTGCTGGCCCGGGCGATCAAGGCCCTGCCCCTGACACTGGTCAAGACCCGACCCTTGGACGAAGCCATCAGCAGTGCGGGCGGTGTGCTGTTCGAGTCGATGGATGAGCGCTTGATGCTCAAGCAGATGCCTGGCGTGTTTTGCGCGGGGGAAATGCTCGATTGGGAGGCGCCGACGGGGGGCTATCTGCTGACCGCGTGTTTCGCCAGTGGGCGTGCGGCGGGGTTGGGGATGGTGGAGTGGTTGCGGCGCAAGGGCTGAAGACCGCAGCGCGCCCTTCGCGAGCAGGCTCGCTCCTACAGGGGATTTTGTGAACGACACAGATCCAATGTGGGAGCGAGCCTGCTCGCGATGGCGGCTTAACAAACGCCGCCGATAATCAAGGCTTACGCTTGCGCGGCCCGGTATTGAACACCGGCACCTTGCGCACAGGCTTGACCGACGGTTCCGGCGCAGAAACCTCACCGCTATCAATCCACTTGCCCAGGTTGCGCTTGCCGCCACCCCCGGACGTTTTCGGCTTTTTCGGTTTCTTCGGCTTCTTGATCACCTGACCACTGGCATCAGTGTCCGGCACGCGGTGCTCGGGCTCGAAGTCCGGTTCGTTCTGACGCTTGAGGGTCTGGCGGGTCAGCATCTCGATGGCCGACAGCAGATTCACTTCATCGGCGCACACCAGGGAAATCGCCTCGCCCGTCGCGCCTGCGCGGCCGGTACGACCGATGCGGTGGATGTAGTCCTCGGCCACGATCGGCAGGTCGAAATTGACCACCAGCGGCAAGTCCTCGATGTCCAGGCCACGGGCCGCGACGTCGGTGGCCACGAGGATCTGCACTTCGCCCACCTTGAAGCGATCCAGTGCCCGCTGACGAGTCGCTTGCGGTTTGTCGCCATGGATGCCGTCGGCATTGACGCCCAGGCCCTGGAGTTTTTCCACCAGTGCATCCACGCCGTTACGGGTCTTGGCGAACACCAGCACCTGCTTCCACTTGCCCTTGCGCATCAAGTGCACGAACAGTTCCGGCTTGCGCTTCTTGTCCACCGTCACCACCCACTGCTTGACGGTATTGGCCGCCACATTGCGCGGGCTGACTTCGATGCTCAGCGGATCGTTGAGCATTTGCCTGGCCAGCAGGCGGATGTCATCGGAGAAGGTCGCAGAGAACAGCAGCGTCTGACGTTTCTTCGGCAGGGCGCGGTAAATGTTCGCCAGCTCTTCGGAAAAACCCAGGTCGAGCATGCGGTCGGCTTCGTCCAGTACCAGGGTTTGCAACTGGTTGAACTTCAGCGCGTTCTGGCGGAACAGGTCGAGCAAACGACCCGGGGTCGCGACCAGCAGGTCTACGCCGCCACGCAGCTTCATCATTTGCGGGTTGATGCTGACACCGCCGTACACCGCGTAGGTGCGCAACGGCAGGTTCTCGGCGTATTGGCGCACGGCTTCGTGAACCTGTTCGGCCAGTTCACGGGTCGGCACCAGGATCAGCGCACGCACCGAGTTGGCGGCGACTTTCGGCCCTTCCATGGCCAGCAGTTGGAGGAGCGGCAAGGCGAAGCCGGCGGTCTTGCCGGTGCCGGTCTGGGCGGCGGCCATCAGGTCGCGACCGGCCAGCACCGCCGGAATGGCTTGCGCCTGAACCGGTGTCGGCGTCTGGTAGCCGAGCTTCTCGAGGGAGCGCAGCAAGGGATCGATCAGGCCAAGGGTGGCGAAAGTCATGGGAGTACCGTAGGAAAAATTCAGCGCGGTTGTGCGAAACAATGCAATGCCGCGCAGTTTACCCTAATTCACGCGGGATTCCGCCGACACCACGGGCGGCACGACCTTCGCTACTGGCGACTGCGGCGTACGCCGCCATTGCGGCAGGCCAATCAGGACCACGGCGCTGATGATCACCAGCATGGCCAAGGCTTCCTCGATACCGATGGTCTCGCCGACAAACAAAATCCCCAGCAGCACCGCCACCGCCGGGTTGACGTAGGCATAGCTGGTAGCTGCCGCCGGACGAACGTGTTTCAACAGGTACATGTAGGCATTGAAGGCGATGATCGAGCCGAACACGGTCAGGTACGCCAGCGCGGCCCAGCCTTCGATCGGTGGCATTTTTTCCAGATGTTCGCCGCTGACCACGCTGCCGATCAGCAACACCACACCGCCCACCAGCATCTCCACGGCACTGGCCATGGCGCCCTGGGGCAGCGGCAAGTGTTTGCTCCAGACCGAACCGAAGGCCCAGGTGGCCGCGGCAAAGATCAACAGGGCAGCGCCCAACGGGCTCGATTGCAGGTTGGAGCCCAGATTGAGCATGACGATGCCGATCATGCCGAGCACGACGCCCGCCCATTCGAGACGGGTATTACGCGCGCCCCAGAAATAACCGCAGAGCAAGGTAAACAGTGGCACTGTCGCCACCGCCAACGCTGCGACCCCGGAAGCCACGCCCGTGTGTTCGGCCACGCTCACCGCGCCATTGCCGCACGCCAGCAGCAACACGCCGATGATCCCGGCGGCTTTCCATTGTGCCCAGGTCGGCGCCGGTGCCCCGCGCCAGCGCAGGAAGGCGTACATCAGGGAGCCGGCAATCACGAAACGAATACCCGCGAGCAACAGGGGTGGCCAGGACTCCACACCGATGCGGATCACCAGGTAAGTCGACCCCCAAATCACGTACAAGGCGAAAAAGGCAGCGATCAGGGGCAAGGGAAAGCGACGTAGGCCGGGCATGGGGGCAGCTCACAGGCGGGACAAGTGAACCGCTATTCTAAAAAGGCCGGCGGCGAATAATAAGTTACAAAACTTGTTTAAAGCGCCGGTACACTTTTCAAAACACGGTATTGAAGGCTACAAACCGTGGTTTCGAAAGTCGGTCATTTTTCAGGAGTCACCGCGATGGACAAATACGATCGCATGCTGCTCAGCGCCCTGCTGGAAAACGGTCGCGCGTCCTACGCGGACCTCGCGCGCAAGGTCAACCTGTCCGCCCCGGCTGTGGCCGAACGCGTGGCCAAACTCGAAGCCAGCGGCGTGATCACCGGCTACCAGGCGAAAGTCGACATGGCCAAGCTGGGGCTGCCGATCCAGTGCGTCATCGAATTGCGCTTGAACCAGCACGGCAACCAGAAAGCCTACGACGACCTGATCAAAATCCCGCAACTGACCGAATGCCACCGGGTCACCGGCGATCCGTGCGTGATCATGCAAGCGGCAGTGGGATCGATGCCGGAGCTGGAGGATTTGATCAACCGGATCGCCACGTTCGGGTTCAGCAAGACGTCGATTGTGTTGTCCAGCGCCATCGAGAAGCGGGTGCCGTTGGGGCACATAGAGACCAACCTGTAGGAGCGAGCCTGCTCGCGATGGTCGTGAACGGTAACGCGGGAAACCTGACACCCCGTGTTGTTCTCGGGTTCATCGCGAGCAGGCTCGCTCCTACAGAGGGTTGCAATAGCGCTTGAGATGCTCGCCGACTTTCGCCGCCGGCACTTTCTGCAATTTGCACAGCAGGTCATGGGACAGCTCGCGCACACCGTGTTTGTCCCGCAACTCCCCAGCCAGGTGCGCTGTCAGGTTAGCCGCCATTTCGGCATCGGCCATGGCCCGGTGGGCCTTGCCGGTGTGGGGCAGGTTGGCGAAGGTGGTGAGAGTGCCGAGTTTGTGGTTCGGCGCGGCGGGCATCAGGCGGCGGGCCAGCAGCAACGAGCAGGCGAAATTCTGCAGGCGGGTGCGCTTGATCCGTCCCAGTTCGAAATCCCAGAACTTCTGGTCGAACGCGGCGTTGTGCGCCAGCAGCGGCGTGGTGCCGACAAATTCGTTGACCTCGTTCATCACCTGCTCCGCCGAAGGCGCGGTGCGCAGCATGGCGTTGCTGATGCCGGTGAGTTGTTCGATGAAGGCCGGGACGCGCACGCCGGCATTCATCAGGCTCTGGTAACGCTCGACGATGCGCCCCTGTTCGAGAATGACCACGGCGATTTCCGTGGCCCGGCAGCTGCTGCTCGGGGAGATCCCGGTGGTTTCAAAGTCGATGACTGCAATGCGTTCCAAACCTGTTTCAACTCCGTAAAAATCAATTCTTGAGCAGCAATGCGCCTTCGATCGGCACGTAGCGGCTGGCGGCGCGGATCAACGAATTGGCGGTCAGGCCCGGCACGCCATAGGCCACCGCCTGCACGCCATGCTTGCTGATGATGCGTTCGAGCAGCATGTCGAAATCCCCGTCGCCGGACGCCAGCACGACTTCATCGACATGATCCGCCGCATCCATGACGTCGAGGGTGATGCCCACGTCCCAGTCGCCCTTGGCCGAGCCGTCGCTGCGCTGGATGTAGGGCTTGAGCTTCACGGTGAACCCGAGGTTGCGCAGGATCTGCTGGAACTGCTGCTGTTTGCTGTCGCCGCGATCGATGGCGTAGGCGTAGGCCTCGACGATCTGCCCCTGCTTGCTGATTTCAGCCCACAGGGCGGCATAGTTGAAGTGACACCCGTAAGCCTGACGCACGGTGTAATAGAGGTTCTGGACATCGGCGAACACTGCGATTTTTTTCACCGGACACCTTCATCAGAGCGCAGGCAGGATCAGGCCCCAGGCCCGAAAAGGCGCCCAGTATGCCAGTCTGAAGGAGATTTCCGCGAATAATCGGTCCGAAGCGCCGCAGCGCTCCGGACGAATGGTGTGTCAGACGAAGGAGTCGTCGTCGCCGCCAAAGAACGACGAGCTGTCATCGTTGTAGTCGGTGTCGGCAAAGCCGCCCTGGTCATTGCCCCAGGAATCGTTACCGGCCATGCGCTGGTCGTCGCCCCAGCCGTTGTTGCCGTGGTCGTTCACCTGGGCGGGTTCTTCCTTGATGACTTCGACGATTTCCTGCGGTTGCTGATTGTGGCTGAACAGGCTGCTGATGCCTTGCGCCAGCATCACGCCACCGGCCACGCCGGCTGCGGTTTTCAATGCGCCGCCGAGGAAACTGCTGCCCGCCGACGGAGCCTGTTGTTGCGGTACGTAGTTCTGTTGCGGTGGCGCAGCGTAGTTCTGCTGCGGTGGTTGCGAACCGAACGAGGAACGCCCTGGCTCACGCCAGCCGCCACCGCTCGAAACCGGCGCACTCTGAGTCGGCGCAGGCTGCGAATCGCGGGAACTGCCGCCAAAAATACTCGACAGGAAACCGCCGCTGCTCGGCGCCGGTGCCGCTGTCTGCGCCCGGGCCTGTTGCAGGTCGGCCTGCAACTGCTGGATTTGCTGGTTCAGTTGCTTGTTTTGTTCATCGAGGCGCTTGATCGCCGCCTCTTGCACCAGAATCGCCTGGGTCATGAAATAACCTGCCGCCGGCTGGCGGTTCAGGTGTTCCTTGATCCGCGCCTCAGCCTGGGCGTCGCGCGGGGCTGCCTCCGTTTCGGCCTGTTGCAACCGGGAAAACAGTCCATCGATCAGGGTTTGTTCTTCGCTGTTCATGGCGACCTCGCAGATTGCCGGAGAAATCGTTGACCTTTTCCCCTTGAGGATAAGGTGCCCGACCTTAATGGAGGCTGAAACAAGTTGTTTCAATGGCCTTTACCGAACGTTTACGTTTGCGCCTTCGCGCACATCATCGGTTACAGTGAGTGACTGTTTATGACCTGCGATGTCTACCGATGAACCCGTTCGACGTACTGCGTGACTCCCTGTATTTCTTCAAGCGCAATCTGGGCCAGATCGTGCAGCTGTGCCTGCCGCTGGTGATCATCGAAGCCCTGTTGCAACAAGTGGTCGACCACTCCACCGAGCCGGACAGTTTCCCCGGCATCAGTGTGATCGTCGGCCTGCTGGTGTATCCGCTGTACACCGCCGCGCTGATTCTGTTCCTCGACGCCCGCAGTCGTGGCGAATCGCCGAGCAACCGTGAGTTGCTGTCGCGATCGGCCTACCTGTGGCCGCGCTTCGCCCTGCTGACCGCCCTCAATACCCTGCTGATCCTGCTGGGCCTGTCCCTGTATTTCCTGCCGGGCATCTATCTGATGGTGACCCTGGCCTTCGGCGAATACCTGCTGGTGCTGCGCGGCCTGTCGCCACTGGCGGCGATGAAGGAAAGCCTGCGCCTGACCCGTGGGCACTTCATCCGCATCCTGGTGTGCATTTTGTGTGTGATGGGGCCGTTGTGGCTGCTCAAGGGCGCGACCATGGCGGTCTATCCCGAGCCGCAGAACCCGGTGTTCTCCCTGCTGATCGACAGCGCCCACAGCTTCCTGCAACTGTTCACCAGCGTGGTGCTGTTCCGCCTGTTCATGCTGATTGGCGAAGTACCGGAAAAAATCGACGGGCCACGCTGACCTTGGGCGACCGCTCGTCCGTCAGGTATGCTCGCAAACCATTTTCGTAACGCGATAAGCCGAGCCATGACCCGACTGCTGCGCTACACCTTGCCGGGATTGTTGATTGCGATTGTCCTGATTGGCCTTTCGATTTACAGCCTGACCTGGCGCCCCGGCGCCCGGGAGGTGCTGCCAGTCAGTTGCAGCACCCGGGCACCGACCCTGGCACCCGGCCAGGCGCTGAAGGTCATGACCTGGAACGTCCAGTACCTGGCGGGCAAGCGCTACGTGTTCTGGAATGACCTGGCCAACGGCACCGACGAATCCCCCACACCCGAAGACATGGCCTTCAGCTTCGATGAAGTGGCGCGGGTGATTCGCGACGAGCAGCCAGACATCGTGCTGCTGCAGGAACTCGACGATGGCGCCAAGGCCACCGATTACCAGAACCAGCTCAAACTGCTGCATGAACGGGTCGCCGATCTGTACCCGTGCAGCGTCGCCGCCTATGACTGGAAGGCCGATTTTGTCCCTGACCCGCATATCTTCGGCAGCGTCGGCCGGCAACTGGCGACCCTGAGCCGCTTCCAGATCGATCACGCCCAGCGCCTGCAATTGCCGGTGGCGAAGGCCAACCTGATCAGTCGCCAGTTCCAGCCGAAAAATGCCTTGCTGGCGGCTTACCTGCCGTTGAACGACGGTGGCCAGGTGGCCGTGCTCAACACCCACCTGGACCGCGTGACGCAACCCGACGAAAACTTGCAGGCGCAGGTTTCGGCGGTGGCCAAGGTCCTCGATAAGTTTGAAAGCCGTGGTACCCCGTGGCTGATCGGTGGCGATTTCAACCTGTTGCCGCTGGGGCAGTACCAGCGCCTGCCCGATGAGCAGCGCACGCTCTACTCCGCCGACAGCGCCCTGCATGTGCTGTGGGACAGATACCCGATGATCCCCACCAACAACGAAGCCAGCGGCATCGACCGTGCGCGCTGGCTGACTCACTACCCCAACGATCCTGGCCTGAGCGGGCCGGACCGCACCGTCGATTACCTGTTTTACAGCCCGCGTATCAAGCGGGTCGAAGCGACGGTGAGGCAGGACGACACCTTGCGGATTTCCGATCATTTGCCGGTGATTGCGCGATTCCTCCTGCCGGCTTCACCTTGACCTGTAGGAGCAATGCTTGCTCGCGATGACGGTGTACCTGTTTACCCTAATGTTGGATGTGCCGACGTAATCGCGAGCAAGCTTTGCTCCTACAGGAGTTGCATCGAATTCCAGTCATCGGGAATCACCGCAATCACATCGATCTCCATCAGCCATTGCGGCTGGCCCAGCCCGGAAATCACCAGCCCGGTGGAGATCGGGAACACGCCCTTGAGCCACTTGCCGATCACCTGGTAGACCGGCTCGCGGTAGCGCGGGTCGATGATGTAGGTGGTGGTTTTGACGATGTGCGACAGATCGCTGCCCGCCTCTTCCAGCAGTTGCTTGACGTTCTTCATCGCCTGTTCGGCCTGGGCCGCCGGATCCCCGAGCCCCACCAGGTTGCCTTCGAAATCGGTACCGATCTGGCCGCGAACATACACGGTGTTGCCCGCCCGTACGGCCTGGCAAAGGTCGTTGTCCAGCGCCTGGTTGGGATAGGTGTCTTTGGTGTTGAACATGCGAATTCGAGTGTGAGTAGGCATCAACGGTCTCCCCTGAAAATGAATGGTGATGGCTTTAGCGCTGCGAAGGATCGCGGTACTCAAGATACTGGCGCTGCGTGGCAATGTGACCGGCGACGTGCTTGGCGTCGTGCCAGACACCCCAGATGAAGCTCGACCCGCGACGCGACAGCCACGGCAGCCCGACAAAGTAAACGCCCGGTTCACTCGACACGCCGCGCTGGTGGCGAGGCTTGCCCTTGTCGTCGAAGGCATCAACTTGCAGCCAGTTGTAATCGACGGCGTAGCCGGTCGCCCAGATGATCGAGGTGATACCCGCCTCGGCCAGATCCAGCTCCAGGATCGGGTTCGTAATGCAATCAGGGTCGGGCAGCATGAACCGGGCTTCGGGTTCTTCCGGCAGGTCGAGGCCGTTGCGCGCAACATAGGCATCTGCAGCGTCCAGCAACGACAGGTAGTTCTCATCGCCGGCCGCGATGTTGCGCACCAGATCCTGCTGGAAGGTCACCACGCCGTCGTTGAAGGATCGGGTCAGTCCCACCAGCATGACGCCCTGCCGGGCCAGCGCGCGGAAATCCACGGTGTGGCCGCCCCGCGCGCCGCTGACCGCGATGGTCACGTGCTCGCGACCCGGCTGCATGACCTCGGCATCCCACAGCCCCAGCACCCCCAGCCACCAGCAGAAATCGCGGTTGCGATAGGCACGAGGCGGACGGTCGTGCTGGCCGACCGACAGGTAGACCTGCTTGCCCGCGCGTTGCAGTTCATCGGCGATCTGCACACCGGAAGAGCCGGCACCCACCACCAGCACGCCACCCTCGGGCAACTGCTGCGGATTGAAATACTCGGCCGAGTGAATTTGCTTGATCGAGCCGTCTTTCGGGGCAATCGGCGGGATCACCGGGCGCTGGAACGGGCCGGTTGCCGCCACTACTCGCTGGGCCTCGATCACCCCTTCGGAGGTTTCGATGGTGAAGCCCGGCCGATCGGCGTTGCGTACCACTTTTTTGACTTCGACACCGGTACGGATCGGCGCTTCGAACTTCTCGGCATAGGCTTCGAAATAAGCCGCCACGCGATCCTTGGAGGCGAAGGCATCGGGGCCGAGGTCTTCGAAGGCCAGGCCCGGGAAGCGGTCATGCCAGACCGGACCGTTGGCCACCAGGGAGTCCCAGCGCCCGGTGCGCCAGGCTTCAGCGATGCGGTTGCGCTCCAGTACCAGGTGCGGAACGCCCAGTTTGCTCAAGTGTTCGCTCATGGCGACGCCAGCCTGGCCGGCCCCGACAACAAGCGTATCTATTTCGATCTTATTAGTTGTCATGCTTGTGCCCTTAAGAGAGACGACTATGGCGCGCCAAGTCGCGACGGTTCCGCCGTTTAAATAAACAAGTTCAGAAGTTTTAACTTTGCTGGCGGGTGTTTTTTATTCTGTGCGGTAACTGCAAATAGCGAAATTATGATTTTTGTAGTTGTAACTTATGAAAAAACTACGCAACAACCTGTAGGAGCGAGCCTGCTCGCGATGTTCTCAAGAACACCGCGTTAAACCTGCAAGTACGCGTTATCGTTAACGACCATCGCGAGCAGGCTCGCTCCTACAGTTTTGGCGCTTTAAAGCACGCCAATTTCCTGGGCCGTTCTATCCACGGCAATCTTCGTCTTGGACACCAGCTCGTCGATTTCACCGCGCGTCGCGATCAGTGCCGGGGCCATGATCATGCGGCCCAGGGTCGAGCGAATGATCACGCCCTCCTCGAAACCGATGGTGCGGCAGCGCCAGGCGATATCGCCTTCGTTGTCGAAGCGCTTGCGGGTCGCCTTGTCCTGGGCAAACTGCAACGCCGCCACCAGCCCCGTGCCCTGGATTTCACCCACCAGCGGGTGATTGCCGAACACCTCGCGCAGGCAGTTCTGCAGGTACGGACCGGTGTCGGTTTTCACCTGGGTGACCACGCCCTCATCGCGCAACGCCGTGAGGTTGGCGATCGCGACCGCGGCGGCCACCGGGTGGCCGGAATAGGTCAGGCCGTGGGCAAAGACACCGCCCTGCTCGACCAATACCTCGGCCATGCGCCGGCTCAGGATCAGGCCACCCATGGGGATGTAGCCCGAGGTCAGGCCCTTGGCGATGGACAGGGTGTCCGGCTGGAAATCGAAGTGCTGGTGGGCGAACCACTCGCCGGTACGCCCGAAGCCACCGATCACCTCGTCGGCACACAGCAGCACGTCGTACTGGCGGCAAATGCGCTGGATCTCCGGCCAGTAGCTTTCCGGCGGGAAGATCATGCCGCCGGCGCCCTGGAACGGCTCGGCGACGAACGCCGCCACGTTCTCGGCGCCCAGTTCGAGAATCTTCTCTTCCAGCTGCCGGGCCGCACGCAGGCCGAACTCCGCCGGGGTCAGATTCCCCTCGTGGGCGAACCAGTAAGGCTCATCAATGTGCGCGACATCGGGAATCACCCCGCCCATGTCGTGCATGAACTTCATACCACCCAGCGCCGTGGCCCCCAGTGTCGAGCCGTGATAGCCGTTCCAGCGACCGATCATGATCTTCTTCTGCGGCTTGCCGAGAATCTGCCAGTAACGGCGTACCGTACGGATCAACACCTCGTTGGCTTCGGAGCCGGAGTTGGTGTAGATCGCGTGGCTGTAGTGCTTGGGCAGCAGGCTGAACAGCAACTCGGACAGCTCGACCACCGCCGGGTGGGTGGTGTGGAAGAACATGTTGTAGTACGGCAACTGCTCCAGCTGACGGGTCGCCGCGGCGGCAAGATCCTTGCGCCCGTAGCCGAGGTTGGTGCACCACAGCCCGGACATGCCATCGAGGTAGCGATTGCCGTCGTTGTCCCACAGGTGCAAACGCTCGCCACCGACGATGACGCGCGGGCCTTCGGCGTTCAGCGCTTTCTGGTCGAGGAAGGCGTGAATGTGGTGGGCGGCGTCGCCGGCCTGATAGTCACTGGTTTCGCGCTGGGGTTTGTATTCTGTTGTCATTGTTATTCTCCGTTGCCGATTCGCACACACTTCAAGTGCACGGAAAGTTACTTGAAAAGTTACTTAAGAAGAAACTTAACGCAGCTGAAACCAGGTTGTTTTCAACTGGGTGTATTTATCGAAAGAGTGCAAGGAAAGATCCCGTCCAAAACCCGATTGTTTACCCCCACCGAACGGCACGGTGACATCCAGGGCATCCACGGTATTGACCGAAACAGTACCCGCCTTCAATGCCTTCGCAACTCGGTGGGCGCGATTCAGATCATCACTCCATACCGAGGCGGCCAAACCATAGACGCTGTCGTTGGCCAATTTCACGGCTTGCTCTTCGGTGTCGAAGCTGGAAATCGCCAGCACCGGGCCGAAGACTTCTTCGCGGGACAGGTGCGAGTCCTGGGCAACATTGGCGAAAACAGTCGGTTCGATGAAGTTGTCGGAGCCGTTGAAGCTCAAGCGACGACCGCCGGTGAGCAGCCTGGCGCCGTCTTCATGGGCGCGCTCGATAAAATTCATCACCGAGGCAGCCTGCCTGGAGTCGACGATGGCCCCCGCTCGGCTGGCCGGATCCAGTGGATCGCCCGGCATCCAGCCCTTGGCTTTTTCCAGCACTCGCTCGATGAACTCATCCTGGATCGAACGCTGCACATACAGGCGAGAGTTGGCCGAGCAGACCTCGCCCTGGTTGAAGAAGATGCCGAACGCCGCTTTCTCTGCTGCCAGATCCAGATCACGGCAGTCGTCGAACACCAGGCTCGGGCTCTTGCCGCCGCATTCCAGCCAGACCTGCTTGAGGTTCGACTGAGCGGAGTACTGCATGAAGTATTTGCCGACCTGGGTCGAACCGGTAAACACCAGGCAATCGACATCGGGGTGCAGGCCCAGGGCCTTGCCGGCGGATTCGCCCAGCCCCGGCACCACGTTCAGCACACCCGGTGGCAAACCGGCTTCCAGCGCCAGCTCTGCCAGACGCAGTGCCGAGAACGGTGATTGCTCGGCGGGCTTGAGCACCACGCTGTTGCCGGCCGCCAAGGCGGGCGCGAGTTTCCAGGCCGCCATGTCCAGCGGGAAATTCCACGGCACCACCGCCGAGACGACACCCAAGGCTTCGCGGGTGATGGTCGCCAGTGCTGATGGCGCGGTGGGCGCGACCTGATCGTAGAGTTTGTCCAGCGCCTCGCCATACCAGGCAAACACGTGGGCGGCGCCGGGAACATCGATGTTGAAGGCATCCATCACGGGCTTGCCCATGTCGAGGGAGTCGAGCAAGGCCAGCTCTTCGCGATGGGTCAGCATCAGCTCGGACAGTCGCAGCAGCACGCGCTTGCGCTCAATCGGCGCCATGCGCGCCCAAGGGCCCTCGTCGAAAGCGCGGCGCGCACTGCGCACCGCCAAGTCCACTTCGACATCACCGCAGGCGGCGACCCGGGCCAGCAACTGGTTGGTGGCCGGGTTGATGGAGTCGAACGTCGCGCCCGACACGGCAGAGACCTGTCGGCCATCGATCAAGGCTTTATCGCAGAAGGTTTGCCGGGCAGCTCTTTGCTGCCAGTAGTCGAGGTTGAACACGCTACGCTCCCTTTAAGACCGCCTGGGTGGTCAGTTTGTGATCAGAGGTGGGAGAGATAGTGCGTCAGCGGCGCGTCCACGAAAATTATTAAAAATATGCTCGGGACATAAGAAAAAACTTGGCAAGGCTTTGGCCAGCCCGGACCCGGCTTGAGGTAAGGTTCAGCCAAGCATTCGCGGGACATGGGCCATCCAGGCTTTCACCGCAAACCCGAGAAAAAAGAGGTGCGTGTGGCTTCCTATACCTTGCGACAACTCAAGTACTTCGTCACCACGGTGGAAGCCGGCAGCGTGGCGGAGGCGTCGAGGCAGCTCTATATCGCTCAGCCGTCGGTTTCCACGGCGATCAAGAGCCTGGAGGAGTCGTTCAACGTCCAGCTGTTCATCCGCCACCATGCCCAGGGCGTGTCCCTGACCCCCACCGGCACGCGCTTCTACCACAAGGCCCAGGAGCTGCTGCGCATGGCCCGGGAGTTCGAGCAGAACGCACTGGCGGATAACGACACGGTGTCCGGGCAGATCGACATCGGCTGCTTCGAGACGGTCGCCCCGCTGTACCTGCCACGACTGATCGCCGACTTCCGCAAGCTGTATCCGGGCGTGGACATCCGCATTCGCGACGGCGAGCAGCAGGATCTGGTGCAAGGCCTGACCGCCGGCACCTTCGACGTGGCCTTTCTCTACGATCACGGCCTGGACAGCACCATCGAAACCACGCCTTTGATGCCTCCGCAAAAGCCCTACGTGCTGCTGCCGGAAGGGCACCGTTTTGCCGGCCAGAAAGAGGTGTCGCTGCGGGACCTGTGCGGCGAGCCGATGATTCTGCTCGATGTGCAACCGAGCCGGACCTACTTCGTCAGCCTGTTCCACGAACTGGAACTGACACCGAACATCGTCTTCAGCTCGCCGTCGATCGAGATGGTGCGGGGCATGGTCGGCCAGGGTTTCGGCTTCTCGATCCTGGTGACCCGCCCCCATTCGGAATGCACTTACGATGGGAAAAAGGTGGTCACGGTCGATATCAAGGAACCGGTGACGACCTCTGGCCTGGCGTCCGCGCGTCTAAAGCGCAATCAACTGACCAAGCCTGCGCAGTTGTTCGTGGACTTCTGCCGGGAGCAGTTGAGTTGTAGGAGCGAGCCTGCTCGCGATGGTCGTTAACGATAATGCGGGCTACCTGACTACGCGCGGCGCCTGAACGTCCATCGCGAGCAGGCTCGCTCCTACAGGGGGACTACATCTTTGAGGGATCGGTACACAGGTAGTCAGCCAATCGGAGCAGTATCGCGTCACAGCCCTGCAACTGCGCAAGCTCAATGAACTCATCCGGTTTATGCCCCTGTTCCATGCTGCCGGGGCCGCAGACCACCGTGGGGATACCAGCCTCATCGAACAAACCGCCTTCGGTGCCAAAGGCCACTGTGCCAAAGGCTGAAGACTGGCTCAGGATCGCCAGCAAGCGCGCCGCTTCGCTCTCGGGGGAAGTCGCCAAACCGGGATATGCACTGAGCGGGCGCAACTTGATGTCCGTGTCCGCCTGCACCGCACGCATTTTCGGCAACAGCTGTTCTTCGGCGTAGGCCTGCAACTGGCTGGCCACGTCCTGGGCATCGAAGTTCGGCAACGCCCGCACTTCAAAATCGAACTCGCATTCGGCGGGGACGATGTTCAGCGCCCGGCCACCTTTGATGACGCCCGTTTGCACCGTGGAATACGGCGGATCGAAACGTTCGTCATGGTGATCCGGATGCGCGAGTTGCTCACCGATAGCGCCCAGCCGGCCAATCAGTTTCGCCGCATATTCGATCGCATTGACCCCGTAAGGCGCATACGCTGAATGGCAGGCGGCGCCACGCACTTCACAGCGCATCGCCAGCTTGCCCTTGTGACCAAGCACGGGTTTGAGTTCGGTCGGCTCGCCGATCAGACAGAGCGCGGGTTTGTACGGCCGCTTCTGCAACTCGACGAGCATCGGCCTGACGCCCAGGCACCCCACTTCTTCATCGTAGGAAAACGCCAGGTGCACCGGGACTCGCAATGGACGCTGGACAAAGTTCGGCACCGCCGCGAGCACCGAGGCGATGAAGCCTTTCATGTCCGCCGTGCCGCGCCCGTATAGGCGTCCGTCCTTTTCGCTCAAGTGAAACGGATCGACCGTCCAGGCCTGCCCGTCGACCGGCACCACATCGGTATGCCCTGACAGCACCACCCCGCCTGACTGGAGCGGGCCAATGGTGGCGAACAGATTGGCCTTGGTGCCTTCGTCGTTGAAGAACAACTCACTCTGCACACCGTGTCCGGCCAGATAGGCCTCGATGAAGCGAATCAGTTCAAGGTTGGAATCGCGACTGACGGTGGCGAAGGCAATCAGACGCTCCAGCAGGTCGCGACTGGAGACCTCACTCATCCCCCGGCACTCCATAGCTGGGTGCCGCCGTCGGGTTGAGCGCACGGGTCAGGTAATCCTGCATCTGCGGTCGATAGGCCTGCCAGAGACCGTGCAGTTGGCCGATCGGATCTTCCTCGGCCCAATCGACCCGCAAGTCGATGATCGGCCAGGTGTAGTCGCCCACCACTTTCAGCGCGGCGGAGTGAACCGGCCCGGCCTCGCCACCGGCAGCCATGGCCGCCTGCATCGCCGCCAGCAGGCGATCCGCCAGTTGACCCGGCTCGGCCTCGAACGCCGCGACCATGGCCCCGATCACCCGCACATCGCTGAGCAGATTGCCCGCCGCGACACACTGCTCGCCCTTGACCGCGTTATGCACACCCAGCGACTCCTTGCCGCTGAAACAGGCAATCCGTCCTGACGCATCGATCACCGTGACCTGCCGGTACTGGCTCCAGCCATTGGACGTCAACGCCTTGTCGAGCGCCGCCTCAGGCTCCAGGTGCTGATGCTCCAGAAGGTCCAGAATCTGCGGCCCCAGCGCCGGCAACGTAATGTTCTGCGTGGACACCGCCCCGACCCCCGCCCGCGCCCACGGGCAACGCGCGCCCACCGCAATGCTCGAAGAACTGATGGCAATACCGAGCTGCCCGGTTTCAGGGCAGCGCCCGATAATTGAGAACGTCATGGCTCACTCCTTGGGTTTTCTGTGCAGGTCATTCTGTTCATGCACAGGAAAGGGAGAAAGCAGGTTTTTTGTGGCTTTGGGGTAGGAAAAAACTGGGTATGGATACTGTAGGAGCGAGCATGCTCGCGATGAACCTGAGAACGACGAGGGGTGCCAGGTTTCCAGCGTCATCGTTGACGTCCATCGCGAGCATGCTCGCTCCTACAGGGCCGGCGTTATTTGCGTGGTTTGGCGCGAGCGGTGGCTTCGGCCACCAACGGATCATCCGGCCAATAATGTTTCGGATACCGCCCCTTCAAATCCTTCTTCACCTCGGCATAGGTACTGCGCCAGAAGTTCGCCAGATCCTGGGTCACCTGCACCGGGCGCCGTGCCGGGGACAGCAGGTGCAGCTTGACCACTTGCCGGCCCCCGGCGATGCGCGGGGTGTCGGACAGGCCGAACAGCTCCTGCAAGCGCACCGCCAGAATCGGCGGTTGCTCGCTGTAGTCCAGGCGAATGGACGAGCCCGAGGGCACGCTCAGGTGATGCGGGGCCTGTTCGTCGAGCCGTTGCGGCAGCGGCCAAGGCAACAGGTTGTGGACGATGCTCGAAAGATCGAGGTTGGCGAAGTGACTGAGCCGCGAGACCTTGCCCAGGTACGGCATCAGCCAGTGTTCGAGGCTTTTGAGCAGTGCGGCATCGCTGACGTCCGGCCATTCGCTGTCGCCCTTGCCGTCCAGATCCAGTTGGCGCAACAGCGCGACCCGTGCCTGCCACTGACGCAACTCGGGCGTCCACGGCAGCAGCTCCAGACCCTTGCGCCGCACCAGATTGACCAGTGCCTGGCTGCGGGCGGTTTCGTCGAGGCCGGTCAGCGGTTCGCGACTGAGGATCAGTTCGCCAACCTTGCGCTGGCGCTCGGCACGCAATACGCCTTCGCGCTCGTCCCAATCCAGTTGGTCGACGCAGCGCACCTGTTCGGCGAGGACGGAGTCGAACAACGTCGGATCGAAATCCGTTGCCAGGTAAATGCGCTCTTCGCGCTGGCCCTGACGGCTGCCGAGATCAGCGATCACGATCCACGGTTGTTTCATCAGGCTGTCGGCTTCGGCGAACAGCGCGGCACGGCCATTGGCCAGGCGATATTCAGCGCCGCCGGCACGACGCTGCTGGGCGACACGATCGGGATAGGCCAGCGCCAACAGTGCACCAAGCCAACGCGGATGGTCGGGGTCGCTCACCGGTTCCGAGGCCTTGCCACGCAGATAACCTCGATACTGCCGCGCCAGTTGCCGCGCGCGCTGAACCCCGCCCTGGGCACCACGAGCGGCCCGTTCTTCGCCGGACAACAGCACCAACCGGCTGTGCAGGTCGGCACCGGCACCGCGCAAAATATCGCGCTCGCCGAGCAGCGCCGCGACGTCGCAGGCCATGTCCGCCAGCCCCAGCGCCTGGCCGCGTAACAGCAGATGGGCGATACGCGGATGCGCCGGCAATTCGGCCATGGCCTGCCCGTGGCGAGTCAGGGTTTCGCCCTCCAATGCGCCCAGGCGTTCGAGCAGATCCTGTGCCTGTGCATAAGCGGCGGCCGGTGGCACATCGAGCCAGACCAGTTGCCCGGGCGCCACGCCCCAGCGACCGAGTTGCAAGGCCAGTCCCGCGAGATCCGCCGAAAGAATCTCCGCACTGCCGTAGGCCGCCAGTTGCTCGTGCTGGTCCTGGGACCACAGGCGATAACACACGCCCGGCTCCAGGCGCCCGGCCCGGCCGGCGCGTTGCGTGGCGCTGGCTTTGGAAATGCGCTGGGTGTCGAGGCGGGTCATGCCGCTGCCGGGGTCGAAGCGCGGCACCCGCGCCAGCCCGGCATCGACCACCACGCGCACGCCGTTGATGGTCAGGCTGGTCTCGGCGATGTTGGTGGCCAGCACTACTTTGCGTTTGCCTTCCGGCGCCGGATCGATCGCCGCCCGTTGCGCGGCCAGGTCCAGTTCACCGTGCAGCGGGCAAAGCAGCACTTGAGGGTTATCGCGCAAAGCATCTGCCAGTTGCTGATGCACACGACGGATTTCCGCCTGCCCCGGCAGGAACACCAGCACGCTGCCGGTTTCATCGTTCAGGGCTTCGAGGATGGTTTGCACCAGCCGTGGCTCGATGAATTCACCGGCCTGGAACGGCCGGCCCCAGCGCATCGCCACCGGGTACATGCGGCCTTCGCTGCGCAGGATCGGCGCATCGTCGAGCAAGCCGGCCAGGCGCTCGCCTTCCAGAGTGGCGGACATCAACAGGATTTTCAGCGGCTGATCATCGCGCAACAGCTCCCGGCCATTGAGGCTCAGGGCCAGTGCCAGATCGGCGTCTAGGCTGCGCTCGTGGAATTCATCGAAAATCAGCAGGCCCACGCCTTCCAGCGCCGGGTCGTCCTGCAAGCGCCGGGTGAGAATGCCTTCGGTGACCACTTCGATTCGAGTGTTGGGGCCGACCTTGCTGTCCAGGCGAATGCGATAACCCACGGTTTCGCCGACCTTCTCGCCCAACTCGCTGGCCAGCCGCTCCGCCGCCGCCCGCGCTGCCAGGCGACGCGGTTCGAGCATGAGGATGGTCTGCCCGGCCAGCCATGGCTCATTGAGCAAGGCCAGGGGCACGCGGGTGGTTTTACCGGCACCGGGCGGCGCTTCGAGCACGGCTTCGTGGCGTGTCGCGAGGGCTTCACGCAGGGCGGGTAAAACTTCATCGATCGGCAGAGAAATCATGCTGGCTCCAAAACAGAGGCGCGAGTATAACGGCGAACTGCGGGGCATTCGTCAGGGTCTTAATGCATACCGACGACGTTTCGTTTTGAGATTACCCAAGGAGATTTCATATGCGTGCTCCCTTTCGCCTGATGGGCGGTGTATTGATCGCGACCCTGCTGACCCAGATCACCGCCTGCGGTTCGATCTTCTACCCCGATCGCCGTGGCCAGATCGACGGCAAGATCGACCCGGCCATCGCCGTGCTCGATGCCGTGGGCCTGCTGTTCTACATCATTCCCGGCCTGATCGCGTTTGGCGTGGACTTCGCCACCGGCGCGATTTACTTCGCACCGGGCGAGACCGCCTACGTGGCGCCGGAAAAACTCAAGGAAGCCATCGGCGCCGACGGCAAGGTCGATAACCTCAAGTTGCAGACTATTCTGGAACGTGAAACGGGTCGCAGCGTCCCGCTGGATGACCCTCGCCTGATCCAGCACAAGGGCAGCACCCAGCAACTGGCCATGCTCGGCCTGCAACCTGCCGCGTAATCGGTGCACCTGAAGGAATAACCGCACTCATGATCTCCAGCTCCGAACACGCCCGCCTGCTGCGGCTGGCGACCCGTGCCTCGGTGGCGGTGGCGTGCACACTGGTCATCGCCAAGGCCATCGCCTGGTGGCTGAGCGGCTCGGTGAGCATGCTCGCCGGGCTCACCGACTCGGCCCTCGACGGCGTGACATCGCTGCTCAACCTGCTGGCGGTGCATTACGCCTTGCGGCCGGCCGATGACGATCACCGTTACGGGCATGGCAAGGCCGAATCACTGGCCGGGATGGCGCAGGCGCTTTTCATTGGCGGCAGTGCGGTGCTGATTGCATTGCAGGCGTTCGAGCGGATCAAGCACCCGGAGCCGGTGGGCGCGCCGTGGATCAGCATCGGAGTCATCGTGTTTTCGCTGGCGCTGACTTTGGCGCTGCTGATGTTGCAGCACCGAGTGGTCAAGGCCACCGGCTCCAACGCGGTGCGCGCCGACTCCCTGCATTACCGTTCGGACATGCTGCTCAACGGCAGCATTCTGCTGGCGCTGGTGCTGGCCGGGTTTGGCTGGGATCAGGTGGATGCGTGGTTCGGTCTGGGGATTGCCGCGTACATTCTCTGGAGTGCAATCACCATCGCCCGGGAAAGCTTTGCGGTGCTGATGGATGAAGAACTGCCACCGGATGTCAGCCAGCACATGCTTGAACTGGCGTGCAGCGTGCCGGGCGTTCTGGGCGCGCATGACCTGCGCACGCGGATTTCTGGCAACCAGTGGTTTGTGCAATTGCATCTGGAACTGCCCGGTGAGTTGACCTTGTCAGTCGCCCACGGCATCAGCGACCAGGCCGCCGATGCCATTCACGCCGCCTACCCGCGGGCCGAGGTGCTGGTGCACGCCGACCCGCAGGAAGTAGTCAAGGCCGCCAGGGCTCAGAACGTCACGCGATAACCCCGAGAGCCCAGGCAATTGCCCTGGGCCTGGCGGTAGGTTTGCACCACCTGTGGGTCCGGTTGATAGGTGTCCACCCGTGGGTCGAAACCACTTTGCTCGACCGCATAGCGATAGCAGTCGTAGCCGTCCTGATTGATCTGTTCAGGCGTCTGACCGTTGGCCGGATAAGCCTCCACGTCAATACCGTTGGCGCTCGCCATTGGCTGACCGGGCGGCTCGACCACCTCGTAGTCCTGAGTGCTTTCCTGGTAGGCGTAATAGGAGCCCGCCGCCAGGAACAACACCGAACCGCCGATCAACACCTGCTGGGCATAATCAGGCAGGTATTGAACACGGATCCCGCGCGGTGGTTGCACCACAACATAGCGCTGGCCCTGCGGGCGATACCAGTAGCCACCGGAGTAGAAATAATCACGACCGCCATAGGGCACGCGGTAGTCGCGATCCGGGAAGCGATCAGTCACATACCCTGGCTGATAGCGCGGACCGGGGCCCCAGCCATTGCCGTGACCGCTTGGGCGACCTTGCCAATGGTTGTCGTTGGACGGCGCGCCGATGTAGCCACCCCATTGCTGGTTGGGATAGTTGCGCTGCGGTTGGTCCTGGTAGTAACCACGCCGTGGCGGCTGGGTCTGTTGCACGGCGTCGGGACGTGGCTGGATCGGCAGGTCATTGGCCGGCAATTGCGGCGGAGGCGGCGGTGAGCGAACCGGGTTGTTGAAGTTGGGCTGCTGACGGTTCTGCCATTGGCCATTGTTTGGATTCTGGCCGTTGTTCTGCCATTGGCCATTGTTTGGATTCTGGCCGTTGTTCTGCCATTGGCCATTGTTTGGATTCTGGCCGTTGTTTTGCCATTGGCCGTTGTTTTGATGACCGTCGCGCTGGAACTGTTGGCTGTTGTCCCCGCGAATGATGTCGTTGTTCTGCGGGCGCGACTGGTTGTTGCCGCCACGGCCCTGATTGTTGCCCTGATGGCCGCCGTCGCCGTGCTGCCCGCCATCGGGGCCACGGTTCTGCGGCTCATCTGCGAGCGTTGGTGCAGTGACACTGATACATAACAAACCAACACCGGCCAAACGCCAGATGCGCGACTTCATGCTGTTCCTCGCTGAGGGTATGGATTCTGTAGGAGCGAGCCTGCTCGCGATGGACTCAAGCGCGACGCGTTTATTCAGGCAGCACGCGTTATCGTTTACGACCATCGCGAGCAGGCTCGCTTCTACAATGAAGCGAACCGCGTTTGTATTTAAGACTGGAAATGTACGGGCCGGTTCTGCAACAGGTTATCAGTCGCGCAACTTATTTATTGAGGGATGCTCTTTAATTCACGGCACCAAATTGCGCGCAAGAAAAAGGGGAGACCCGTCGGCCTCCCCTTGGAGAACTTCGTCCGTGCTCGACGCTTGTGGCGCCGGCTCACCTCACGCCGTCTTCTGGACAGTGTGTAGCTCGGGGGCCGGCACATCCCCTGTGGGGGTGGCGACCGCAGCTGGCCTGTTTGGGCGAGCCGCACTGGACTGTTTGTCCGAGCAGTGATTCTGGTGATAAGAATAGGCCCGGAGCGCCGGCAGAGGATTGCGAAGATTGCTCAAATAAACATTACTTGCGCAATTTTTAACCCTGGATAGATAATCTGCCGCAATAGTTACAACAAGGAACTGTTTGATGAGCAAACTCGACCGATACGACCTGAGTATTTTGGCTGAATTGCAGCGTGACGCGCGCATTTCCAATCAGGAGCTGGCCGAACGCATCGGTCTGTCGCCCTCCCCCTGCTCGCGTCGGGTCAAGCAACTGGAAGACGACGGCTACATCTCCCGCCAGGTCGCCCTGCTCGACCGCAAGATGCTCGGTTTGAGCCTGACCGCCTACGTGCTGATCGGCATGGACCGACACACCCCGGAGCGTTTCGAGAACTTCGAAGCGGCCATCCGCACCTTGCCGCAGGTGCTCGAATGCAGCCTGGTCACGGGGATGGATGCCGACTATCAGCTCAAGGTGGTGGTGCCGGACATGGACCATTATCAGAAACTGCTGCTCGGTCACCTGACGCGGATTGAAGGGGTGACCAGTGTGCGCTCGAGTTTTGTGTTGAACCAGGTGCTTAACAGTACCGAACTGCCGTTGACTCATCTGCGCAGCTAATGACGCCATCGCGAGCAGGCTCGCTCCCACAGAGATCTCACATGCACTGAAGATCCACTGTAGGAGCGAGCCTGCTCGCGATGGGGACCAGACAAGCGACGAATAGCTGCGACACACCGCCGCAGCCCCGCACCGCACGCAACCTCGATGCCTTATACTCCAGCGCCCTTTTAGCCCCGCCCACGCTGGAGTTGTCCTATGGATCCTGCAGTATTCGAAGAGTGGATGATGACTGGCCTTGTCAGCATCCTGATCATTTTCATGGGTTTTATCGTCTGGGATCTGGCGAAGAAGTCCAAGGCCGGACGCTTCGGCTCGTTCATCCTGTTCTTCGTGCTCGGCCTGGGTGTCGCGGCATTCGTGATCAAAAGCGTGGTCATCGGCCTGATCGAAACCGGCACGTTATAAGCGCGCCGGTACTTCTTTCCACTGGCCCTGATCGAGCCCTTCGATCGTCCAGTCGCCGATCCTGACCCGCACCAGCCGCAATGTCGGCAAGCCGACCGCTGCGGTCATGCGTCGTACCTGCCGGTTACGCCCTTCGCGAATCACCAGTTCCAGCCAACTGGTCGGCACGCTCTTGCGAAAACGCACCGGCGGATTGCGCGGCCACAGCTCGGGCTCATCCAATTGCCGCGCCTCGGCGGGCAAGGTCATGCCGTCGTTCAATTCCACGCCATCACGCAAGCGCTGCAACTGCTCGGCGCTCGGCTCGCCTTCGACCTGCACCCAATAAGTCTTGGCCAATTTGTGTTTCGGATCGGCAATGCGTGCCTGAAGCTGGCCGTCGTTGGTCAGCAGCAACAGGCCTTCGCTGTCACGGTCCAGTCGACCCGCCGGGTAGATTCCGGGCACATCGATAAAATCCTTGAGCGTCGCCCGCCCTTCTCCATCGCTGAATTGCGTCAGCACATCGAACGGCTTGTTGAACAGGATCAGCTTCGGCTCGGCCGGTGGTGCCTTGGCGACACGGCGCGGGGCTGAAGACGGTGATGAAGGCTTCGCACCGGGACGGCGGGAAACAGGACGTTGGGGACGGGACATGGGAAAAGGAACATCTAACGGTCAGGGCTGCTAATGCTAGTAGCCCGACCGTCAAATGACCATCGGCAAATCAGCGGAACGGCGGTTCGTCGAAGCTGCGCAGTTTGCGCGAGTGCAGCGAGTTGAGTTCGGTACGCAGCAGATCCACCGCCTCTAGGCCGATCTTCAAGTGCTGGCTGACCGCGCGTTCATAGAAGGCGTTGGCCGAACCCGGCAACTTGATTTCGCTGTGCAGCGGCTTGTCCGAGACGCAGAGCAGCGTGCCGTACGGCACCCGCAGGCGATAACCCTGGGCGGCGATGGTGCCGCTTTCCATGTCCACCGCCACGGCGCGGGACAGGTTGATCAGCGGACGCTCCTGGGCCCAGCGCAGCTCCCAGTTGCGGTCGTCGTAGGTCAGCACGGTGCCGGTGCGCAGGCGCTTCTTCAGCTCGTCGCCCTTTTCACCGGTGATGTTCGCCGCCGCCTGCTGCAAGGCCATCTGCACTTCGGCAAGAGCCGGAATCGGGATGTTCGGCGGCACCACGCGGTCGAGAATCCCGTCGCGGCGCATGTAAGCGTGCGCCAGCACGTAGTCACCGATGGTCTGCGACTGACGCAAGCCGCCGCAGTGACCGATCATCAGCCAGCAATGCGGACGCAACACGGCCAGGTGGTCAGTGATGTTCTTGGCGTTGGACGGGCCGACGCCGATGTTCACCAGCGTCACGCCGTGGCCATCATTGGCGATCAGGTGATAGGCCGGCATCTGGTAGCGGTGCCAGACCACACCCGCGGCAATCGCCGAGGCTTCGCCATGGTCCATGCTTTTTTCAATGATCACGTTGCCCGGCAACACCATGCGTACGAAACGCGGATCGCTGCGCAACCGCTCCAGGCCATGGACGATGAACTGGTCGACGTAACGGTGGTAGTTGGTCAGCAGGATCCACGGCTGTACATGGCGCCAGTCGCTGCCGGTGTAATGCACCAGGCGGCGCAGGGAGAAATCCACCCGCGCCGCGTCGAACAGGGCCAGGGGCAGCGGATCGGTGTTTTCCCAATCGTACAGGCCATCGGCAATGCCATCGCTCGCCGCCGACAGGTCGGTACTCGGGAACACCCGCGCCAGCACCGCCGCAGTAACGCCGGAGCCGGCCAGTTCATCGCCCTGCTCCACCACATACGGATAAGGAATGTTCTGCTCGCTGATCCCGACTTCCACGGTCACGGTGAAGTCGTGCATCAGCGGCACCAGCTGTTCCAGCAGGTACTTACGGAACGCGGTGGGATGAGTGACGGTGACCCGGTAGGTGCCAGGTAACTGGACCTTGGCGTAGGCGCGAGTGGTCTGCGGGACTTCGCCCTGGCAGTGGTAGGTCAGGCGCAGCTCGGGATAACGAAACATCGCCCGTTGTTCGGCGTCCGGCTCGATACGGTCCTTGAGGTAGCGCTTGAGCGCCTGGCTCAGCGCATCGGTTGCGCGATGGTGCAAATACGCAAGCTGATCCACGGCTTGCTCGGCGGTTTGAACGACAATAAAAGCTTCGGTCACGATCAGCATCCTGTGTTCTGACTTGCAGAGCTTCATCTTGCCTGCATCGTCGCTTCACGGGAACAGTGGTGTGTTGTTAATACATTATTGCTGTGTACATGGAACAGCTGTGGGAGCGAGCTTGCTCGCGATGACGGATTGCCATTCAACATTGATGTTGGCTGATACACCGCCATCGCGAGCAAGCTCGCTCCCACAGGGACTTTGTGCAGATCAGAAACCTTGCGGCGTCGACCGGGCGACAATCGCCTCTACATCCAATCCACGAGGCAGCGCACCATAAACCCGCCCACCGCCATTCAGACGACTGGCAATGAACGCATCACTCACCGCCGCATTCCCCGCCTCCAGCAACAGCTTGGCCTGAAGCCCCAGGGCAATGTCTTCGGTCAGCTGCCGGGCGCGATACTGAATGTCGCTGGTGTCCTTGAACGCCGCCTGCAACTGGCTGATGTGCGCCGCGAGCCGTTTGTCGCCATGACCATCGCCCATCTCGTTAAACAGTGCATCCAATACGCCCGGCTCTTTCGACAGAGCGCGCAGCACATCCAGGCATTGCACGTTGCCTGAACCTTCCCAGGTCGAATTGACCGGCGCTTCGCGATACAGCCTTGGCAGGATGCTGTCTTCGACATAACCCGCGCCGCCCATGCATTCAGCGGCTTCGTTGATCATGGCCGGCGCCCGCTTGCAGATCCAGTACTTGCCCACCGCCGTCACCAGCCGGGCGAATTTCGCCTCTTGGGAATCATCCAGATGATCCAGCGCCCGGCCCATGCGCAGGCTCAAGGCCAGTGCCGCTTCGCTTTCCAGCGCCAGATCGGCCAGCACGTTCTGCATCAATGGCTGTTCGCTGAGCAACTTGCCACCAACCGAACGGTGCGCGCAGTGATGGCTGGCCTGGGTCAATGCCTGGCGCATCAAGGCACTCGAGCCGACCATGCAATCGAAACGGGTCATGGCGACCATCTCGATGATGGTCGGCACACCGCGCCCTTCTTCACCGACCATCCACGCCAAAGCACCGCGGAACTCCACCTCGCTGGAAGCGTTGGAGCAGTTGCCGAGCTTGTTTTTCAAACGCTGGATATAGAACTGGTTGCGCGTGTCATCCGGGCGATGACGTGGCAGCAGGAAGCAGGTCAGGCCTTTGTCGGTCTGGGCCAGGGTCAGGAAGGCGTCACACATCGGCGCCGAGCAGAACCACTTGTGCCCCACCAGTTCATAGGCCTGGCCGGGACCACTGGCGCCCACCGGGAACGCCTTGGTGGTGTTGGCCCGCACGTCGGTGCCGCCCTGCTTTTCGGTCATCGCCATGCCGATGGTCACGCCGGCCTTGTGTGCCATGCCGACGTTACGCGGGTCGTATTCGGTGGCAAGAATCTTCGGCAGCCATTTTTCGGCCAGATCCGGTTGCAGGCGCATCGCCGGGACGCTGGCGAAGGTCATGGTCAACGGACAGCCGCTGCCAGCCTCGGCCTGACTGTGCAGATAGGTCATGGAGGCACGGGCGACATGGGCGCCGTCCTGCGGATGCGCCCAGGGCAGCGAGGTCAAGCCATGTTCGATCGCTGTGCGCATCAACTGGTGATAGGCGGGGTGAAACTCCACCAGGTCGATCCGATGACCATAGCGGTCGTGGCTGTTGAACACCGGCTTGTTCTGATTGGCCGCAAATCCCGCTTCCATCAACGGCCCGCCCGCCAGAGCGCCATACGCCTCGATCCGCGACTGGGCCCAACCGGCTCCGAAGCGCCGCGACCACTCCTGCAATGGCAGATCAATGCGATACAGGTTGGCGCCATCCAGTGACGGTGGCTGATTGGTCACGTCGTGGGTTTCGGCGAACTGATGCAGGTTCATGACAAGGCTCCTTTGGTCGGCCAAGGGAGTTCAGTTAAGCACCGCCCCTTGGCCGAAACAAAGTGTCATATCTGCCTAACTGCCGGCGCTTTCGCCCTGCTGGGCACAGAGCACACGGCGATAGAGCGCCGCCTGCAAATCTTCGAATTTCACCGGTTTGCTCAAATGATCGATCAACGCACCGGTCGGGCAGCGCTCACGATCGGCACTCAAGGCAATCATGAACACCGGCAACTCGGCGCAACCGGGCAATGCACGGATCCGGCAACACAGCGACTCGCCTTCCTGCGCCGGCAACTGACAATCGAGCAGCACGGCATCAAAGGTTTCCCGTTGCAGGATGTCCAGGGCGGCACTGCTGTTGTCGGCTGTTCTGACCCGGAATCCCAGCTTGAGCAACATGCCACGCATCACCAGTTGATTGATGCTGTTGTCATCCACCAGCAACACCTTGCAATCCTGCGGCAGTCGCAAGCGCGGGAACTCACGGGCCATGAAGGGCAGTGCGGGGGATTCAGTGGCCGGGATATCAAGCTCGACATCCAGTTGGAAACGGCTGCCACGCCCGGGTTCGGAACGGTGTGTCAGACGACCGCCGAGCAATTCGATCAGTTGCCGGCAGATCGCCAGGCCGATGCCCAGACCGCCATATTCGCGGGTCATCGAACCGTCGAGCTGGAAGAACCGCTGATAGAGCGTTGCCTCACCCAGATCGGTGAAGCCGATACCGGTGTCGATCACGGCAAAGGTCAACGCCAGTCGATCCGGTTTTACCGTTTTTGCGCTCACTCGCAGCGCCACGCCACCGACCCGGGTGAACTTGATGGCGTTATCCAGCAGGCATTCCAGGCATTGCGCCAACTTGGCACTGTCGCCGTGCAGGCGGTCCGGCACGTTCGGCGCAACATCGACCTTGAAGTCCAGCGACTTGCCGGACGCAGGGCCATCGAACTGCAGGCGCAATGCATCGACCACGCCACGCAGGCTGAAGGTCGAGGCGCAAGCCGTGAGCTTGCCGGCCTGCAACTCGGTCAGCGTCAGGATGCCGTTGACCATGCGCATCATTTCCCGCGCCGACCCGGCGGCCGTCTGCTGGTATTGCTCCAGCTCCACGTCCATCTCAACGGTTTGCATCAGCTCCAGCGAGCCGATCACACCGTTCATGGGCGTGCGCAATTCGTGGGTCAGGGTCGCAAGGAATTCGTCCTTCAACTGGTTACTGCGCGCCAGTTGCTGGTTGAGCACTTCCAGCTTTTGCCCGGCATCGAGCAGGGTCTGTGCCTGCTGCTCGCGCATGGCATTGATGCGGTCGGCCAGGGCCAGGGACAGCAGCGCGACTTCGATGGCCGAGCCGATCTGGCTGGAGTACATGGTCAGGAACACGTTCGGCAGGTAGCCCAGCACCATCAGGGTATTGATGATGCCGCCGAGCAAAAACGCCGACCAGGCGATGATGAAATAACGGGCAACCCGCAACCCGCGCAGCCAGGCGAATATCCCCGCGGAAAAAATCACCACCGTAAAGGTCAGGGCCAGGGCCGTCGCCAGGCGCAAGGCCAGGGCGTAGCTGGTCATCAACGACAACCCGACCACCAGGGCGCTGAACATCACCAGCCCCAACAGCAGGCGATCCAGCCAGCGACTGAAGGAGGCTGTCTGCAGGAAGCTGCGGGCGAACTGGCTGCCGAACAGCCCGGCGCAACCAATGAAAAACGGCGTTGCCGCATTCGCCCACCAGGGGCTGTCCGGCCAGAAATACTGGACCGCCGCACCGTTCACCGACAGCTGATAAAAGCCGAACGAGGCGATATAGAAGATGTAATAGAGGTAGCTGGTGTCGCGCACGCTGAGGTAGATGAACAGGTTGTAGACCAGCATCCCCAGCAATACGCCATAGATCAGCCCCAACACATAGAGTCGCACGGGCTGGTCTTCGAGATACGCAGTGCTCGACCACAGCGTGACCGGTGCCTGGATCGATCCCTCGCTCTGCAGGCGCAGATAGACGGTTTGCGTTTGGTCGGGGGTGAAATTGAGATTGAACAGGTAGTTGTTCTGGCGAATCTCGCGACTGGCGAATGGCAAGGCATCGCCGGTCTGGCGTACCAATTGATAGTGGCCGGCCGCATCGGGCGCGTACAGGTCGAGGTGATCCAGCGGCGGATAGGCCAGTTCCAGCAGCCAGGTCCGTTGCGCCGACGGATTGGCCGGACGGTAAAGCAGGTCGATCTTCAGCCAGAACACTGAACGCGAATACCCGGCATTGAGGGTGGCTTTGTCATGTTGCTTGAAGTGGCCGGCAGCGGCCTGGTTGCGCACTTCATCGATGGTCGCCTGGCCATCGACGTCCTCGAACACTTGCAGGGTCCGGCCCAAGGGGAGGCTTTGTGTGAGTTCATCGAACTCGACAGCGTTCGCCAGGAGGGGCAAACACAACAGCAACATCAGCAAATAGCGCATTTATGCCCCAGCGTGGCTCTTTCCGGTTTTGTCAGGAAGCCCCCCATTCCTTTTGAGCAGACACGAAACCGGTATTTCCTGTTATTGGTTTGGATCCACTCTAGCATAGCGATTGATGGCCATTGAACACTACAGAAATTTTTCCTGCAAAGGCTCTAGAACGGGCGTTCCAGCGAAGATTGTTGAGATAGAGCTGTTGGCTCGATCAAACGGTATAAATGTCAAAGCGCTTATACCTGACTGTAGAAGTGAGCCTGCTCGCGATCCACTAAAAGTCGCCGCGTTTTTCCTCCCATCCCGCGTCACCGTTAACGACTATCGCGAGCAAGCTCGCCCCTGCAGGGACCTTCATGACTCGCTGGTCGACTGGTGGTAAGCTCGCGCACCATGAATATCTACAGCTCTCGCCCCGTTGTCCTCTGTCTCTCCGGCCACGACCCAAGTGGTGGCGCCGGCTTGCAGGCAGATATCGAAGCCCTGCTCGCCCAGGGTTGCCATGCGGCTCCGGCCGTCACCGCCCTGACCGTGCAAGACACGGTCAACGTCACTGACTTCCGCGTCCTCGACCGTGAGTGGGTGCTGGCCCAGGCCAATGCCGTGCTCAACGATTCCGAAGTCGCGGCGGTCAAGCTGGGCATGCTCGGTTCCCTGGAAATGGTCGACACCGTTGTCGAACTGCTTTCGGCGAACCCGCATCTGCCAGTGGTCTGCGACCCGGTGCTGCGCGCCGGCGGTGGCGGACGACTGGGCAAGGACGAAGTCGGCTACGCCATGCGCGAACGCCTGCTGCCCCTGTCGATCATCGCCACCCCCAACCTTCCCGAAGCCCGAATCCTCGCCGAACTGCCCGAAGGCACCGCGGACGAGTGCGCCGAAAAACTCCTGCCGTTCGTCAAACACCTGCTGATCACCGGCGGTCACGGCGACGAAACCGAAATCCACAATCGCCTGTACAGCCGCGACGGCCTGCGCGAAACCTTTAAATGCCAGCGCCTGCCCGGCAGCTATCACGGTTCCGGTTGCACCCTGGCCAGCGCCCTGGCCGGTCGTCTGGCCCAGGGTGAAAACCTCGCCAGCGCCGTACAGACTGCACTGGACTACACATGGCGGACCCTGCGCGATGCCGAGCAACTGGGCAAAGGCCAGTTCGTGCCGCGCCGCCTGCCACTGGACTTCTGCTCGTAACGCCAAGAGGCCTGCCTGATGAAACTACGTGGCCTGTACGCCATTACCGACAGCCAGTTGCTGGCCGGCAAATTCCTGTCGTATGTGGAGGCCGCGCTGGAAGGCGGCGTCGCCCTGCTGCAATACCGTGACAAGAGCAGCGACGCCGCCCGCCGTCTGCGCGAAGCCGAAGCCTTGCGTGATTTGTGCGAGCGTTACAAAACGCAGTTGATCATCAACGATGACGCCGAACTGGCGGCTCGCCTGAACGTCGGCGTGCATCTGGGCCAGACCGATGGCCCGCTGTCGCCCACCCGTGCGCTGCTCGGGTCCAGGGCCATCATCGGCTCGACCTGCCACGCGCAACTCGAGCTCGCCGAGCAGGCTGCCAAAGAAGGCGCCAGCTATGTCGCCTTCGGTCGTTTCTTCAATTCCAATACCAAGCCGGGTGCGCCGACCTGCAGCCTCGACCTGCTCGACCAGGCGCGCCAGCAACTGCATCTGCCGATCTGCGCGATTGGCGGCATCACCCTCGACAACGCGGCCCCGCTGGTGGCCCACGGGGTTGATCTGCTGGCTGTGGTGCATGGCCTGTTTGGCGCCGAGAGCACGGCTGAAGTCACCCGCCGCGCCCGCGCATTCAATGAATTACTAAAAGTCTGAGAGCCCGATCATGTCTCGTTCCGAAACCCTGTTTGCCAATGCCCAGAAACACATCCCAGGCGGCGTGAACTCGCCCGTTCGTGCGTTCAAGAGCGTTGGCGGCACGCCGTTGTTCTTCAAGCATGCCGAGGGCGCCTACGTCACCGACGAAGACGACAAGCGTTATGTGGATTACGTCGGCTCCTGGGGTCCGATGATCCTCGGCCATAGCCATCCCGACGTGCTGGACGCGGTGCGCAAGCAACTGGAACACGGTTTGTCCTACGGTGCGCCGACCGAGATGGAAACGCAGATGGCAGACCTGGTCTGCTCGCTGGTGCCGTCGATGGAAATGGTACGCATGGTCAGCTCCGGCACCGAAGCGACCATGAGCGCAATCCGTCTGGCCCGTGGTTTTACCGGCCGCGACAGCATCATCAAGTTCGAAGGCTGCTACCACGGTCACTCCGACAGCCTGCTGGTGAAAGCCGGTTCCGGTGCCTTGACCCAGGGCGTGCCAAGCTCGGCCGGTGTACCGGCGGCATTCGCCAAACACACTCTGACCCTGCCGTTCAACGATATCGATGCGGTTGAAAGCATGCTCGCCGAAGTCGGCCAGGACGTGGCCTGCATCATCGTCGAGCCGGTGGCTGGCAACATGAACTGCGTACCACCGGCCCCAGGCTTCCTCGAAGGCCTGCGCAGCCTGTGCGACAAGCACGGCGTGGTGCTGATTTTCGACGAAGTGATGACCGGTTTCCGTGTCGCCCTCGGTGGTGCCCAGGCTCATTACGGCGTAACGCCGGACCTGACCACTTTCGGCAAGATTATCGGCGGCGGCATGCCCGTGGGCTGCTTCGGCGGCAAACGCGAAATCATGTCGCGCATCGCTCCGCTCGGCCCGGTTTACCAGGCGGGCACCTTGTCGGGTAACCCGCTGGCCATGGCCGCCGGTCTCACCACCCTGCGCCTGATCAGCCGCCCGGGCTTCCACGCCGAACTGACCGACTACACCACTCGCCTGCTCGATGGCCTGCAAGTGCGTGCCGATGCCGCCGGCATTCCGTTCGTGACCACTCAAGCCGGTGGCATGTTCGGTCTGTACTTCAGCGGTGCCGATGACATCGTGACCTTCGATGACGTCATGGCCAGCGATGCCGCCCTGTTCGGCCGCTTCTTCCATCTGATGCTCGAAGGCGGTGTGTACCTGGCACCGAGTGCCTTCGAAGCCGGCTTCACCTCGATCGCCCACGGCGAAGCCGAGCTGAAACTGACCCTGGACGCCGCCGAGCACGCCTTCGCTGCATTGAAATAACGCCGTACCGCTGACGTTGGCCATTGCCAGCGTCAGCTTTCACCTACACTCCCGCACTTTTTCCTACGTATCTGCCAAAAATCCCCGGCAAACCGGGCGATATATTCCCCGTGCAGCAGAAAAACGAGTAAAGACTTTGTAAGGTTGGCCCTGCTTATTTCATAATGCGCGCTTATTGGATCCCCTCGTTGGGTCCGCGCGCCCTTCAGAGGTAAGTCGATTCCCATGAACCGCACCGGCCGCGCCCTTTCAATGGGCTGCCTGTTGCTCCTTCAGCCCCTGCTCGCGCTCGCACAAGCAGGCGGTAACTCGTTGTTGATTCCAGCGATGGGTCGCTGCACCCTCAATACCCAGCCGCAAGACCTGGCACAGGCCATCGCCGCCTGCCAGAAAGCGTCGGATGAAGGGGATGCACAGGCGCAATACGAGTTGGGTGAGTTCTACTACGAAGGCAAAAGCGCGCCGCGCGACCTCAATCAAGCCCTGAGCTATTTCGAAAAGGCCTCGCTGCAAGGCCACGCCCAGGCGCAATTCAAACTCGGCACCATGTTCTTCCACGGCGAAGGCGTACCGGCCAACAATGTTCAGGCTTACATCCTGCTGAAAATGGCAGCGGTCAACGGCGCTGAAGATGCACTGGACACGGCCGACGAAGTCACCGAGAAAATGCCCCGCGAAGAATTGGAAGTCGCCACTCAGGTACTCGGGCAGATTTTCCGCAAATACCTGATGGAACTGCAGAGTGCCGATGGGCGGACGCCCTTTTCGCCACTGCCCTGATTTTTACCCGCCTTTCTGACGCCATCGCGAGCAAGCTTTGCTCCTACAGGGTTCTGACACAGTGCTGTAGGAGCAAAGCTTGCTCGCGATTGGTAGCAACTCCGTCTTGAGGCTTACTTCTCAGGCATCGGCATCGGAAACGGCATCACGTTGCCCACCCCGGCACGGGCTTCGCTGATTTTCGGAGTGCCCAGACGCTCAACCTCATCGATGCGCACGATCGAATGCATCGGCACAAAGCTGCGCACCACGCCTTCGAATTGCGCCTTGAGTTTTTCTTCGCTCGGGTCGACGACCACTTGCGTGCGCTCGCCAAAGACGAATTCTTCCACTTCCAGGAAGCCCCACAGATCGCTCTGATAGATCTGCTTGGCGTACATTTCGAACACCTGGCCCTGGTTGAGGAAAATCACCTTGTAGATTGGAGCTTCACGTTTGGTCATGGTGGGCGGGCAACACATCGGGGGATAAAAATGAGGGCGCGAACTATAGCATAACCACCGGACGCGCAACGGTAGGAACCTGGGAGCATGTTCCCTATAATGCGCGGTTCTTCGAATCACGTGATGACCCTTTTCCATGGCCAAGAAGCTCTATATCGAAACCCACGGTTGCCAGATGAACGAGTACGACAGCTCGCGCATGGTCGATCTGCTGGGCGAACACCAGGCCCTGGAAGTCACCGCTCGTGCTGAAGACGCCGACGTGATTCTGCTCAACACCTGCTCGATTCGCGAACGTGCCCAGGACCGCGTCTACTCGCAACTGGGTCGCTGGCGCGAACTGAAGCTGGCCAATCCGGACATGGTGATCGCCGTCGGCGGTTGCGTGGCCAGCCAGGAAGGCGCTGCCATTCGCGATCGCGCCCCCTATGTCGACGTGGTATTCGGCCCGCAGACCTTGCACCGCCTGCCGGAAATGATCGACGCCGCGCGCATCAGCAAGCTGCCGCAAGTCGATGTCTCCTTCCCGGAAATCGAAAAATTCGACCACCTGCCCGAGCCGCGCATCGACGGCCCTAGCGCTTATGTGTCGGTGATGGAAGGCTGCAGCAAGTACTGCACCTTCTGCGTGGTGCCCTACACCCGCGGCGAAGAAGTCAGCCGTCCGTTCGACGACGTGATCGCCGAGATCATTCACCTGGCCGAAAACGGCGTGCGTGAAGTGACGCTGCTGGGGCAGAACGTCAACGGATATCGCGGCGCCACCCATGACGGTCGCCTGGCCGATCTGGCCGAGCTGATTCGCGTGGTGGCCGCCGTCGACGGCATCGACCGTATCCGCTACACCACCTCGCACCCGCTGGAGTTCTCCGACAGCCTGATCCAGGCCCATGCCGAGGTGCCTGAGCTGGTGAAGCACCTGCACTTGCCGGTGCAGTCGGGTTCGGACCGCATCCTGGCGGCGATGAAGCGCAATCACACTGCCCTGGAATACAAGTCCAAACTGCGCAAGCTGCGAGCCGCCGTGCCGGGCATCTGCATCAGCTCGGACTTTATCGTCGGCTTCCCCGGCGAGACCGAAAAAGACTTCGAACAGACCATGAAGCTGATTCAGGACGTTGGTTTCGACTTCTCCTACTCGTTCGTCTACAGCCAGCGCCCCGGCACTCCGGCCGCCGATCTGGCCGATGACACGCCCGAGGAGCTGAAAAAAGAGCGCCTCAATGCCCTGCAACATCGCCTGAACCAGCAAGGTTTCGAGATCAGCCGACAAATGGTGGGGTCGATCCAGCGCATTCTGGTCACCGATTATTCGAAAAAGGACCCTGGCGAGCTGCAAGGCCGGACCGAGAATAACCGTATCGTCAATTTCCGCTGCGACAATCCGACCCTGATCGGTCAGTTCGCCGACGTGCACATCGATGCGGCCCAGCCGCATTCGCTGCGGGGTTCGCTGGTCCAATAACAAAGTTGCTCCCACAGGATTATTTAAGAGCTTTCGCACCCACGCCACTGGCGTTATCCTCTATTTCATCACTATTGCCCCAGGGCGGCTAAATACGACCTTGAACGCACCCATAGAACCGCATCGTTTCATCCTCGAGCCCTTCGAGGCTCGTCGCTTCGCCAATCTGTGCGGGCAGTTCGACGAGCATCTGCGCTTGATCGAAAAACGCCTGACCATCGAGATCCGCAACCGCGGGAACCAATTCGAGCTGATCGGCGAGCGCAAGCACACCACCTCCGCGGAAAACCTCCTGCGACGCCTCTATCGGGAAACCAAGGGCACCGAGCTGTCGCCGGACATGGTTCACCTGTTCCTGCAGGAATCCGCCGTCGAGGAGCTGGACAACCACTCCCCCGCCGAAGCCGCTGTCGCCCTGCGCACCAAGAAAGGCATGATTCGCCCTCGTGGCTTGAATCAGCAGCGCTACGTGAAGGAAATCCTCGGTAACGACATCAACTTCGGCATCGGCCCGGCCGGTACCGGCAAGACCTACCTGGCCGTTGCCTGCGCGGTGGATGCCCTGGAACGCGAGCAGATCCGTCGCATCCTGCTGGTGCGTCCGGCAGTCGAAGCCGGTGAAAAACTCGGTTTCCTGCCCGGCGACCTCAGCCAGAAAATCGACCCGTACCTGCGCCCGCTCTACGATGCGCTTTATGAAATGCTCGGCTTCGAATACGTCGCCAAGCTGATCGAACGTCAGGTCATTGAAGTCGCGCCACTGGCCTACATGCGTGGTCGGACGCTCAACAACAGTTTCATCATCCTCGACGAAAGCCAGAACACCACCGTCGAGCAGATGAAAATGTTCCTGACCCGGATCGGCTTCGGTTCCACGGCAGTCATCACCGGTGATATCACCCAGGTCGACCTGCCACGCGGCACCAAGTCCGGGCTGCACCACGTGATCGAAGTGTTGAAAGACGTGCCCGGGATCAGCTTCACCCACTTCCAGCCCAAGGACGTGGTGCGCCACCCGTTGGTACAGCGCATCGTCGAAGCCTACGAGCGTTTCGAAACCCGTGCAGCCGATGATGCCGCCGCCAAGGAAAGCCGCCGCGATGCTTGAGCTTGACCTGCAAATCGCGACGCAAGCCAGCGCCCCCAGCGAAGCCGAATTCCGTCAATGGTGCGAGCTGGCGCTGCGCCAGCGCACCGCCGACTCGGAGATGACCATTCGCCTGGTTGACGAAGCCGAAGGTCGCGAGCTGAACCACACCTGGCGGCAAAAGGATTACGCAACTAACGTCTTGTCATTCCCGGCCGATGTGCCGGACGAGTTTCTCGACATTCCACTGCTGGGCGACCTGGTGATCTGCGTTGCCGTGGTGGAGCGCGAGGCTGCCGAACAAGGCAAGGCACTCAAGGCCCACTGGGCGCACCTGGTGATTCACGGCTGCTTGCATCTGCTCGGTTACGACCATATAGAGGACGACGAAGCAGAAGAAATGGAAGCACTGGAACGCACCTTGCTTGCAGAACTGGGCTACCCCGATCCGTACGCGGACGACGAAAACCAATTTTCCGAACAGTGACAACAAAGGATTCAGAGTAATCGCTATGAGCGAAGATCGATCGAGCAACGGGCAGAAGTCCTGGCTGGGTAAACTGACCCAGGCTTTTGCCCACGAGCCGAAGAACCGCCAGGAGCTGCTGGAGCTGCTGCGCGATGCACACCAGAACAAACTGTTGGACAGCGAAGCGCTGGCCATCGTCGAAGGCGCCATCCAGGTTGCAGACCTGCAGGTACGGGACATCATGGTCCCGCGCTCGCAGATGATCAGCATCAAGGCGACCCATACCCCTCGCGAGTTCCTGCCTGCCGTGCTCGACTCGGCCCACTCCCGTTACCCTGTGATCGGCGAAAGCCACGATGACGTGATGGGCGTGTTGCTGGCCAAGGACTTGCTGCCGTTGATCCTCAAAGAGAACGGCGACAGCTTCAACATCAAGGATCTGCTACGCCCGGCCACGTTCGTGCCGGAGTCCAAGCGCCTGAACGTGTTGCTGCGCGAATTCCGCGCCAACCACAACCACATGGCCATCGTCATCGACGAGTACGGCGGCGTGGCGGGCCTGGTGACCATCGAGGACGTGCTGGAACAGATCGTCGGCGACATCGAGGATGAGCACGATGTCGAAGAAGACAGCTACATCAAGCCGCTGCCCAGCGGTGATTTCCTGATCAAGGCCCTGACGCCGATCGAGAACTTCAACGAGTTCTTCGACAGCGAATTCTCCGACGACGAATTCGATACCGTGGGCGGCCTGGTGATGAGTGCATTCGGGCACTTGCCAAAACGCAACGAAATCACTGAAATCGGCACCTACCGTTTCCGCATCCTGAACGCCGACAGCCGTCGGATTCACTTGCTGCGACTCACGCCTATCGCCCGCTGAATCTAAGGACTGAAATGCGCTGGACAACCCGCCCCGGCTGGCCCGGTAACCTGCTGGCCGTGGCGGCCGGTGCAATCACCACCCTGGCCCTGGCGCCTTTCGACATCTGGCCACTGGCATTGCTGGCGGTCGGTTTGTTCTATGCCGGCCTGCGCGAGCTGAGCCCTCGCCAGGCCCTTGGCCGTGGCTGGTGCTTCGGTTTCGGCCTGTTCGGCGCCGGAACCAGCTGGATCTACTACAGCATCCACCACTTCGGTGGCGCATCGGTGCTTCTGGCCGGTTTCCTGATGCTGTTGTTCACCGCAGCGATTGCCTGGTTCTTCGCTCTGCCCGCCTGGGTCTGGGCACGTTGGTTGCGACGCAACGAAGCGCCGCTGGCCGATGCCCTGGCCTTTGCCGCGCTGTGGGTAGGCCAGGAGGCATTCCGCGGCTGGTTCCTCACCGGCTTCCCGTGGCTCTATTCCGGTTACAGCCAACTCGACGGCCCATTGACCGGCCTCGCGCCAGTCGGCGGCATGTGGCTGATTTCCTTTACCCTCGCCCTGACCGCCGCACTGATCTACAACGGCATGCGTCTGGTTCGTACCGGTCGCAAGGGCTTCATCGCGATTGGCGTCCTGTTGCTGGTCGGTCCATGGATCGCCGGAATGGCGCTCAAACACCATGCCTGGACCAGCCCATCGGGCGCGCCGTTGAGCGTTGCAGCGATCCAGGGCAACGTCGAACAGAGCATGAAATGGGACCCGGCGCAGCTCAATGCGCAGCTGATGCTGTACCGCGACATGAGCTTCACCTCAAAGCCGGTCGACCTGCTGATCTGGCCGGAAACCGCGGTCCCGGTACTCAAGGAGTCCGCCCAGGGTTACCTGGACATGATGGGTAAATTTGCGGCGGAACGTAATTCGGCGCTGATTACCGGCGTTCCGATCCGTGAAGTCGTCCGTCACGAAAAACGCTTCTTCAACGGCATTACCGTGGTCGGCGAAGGCGACGGCACCTATCTCAAGCAGAAACTGGTGCCGTTCGGCGAATACGTCCCCTTGCAGGACGTTCTGCGCGGCTTGATCGCGTTCTTCGATCTGCCGATGTCGGACTTTGCCCGTGGCCCGGCCGATCAGGCCATGCTGCAAGCCAAGGGCTACCAGATCGCGCCCTTCATCTGCTACGAAGTGGTGTACCCGGAGTTTGCCGCGGGCCTCGCCGCGCAAAGCGATCTGTTGCTGACGATCAGTAACGACACCTGGTTCGGTACGTCCATCGGCCCGCTGCAACACTTGCAGATGGCGCAGATGCGCGCACTGGAGGCCGGTCGCTGGATGATCCGCGCCACCAACAACGGCGTGACCGGCCTGATCAACCCGTTCGGCCAGATCACCGCGCAAATCCCGCAGTTCGAGCGCGGCATCCTGTATGGCGAAGTGGTGCCGATGCACAACCTCACGCCTTACCTGCAATGGCGCTCGTGGCCGTTGATCATCATTTGTGTGGTTCTGTTTGGCTGGGCGTTGATTGCCAGCCGGATGGCCAAGACCGTTTGATCGGGGTGCCTTTAAAAGATCGCAGCCTGCGGCAACTGCTGAATGGGTTGTGCCGCAGGCTGCGATCTTTTGCTCTTCAACGGTAAAACAGCGAATACCCGACCTGCCCCACCGCCTCATTGATCAGCTGCCCGCTGCGCCAGATCGCCTTGAATTCCGGCATCCAGCCGCCGAACGCCTCGCCATTGTCCTGGCCCAGAAACCCGACCGGTGCCGGCACTACCTCAAACCCGGCCTTGCTGAAACTCCACACCGCTCGCGGCATATGCGCGGCCGACGTCACGACGACTACGCGCTTGATGCCTTCTGGCTGCAGCACCTGCGCGGTCATTTGCGCGTTTTCCCAAGTGGTACGGCTGCGCCCTTCCTGCCAACGCACCGTCACGCCGAAATCGTCACGCAGGGAGTCCGCCATGATCTGTGCTTCGTTGGGTGGCGTGCCGTAATGCAGCCCCCCGCTGGTCAGTACCGGCAGTCCAGACGCCTTGGCCAATCGCGCCGCGTAACGCTGGCGCTCCAGGCCGACACCGGTGGGCTGGTCGGTATCCCAGGCCACATCACCCCGCTCACGCCCCGACCCCAGCACCACGATGGCCTCGGCACGCTGCCCCAGGGTTGCCCATTCGTCACGAGCCAGCGGTGGCTCACGCTCCAGCAGCGCGGCACTCCACTGCACCACCACCGGCAGACTCATCAGCCAGAATCCGCCCAGCCCCAGAGCAAAGCACAAGCCTGCAAGTCGCGGCCTTGAGCGGCGCAACCACCAGGCCAGGATCAGTAACAGGATAAGAATGCCGGGCGGCATCAGCAGGTGTTTCACGAAATAACGAAAAGGCATCGAGCATCTCCATGAAGATGCCCGAAGCCTAAGTGGGTTGACGCAATGCGACAATAAATACGGAAGGACTGTGCTGCAAAAAACCCTTGAGCATGGCTCTGTGCCTTACTTGAACTGCAGAGACCGGACCTTTACCGCGTCTCTGCCGGGTACTTTGTCCTTGAGCCAGATGACCTTGGCAGAACGTGGTGCGTCGAGTTGTTTCACGGCTTCGGACAAGCATCCGTGCGTCTCACGCTCGCTGCGATCCAGGTACGCCTTGACCAGAGCGAACTCAGCGGGGCTCAGGCCACGCAGCTCCAGTTCCAGCGGACGTTCATCACGCAGCCGGCTGGCGGTTTTAGCCGCTTCCAGCGCCATGCCCAGACGATCGATCAGTCTTTCGTACAGCTCCGGTTTTGTAGCTTTTTGCTGTGACTCAACCATCCCTCACCTCATTGGAAGATAAGACCTACTCCCCAAATAAGAGCTTAGCTTCCATGCACAAACCGGCTGAACGCCGCGACCAACGGCCCTCGCAGCGGTTTTGGCAAGACGCGCGGCAGCAATCAGGGTTTCCCTCGGCAGAGTGCGGTCATGTATGCTACGGCGCTTCCTGTAAATCCAATTCCAGCTCGGCTGGACATCGAAAACGCCGAATCGGCGCCTTCACCGTCCAGCGTTGCATTGAAGAGGATTGGGCCACCCCTATTCAGTTCAAAAGTAGCCATGCACGAACAATATCAGCCCCGTGAAATCGAAGCCGCCGCCCAGTCGTTCTGGGACGAGCAAAAGTCCTTTGAAGTCAGCGAACAGCCAGGCAAGGAAACCTACTACTGCCTGTCGATGTTCCCTTACCCCAGCGGCAAGCTACACATGGGGCACGTGCGCAACTACACCATCGGCGACGTGATCTCCCGCTATCAGCGCATGCAAGGCAAGAACGTCCTGCAACCCATGGGTTGGGACGCCTTCGGCATGCCGGCGGAAAACGCCGCGATGAAGAACAACGTGGCGCCCGCCAAGTGGACCTACGAAAACATCGCCTACATGAAATCCCAGCTGCGCAGCCTGGGCCTGGCGGTGGACTGGTCCCGTGAAGTGACCACCTGCAAGCCCGATTACTACCGCTGGGAACAATGGCTGTTCACCCGCCTGTTCGAAAAAGGTGTGATCTACAAGAAAAGCGGCACCGTGAACTGGGACCCGATCGACCAGACCGTTCTGGCCAACGAGCAGGTGATCGACGGTCGCGGCTGGCGTTCCGGCGCGCTGATCGAGAAGCGCGAAATCCCGATGTACTACTTCAAGATTACCGCCTACGCGGATGAGTTGCTGGAAAGCCTCGACGAACTGACTGGCTGGCCTGAACAGGTCAAGACCATGCAGCGCAACTGGATCGGCAAGTCCCGCGGCATGGAAGTGCAGTTCCCGTACAACGTCGACTCCATCGGCGAAAGCGGCACCCTGAAAGTCTTCACCACCCGTCCGGACACCCTGATGGGCGCGACTTACGTCGCCGTGGCCGCCGAGCACCACCTGGCCACCCTGGCTGCACAGAATAATCCTGAGCTGCAAGCGTTCATCGCCGAATGCAAGAGCGGCAGCGTCGCCGAAGCCGACGTCGCCACCCAGGAGAAAAAAGGCTTGCCGACCGGTCTGTTCGTCGAACACCCGCTGACCGGCGAAAAACTGCCGGTATGGGTCGCCAACTACGTGCTGATGCACTACGGCGACGGCGCAGTCATGGCGGTGCCAGCCCACGACGAGCGCGACTTCGAATTCGCCCACAAGTACAACCTGCCGGTCAAATCCGTGGTGCGCACCAGCTCTGGCGAAACCAATCCTGCCCCGTGGCAAGAGGCCTACGGCGAGCACGGCACGCTGATCAACTCCGGTGAGTTCGACGGCCTGGACTTCGCCGGCGCCTTCGACGCCATGGAAGTGGCCCTGATCAAGAAAAACCTCGGTACCTCGCGCACTCAGTTCCGCCTGCGCGACTGGGGCATCAGCCGCCAGCGCTACTGGGGCTGCCCGATCCCGATCATCCACTGCAACAGCTGCGGTGACGTGCCGGTACCGGAAGACCAGTTGCCGGTCGTGCTGCCGGAAGACGTGGTGCCGGACGGCGCCGGTTCGCCGCTGGCGCGCATGCCCGAGTTCTACGAGTGCAGCTGCCCGAAATGCGGCCAGCCTGCCAAGCGTGAAACCGACACCATGGACACGTTTGTCGAGTCGTCGTGGTACTACGCCCGCTATGCCTCGCCGCACTTCGAGGGTGGCCTGGTGGAAAAATCCGCGGCTGACCACTGGTTGCCGGTGGATCAGTACATCGGTGGTATCGAACACGCCATTCTCCACCTGCTCTACGCGCGCTTCTTCCACAAGCTGATGCGCGACGAAGGCCTGGTGAGCTCCAACGAGCCGTTCAAGAACCTGCTGACCCAGGGCATGGTGGTCGCCGAGACTTACTACCGTCGTGAAGCCAACGGTGCCTACACCTGGTACAACCCGGCGGACGTCGAACTCGAGCGCGACAGCAAGGCCAAGGTCATCAGCGCCAAGCTGATCGCAGACGGCCTGCCGGTGGAAATCGGCGGTACCGAAAAAATGGCCAAGTCGAAGAACAACGGCGTCGACCCTCAGTCGATGATCGATCAGTTCGGCGCCGACACCTGCCGCCTGTTCATGATGTTCGCTTCGCCACCGGACATGAGCGCCGAATGGTCCGACTCCGGCGTGGAAGGCTCGCACCGTTTCCTCAAGCGCGTCTGGCGCCTGGCCCAGGCACACGTCACCCAGGGCCTGCCGGGCAAACTGGACGTTGCCAGCCTGAACGACGAGCAGACAGCCATTCGCCGTTCGATCCACCTGGCCATCAAGCAGGCCAGCCACGACGTTGGCCAGAACCACAAATTCAACACCGCCATCGCCCAGGTGATGACGCTGATGAACGTACTGGAAAAAGCTCCGCAAGCGACCGAACAAGATCGTGCACTGGTTCAGGAAGGCCTCGAAGCCGTGACCCTGCTGCTCGCTCCGATCACGCCGCACATCAGCCACGAGCTGTGGCATCGACTGGGCCATGCCGACCCGGTGATCGACGCCAGCTGGCCGGTCGTGGATGACAGCGCCCTGGTACAGGACAGCCTGCAACTGGTCATTCAAGTGAATGGCAAGCTGCGCGGCCAGATCGACATGCCGGCCAGCGCGACCCGCGAAGAAATCGAAGCGGCCGCCCGCGCCAACGAAAACGTATTGCGCTTCGTTGACGGTCTGACCATCCGTAAAGTGATCGTGGTGCCCGGGAAACTGGTCAACATCGTCGCCAGCTAATTGGATCGGGCGCCAGACCGGGTCTGGCGCCGAGTAAAACCTTTCGGGCCGCTTGAACGGCCCACATGGTTTCAAGGGGAGCAACACAATGATCAAACGCAACTTGCTGGTGATGGGCCTCGCGGTCCTGTTGAGCGCCTGTGGTTTCCAGCTGCGCGGCACCGGCACCACCGAACTGGCGATCAAGGAACTCGACGTCAGCGCCCGCAATGCCTATGGCGAAACGGTGACGCAACTGCGCCAGGTGGTCGAACGTAGTGGCGTCAAAGTCTATAAAGGCGCGCCCTACAAGCTGGTGCTCACCGATGAACAGGAAACCCAGCGCATCCTCAGCTACGCCGGCGCGGGTCGTACTGGCGAATATCAGCTGACCACCACGCTCAACTACAGCATCCTCAGCCAGGGCAACCTGTCGTTGATCAATGACAAGCTCGAAGTGGAAAAGGTCTTCATCCACGACGGCAACAACCTGGTGGGCTCCGACCAGGAAGCTGCTGACGCCCGCAAGGACATGCGTCGTGACCTGGTACAACGCATGATGCTGCGCCTGCAGCAAATCACGCCGACTCAGCTCGCCCAGCTGCAGCAGACCGCCGAAGCTCGTGCCAAGGCAGAAGCCGCGGCTCTGGAAGCGGCACAGAAGGCTGAAGCGGAAACCCCGCGTCAGTCGCCTGTCGAAATCCCGCAGCAGTAAGACTTACGGGGCGCTCAGGCGCCCCGTTCGCCCTCTCTTATGAAGCTCGCCCCCGCCCAACTCGCCAAGCACCTGCAAGGTTCCCTCGCGCCGGTCTACGTCATCAGTGGCGATGATCCTTTGCTGTGCCAGGAGGCTGCCGACGCCATTCGCTCTGCCGCCCGTCAGCAGGGCTTCGACGAGCGCCAGGTGTTTGCCGCCGATGCCAATTTCGACTGGGGCACCTTGCTGCTGGCCGGGGCCAGCATGTCACTGTTCGCCGAAAAGCGCCTTCTGGAACTGCGCCTGCCCTCCGGCAAGCCTGGCGACAAAGGTGCTGCCGCGCTCATCGAATATTGCTCCCGACCAGCCGAGGACACGCTACTGCTGATCAGCCTGCCGAAACTCGATGGCAGTGCCCAGAAAACCAAATGGGGCAAGGCGCTGGTCGAAGGCCAGCAGACCCAATTCGTGCAGATATGGCCAGTGGATGCCAGCCAGTTGCCGAGCTGGATCCGCCAGCGCTTGTCCCAGGCCGGCCTTTCCGCCAGCCAGGACGCTGTCGAGCTGATCGCCGCACGGGTCGAAGGCAACCTGCTGGCCGCCGCCCAGGAGATCGAGAAGCTCAAGCTGATGGCCGAAGGCGGTCAGATCACCATCGAAACCGTGCAGGCGGCCGTCGCCGACAGTGCGCGCTTCGATGTCTTCGGGCTGACCGATGCGATTCTCAATGGTGAGGCGGCCCACGCCCTGCGCATGCTCGAAGGCTTGCGGGGTGAAGGCGTCGAGCCTCCGGTGATTCTCTGGGCGCTGTCCCGGGAACTGCGCCTGCTGGCCAACATTTCCCTGCAATACAGTCAGGGCACACCGCTGGACAAGGCTTTCAGCCAGGCCAAGCCCCCGGTCTGGGACAAGCGCAAGCCACTGATGAGCAAAGCCCTGCAACGCTATTCAGCGCCACGCTGGGCCCAGTTGCTGCTCGAAGCACAGCGCATTGATGCGCAGATCAAGGGTCAGGCAGCGGGCTCGCCGTGGATGAGCTTGAGTCGTTTGACGTTGTTGATGGCCGGTCAGCGGTTAGCCTTGCCTGCCGAGTAAACCTATCGACTGCAATCGCGAGCAAGCTCGCTCCCTCAGGAATAGCGCTGATCTTGTGGGAGCGAGTTTGCTCGCGATTGCGATCGAAAGGTCCTACGCAATGTAAGCACTAGACACAAGCCCCACTTGAGCAGATGATCTGCCCCGCAAAAACCACTTACCTGCGAGCGTCCATCATGAGCAAAAAGCCGTCCAAACACGGCCCCAACAAGGCCAAATCCATCGTCGCCCAGCCACTGTTCCGCAGCCGTCAGGAACGCCCAGGCAAGGGCAAAGGCAGCTACCGCCGCGAAGCCTTCCAGTCTCAAAACTGGGAGGCTTCTTACTTTCTGGCGGCCTGAAAAGGCAAGCACCCGCTCAACATGTTAAGGTCAGCACCTGATTCGAATTCCCTGGACCCGTGCATGCCCTTCAGTCTTTCCCGTCGTTGGCACCTGCGCCAATTGATCGCTGCCTCCAGCCTCATTTTGCTAGTCGCCTGCGCGGAAAAACCTACCGCCGCCGACGCACAGCAGCTTCAGACACTCCCGGTCGCCACCGCCCCGGCCATTGTTGCCCCCGTGGTACCGAGTGGTGAAAACCTCGATATCCAGCCGACCCAGACCTTCGCCGAATGGCAGGCGGGTTTTCGCAAGGAAGCCCTGGCCGCCGGTATTCGCGCCGACGTGTTCGACCGCGCTTTTGCCAATGTCAGTTTCGACCCCAGTGTGATCCGTGCCGATCGCAGCCAGCCGGAATTCACCCGTCCGGTGTGGGAATACCTCGATGGCGCCCTGTCACCGTTGCGGGTTCGCAAAGGTCAGTCGTTGCTCAGTCAATACGACGGCATCTTGCAAAGCATCGAACAGCGCTATGGCGTCGACCGCGAGGCATTGGTCGCCGTTTGGGGCATGGAAAGTAATTTCGGCCAATTCCAGGGCAGCAAATCCGTGATCAATTCGCTGGCGACCCTGGCCTATGAAGGACGCCGCCCGGCCTTTGCCCAGGCGCAATTGATCGCCGCGCTGCAGATTCTGCAGCAGGGTGATATCGAACCGGAGAAAATGCTCGGCTCCTGGGCCGGCGCCATGGGCCAGACCCAGTTCATTCCAACCACCTACAACACCCACGCCGTCGACTTCGATGGAGATGGCCGTCGCGATATCTGGGGCAGCTCCACCGATGCCCTGGCCTCGACCGCGCACTACCTGCAAAGCTCCGGATGGCAGAAAGGCCAGCCTTGGGGCTTTGAAGTGCAACTGCCCGGCGGTTTCAACTACATGCTGGCTGACGGCACGATTCGTAAAAGTGTCGCCGAATGGCGCCAGCTGGGTATAACCCTGCCCAATGGCGCCCAGGTCCCGCCAGGTTCGGAACAGCTGTCCGCCGCCTTGCTGCTGCCGGCCGGTTATCGTGGCCCGGCGTTCCTGGTACTGGATAATTTCCGTGCGATCCTCAAGTACAACAACTCGTCGTCCTATGCGCTGGGCGTGGGCTTGCTGTCTCAGCGCTTCCATGGCGCGGGCCTGATCAGCGGCACCTGGCCCAAGGATGACCTGCCATTGAGCCGTACCGAGCGGATCGAGCTGCAAAGCCTGCTGAGTGCCCGGAATTACGACGCGGGCACCGCAGACGGGATTATCGGCGCCAATACCCGCAAGGCGATCCGTAGCGCGCAGCAGTCGTTTGGCTGGCCGGCGGATGGGTATCCGACGCACAAGCTGCTTGAAAGCTTGCGTAACCGCTAAAAAGCATCGCGAGCAGGCTCGCTCCCACAAGGTTTACACGTTACCTGTGAGAGCGAGCCTGCTCGCGATGACTGGCTATCAGGCGCCAACGATCTACCGCTTGATCACCACATCCTGCTCCAACACCAACTCTTTGTTCCCCGCATCCAGCCTCACCAGTGCCCCCATGGGTAATGTCAGGTTCGGGTCGCAATGCCCGCTGCGCCATCCGGACAGCACCGGAATTCGCAACGGCTCGAATGTCTGCTTGAGCAAGCGCTCCAATGCAGGCACCTCCACACCCGCCACATCACCCACCAACACCCCGCGCAGCTTGCCCAGGGTGCCGGCCAGACGCAGATGGGTCAGGAGCCGGTCGATACGGTACAGCGGCTCATTGATGTCCTCGATGAACAGGATGACGCCCTCGGCATCGATCTCGTAAGGCGTGCCCATGGTCGCAGCGATCATCGACAGGTTGCCTCCCAGCAAGCGCCCGTGGGCGATCCCTGGCTCGATGGTCGTCAACGGGTAGGCCACTGGATGTGCCAATGCGCTGCCGGCCTTCATCTGCCCGCGCAGCATGCTGAAAAACGAAGGCTCGGTAGGCTTTTGCCTGTCACCGAGTAAATCAGCATTGAGCAACGGGCCATGGAACGTCACGAAGCCTGCATGGCGACTGATCGCCAGATGCAGCGCCGTGATGTCGCTATAGCCGATGAATGGCTTGGCGTTGTTGCGCAGTAGTTCGAAATCAAGGCGATCGAGCAGTCTCGGTGTGCCGTAGCCACCACGCAGGCAGATGATGGCGTCGACCTCGCTGTCGGCAAACGCCGCATGCAGGTCATTCAGGCGTACGTTGTCACTGCCGGCCAGGTAGCCATCCTTCTGGTAGACCCCCGGAAAAATCTTCAGCGAATAGCCTCGGGCGCGCATCCATTGCACGGCTTTGTCGGTGTCCAGCGGGGCCGGGCCGGCGGGCGCGATAACGCCAATCAGCCCCTCCGACGGCAAGGCTGGAACCGGGGCGTGAGGACGAAGGGTGTGAATGGGTCTAGCGGTCACCTTTAATCTCCCTGGGTGAAGTCATCACACAGTAGTCAGGAACGAAGACAAACAGAAGAGGCTTTGTCATTGCGCCGTCATCGCTTTGGGCCAGACAAAAAAACGCCCGCAAGACTCAAAGCCTTGCGGGCGCATTCATTACTGCCCGGGTATCAGGACGAAATCAGCTCGGCCTTGACCAGCTTCGCTTGTTCGTCTGCGTGGTACGAGGAACGCACCAGCGGACCGGAAGCGACGTTCTTGAAGCCCATCTTGTAACCTTCCTCGGCGAACCAGGCGAAGGTATCCGGGTGCACGAAGCGCTGGACCGGCAAGTGGCTGCGGGACGGTTGCAGGTATTGGCCGAGGGTCAGCATGTCGATGTCATGTTCGCGCATGCGCTTCATGACTTCGATGACTTCGTCGTCGGTCTCGCCCAGACCCAGCATCAGACCGGATTTGGTCGGAATGTGCGGCATCATCTGCTTGAAGCGTTGCAGCAGGGTCAGCGACCACTGGTAGTCCGAACCCGGGCGCGCGGCCTTGTACAGGCGCGGCACGGTTTCCAGGTTGTGGTTGAACACATCCGGCGGCTCGGCGGCGGTGATTTCCAGCGCGATGTCCATGCGGCCACGGTAGTCCGGCACCAGGGTTTCGAGCTGCACGTTCGGCGACAGCTTGCGGATTTCACGGATGCAGTCGGCGAAGTGCTGGGCGCCGCCGTCGCGCAGGTCGTCGCGGTCTACCGAGGTGATGACCACGTACTTCAGGCGCAGGTCGGCGATGGCGATGGCCAGGCTTTCCGGCTCGTTGACGTCCAGTGGCTTCGGACGACCGTGGCCTACGTCACAGAACGGGCAGCGACGGGTGCAGATGTCACCCATGATCATGAACGTCGCGGTACCGCCGGAGAAGCACTCGCCCAGGTTTGGGCAGGACGCTTCTTCGCACACGCTGTGCAGCTTATGTTTGCGCAGCAGCGACTTGATGCGGTCGACTTCCGGGGACACCGGAATGCGTACGCGAATCCAGTCGGGCTTCTTCGGCAGTTCAGTGGTGGGAATGATCTTTACCGGGATGCGTGCAACCTTTTCGGCGCCGCGCAGCTTGACGCCGGCTTCAACCTTGGGACGCGGGGCCGGGCGCTCGGAGACATCGAGCGTCGGGATTACGGTTTGCACAGCATCAGTAGTCATATCAGTCGATTCCGCCCGTGAGGGTCGTCTGCTCAGCGTAGTCGAGGTGTTTGACGAGCTGCGCACGCAGCCGGGCACTTACCTCGGCAAATTCAATCGATCCTGCGTGATCGCTCAGCTGGGTCATCGCCAGCCCGGCATAGCCGCAGGGATTAATCCGTCGAAACGGTTCAAGGTTCATGTCCACGTTCAGGGCCAGGCCGTGAAAGGAACAACCATGGCGGATCCGCAGACCCAGAGATGCGATTTTCGCTCCGTCGACATAGACACCCGGCGCATCGGGCTTGGCCGCCGCCGTCACGCCATAACTGGCGAGCAGCTCGATCAGGCACGACTCCATGCGGGTCACCAGATCACGCACGCCGAAACCCAGCTTGCGCACGTCCAACAACAGGTAAGCCACCAGTTGCCCGGGGCCGTGATACGTCACCTGGCCGCCGCGGTCGACCTGCACCACCGGGATATCTCCCGGTAGCAGCAAATGCTCGGCCTTGCCGGCCTGGCCCTGGGTGAAGACCGGCGGGTGCTCGACCAGCCAGATCTCGTCGGCGGCATCGCTGCCGCGTTCGTTGGTAAAGCGTTGCATGGCATGCCAGACCGGCTCGTAAGCCATCTGGCCGAGCTCGCGAAATCCCAGCGTGCCGGACATCACAGCACCATGTGCACGAAACCGGTCGCCCGCAGATAGCTGTTGATGTTGTACAGCTGGTCCTGGTCGGTCGCGACGATGTGCAACTGAATGGTGGTGTATTTGCCGTTGCTGCTTTGACGCTCATCGACACGCTCATCGTTGATCGTCGCGTACTTCTTGACGATTTCAATGATCCTGTCTTTGTTGCCGACGCCCGTATCGCAGATCACCTTAACCGGATAATCAGTCTGGGGAAATTCGATCTTTGGCGCCTTTACTTCGGTATCGGTCATGGCGTAACGGCCTCGTAAGCGTAAGCCGTGGCGACGGGCATGGCTGCGCGCCAGATCAGCGCGAAGCCATGCAGGTGCACACTAGATTCAGTTGAACAGGCTGTAGAAGAATAGACGGATGCTATCCCACATGCGGCGGAAGATACCACCCTCTTCGACGCCGTCCAGAGCGATCAGGTCGGCGCTGTGCACCACCTTGTCTTCCAGCTTGACTTCGACCTTGCCGATCACGTCGCCCTTGGCGATTGGCGCGACCAGTTGCGGGTTCATGGTCATGCTCGCGGCGAGCTTTTTCAGCTGGCCTTTTGGCAGGGTCATGGTCAGGTCTTCAGCCAGACCGGCCTTGACCTGGTTGGTGGCGCCTTTCCAGACAGGTGCCTGAGCCAGCTCGGTGCCTTTCTGATAGAAGGTCTGGGTTTCGAAGAAACGGAAGCCATAAGTCAGCAGCTTCTGGGTTTCAGCGGCGCGAGCCACTTCGCTGTTGGTGCCGAATACCACGGCGATCAGGCGCATGCCATCACGTACGGCGGAGGACACCATGCAGTAGCCGGCTTCATCGGTGTGACCGGTTTTCAGACCGTCGACGGTCTTGTCACGCCACAGCAGCAGGTTGCGGTTTGGTTGCTTGATGCCGTTCCAGAAGAACTCTTTCTGCGAGTAGATCGCGTAGTGAGCCGGGTCTTCGTGGATGATCGCGCGAGCCAGCACAGCCATGTCATGAGCCGACGAATAGTGCTCAGGGTTTGGCAGACCGGTCGGGTTCATGAAGTGGGTATTGGTCATGCCCAGATCGGCGACGGTCTTGTTCATCAGATCGGCGAACGCGTCTTCGCTGCCGGCAATGTGCTCGGACAGTGCAACACTGGCGTCGTTACCCGACTGGATGATGATGCCGTGCAGCAGGTCGCTCACGGTCACCTGAGAGCCGACCTTGATGAACATCCGCGAACCGCCGGTACGCCAGGCATTTTCGCTGACGGTCACCGGATCGTTTTCGCCGATCTGGCCACGACGGATTTCCAGCGTCGCGATGTACGCGGTCATCAGCTTGGTCAGGCTGGCCGGCGGCAGACGCTGGTCACCATTGTTTTCAACCAGCACATTGCCGCTGCTGGCGTCCATGAGCACATAGGCCTTGGCGGCCAGTTGCGGTGGCGATGGCATCATCTCGGCCGCGAACGCGGCAGGTGAGAGGAGCAGCGGGACTAGAAGGCACAGGCGTTTGGCAAAGGTGGTGATGTTCATCCGTCTCTCGAAATCGCTAATGGAAACTTGCCCGAGGGCAAAAACTAATCAAATAACCTTCTAACGGGTTATCGCGTATTCAGTTGCTCACTCTGTAACCCTTGCCGGGTTTTTGTTCTTCATCGAGCCAACAACCTGGTTCACCCCCCAAAACCGCAGATGAACCGTCAATCAAGTCCTACGTTTACTCTGCGACCACACTTGGCGAACCAAGATTGGCCAGGCGCACGCTGTTTTGCACTTGCTGGATTTCACCCGGCGAACCGATCGGCCCCAGGCGCACCCGATGCAGCGTCTGTTGATTGCGCACGATCGAGCTGATGAACACCGGAGCGCTCACCATCCCGCTGAGCTTCGACCTCAGGAGCTCTGCAGCGTCCGGGTTGGCGAACGCGCCCACCTGCAGATACTGGCCAGAGGCTGGTGCAGAAGCGTTTTTTTTTGCGTCCGCAAGTTGTACAGGGACAACGGCGGCGGCATGTTGCTGTGGTGGCGGCGTCCATTGCTCGACGGTACCGGCCGAAGCCGTGATCGCCGGGGCGCTATTCTGCGCGACTTGCGGCTCATTGAGCATTAAAGGCGCCGGACGGCCTTTCGCCGCCCAATAGGCCTGCGGGTCTATGCCTTCGACCTTGACCCTGGCAGTGCCGATCTCGGCATAACCGAGCTTCTTGGCGGCGGCATAGGACAGGTCAATGATCCGGTCGGAGTAAAACGGCCCGCGGTCATTGACCCGCAGGATCACGCTGCGATTGTTGTCCAGGTTGGTCACACGGACATAGCTCGGCAGCGGCAGGGTCTTGTGGGCGGCACTCATGCCGTACAGGTCATAGACCTCACCATTGGCGGTGTTCTGCCCATGGAACTTGGTGCCGTACCAGGACGCCGTGCCCGAAGCCACGTAGGTCTTGGATTCCTGCAGCGGGAAATAGGTCTTGCCCAGCACGGTGTAGGGGTTGGCCTTGTATGGGCCGGTGTGCAGGGTTGGCGTGGCGTCCGGAATGCGCGAAACATCGACGTCCCACCAGGGAGCGCCATCCTTGTGGGCACGGTTGATATCCAGACCCGGCGCCGAACGCACGGCAGTGGAAGACTTCTGCGTCGGCGAGCGGCTGGTCGAACAACTGGCGACCAGCACTGCCAACGCGGCAAATGCCATCAGCTTCAGGGGTTTACTCATAGGCAATGCCCGCATTACTTGACGCCCCGTGCTTGGACCAGCTGTTCAGACAGTTGATGTACGGCCATGGCGTACATCACGCTGCGGTTATAACGCGTAATTGCGTAAAAATTCTTCAGGCCCATCCAGTATTCGGGGCCATTGTCGCCCTCAAGGCGAAAAGCGGTAACCGGCATATCATCGCGCAGCGCATCATGACTTGACCAGCCCAGGGCCCGCAACTCTCCAACGGTCTTGGTCGGCTCGATACCGGTGGTCAAACCTTCATCCACCTGCTCGCCCCGCACATCGGCGCGACTGACCACCGGCTCGCCGGCGACCCAGCCGTGACGCTTGAAATAGCTGGCGACGCTACCGATCGCATCATCCGGGTTGTTCCAGATATTGATGTGGCCGTCCCCGTCGAAATCCACCGCATAAGCGCGAAAGCTGCTGGGCATGAACTGCGGCAGGCCCATGGCACCGGCGTAGGAGCCCTTGAGGGTCAACGGATCAACCTGTTCTTCCCGGGCCAGCAACAGGAATTCGCGCAATTCCTTGCGGAAAAATTCGGCTCGGGGAGGATAGTCGAAACCCAGGGTCGACAAGGCATCGATGACGCGGAAGTTGCCGGTATTGCGGCCGAAAAAGGTCTCAACGCCTATGATCGAGACAATCACCTGCGCCGGCACACCGTATTCCTGCTCGGCACGGGCCAGCACCGCTTCGTGCTGACGCCAGAAATCCACACCACGGGCGATACGCGCGTCGGTAATGAACATCGGGCGATATTCGTTCCACTGCTTGACCCGTTCGGCGGGCTTGGAAATCGCGTCCAGAATTGACTGTTTGCGCTCGGCTTCGCGGAACACGCCCATCAACTGTTCGCCGGCAAACCCGTAGTCGCGGGTCATTTCACCGACGAATTCGGCCACCTGGGGCGAACCTTCGTAATCGCCGGCCAGCGCTTCCTGCGCGCTGCCAAGGATGCTTACCAGGCCGACCCACGGCGCGTATCGAGTCGCCCAGCCACGCATTACCTGCATTGAACTCTTCACCTTATTCAAACCTGCGCGATCCACTTGCGATGGGTATGGATCGACATCAAAACCCCAAACGCTGACAGCAGCGTCACCAGCGAAGTTCCTCCGTAGCTAATGAACGGCAACGGCACCCCCACCACCGGCAACAGGCCACTGACCATACCGATGTTGACGAAAACATACACAAAGAACGTCATGGTCAAGCTGCCGGCCAATAGCTTGCCGAACAGCGTTTGCGCCTGGGCGGTAATCACCAGTCCGCGACCGATCAGCAACAGATAAATCAGCAACAGCGCACAGATACCGACCAGACCAAACTCCTCACCCATGACCGCAATGATGAAGTCGGTATGGCTTTCCGGAAGGAAGTCCAGGTGCGACTGGGTACCCAGCAGCCAGCCTTTGCCGAATACGCCGCCCGAACCAATGGCCGCCTTGGACTGGATGATGTTCCAGCCGGTGCCCAGAGGATCGCTCTCCGGATCGAGGAAGGTGAGGATCCGCTGCTTCTGGTAGTCGTGCATGATGAAGAACCACATGGCGATGGCCACGGGCACGGCGGCGGCGAGCACGCTGAGGATCCAGCGCCAGCGCAGCCCGCCCATGAACAGCACGAACGCACCACCGGCCAGGATCAGCAGCGAGGTGCCAAGGTCCGGCTGGCGCACAATCAGAATGAACGGGATGCCGATCAGCAGCAGACTGATGCCCACATGCTTGAGTTGCGGCGGCAAGGTGCGCTTGGACAGGTACCAGGCGATGGTCGCCGGCATCAGAATCTTCATGAACTCCGAGGGCTGGAAGCGAATGACGCCAGGGATGTTGATCCAGCGCGTGGCGCCCATGGCGTTGTGGCCCATGACATCCACCACCACCAGCAACAGCACACCGATCACATACCCGACCGGCACCCAACGGGCCATGAAACGCGGTTCGAACTGAGCGATGACAATCATCGACACCAGGCCGATGCCAAACGAAGTCGCCTGTTTGGCCAGCAGATCCCAACTCTTGCCGCTGGCCGAATACAGTACGAACAGGCTGCCGGCAGCCAGGGTCAGCAGCAGGATCAGCAAAACGCCATCGATATGCATGCGTTGCAGCAGCGTCGCGCGACGACGCATCACATCCTCGCTGGAGAGCATGCGATCAAAATTATTCATCACGGGCGGTAGCCTCCGCGCTGGTAGGGCCGGCGTATTCGGCTTTGAGGCGACCGTTCTCATCCAGCAGCCAGGCATCCATCACCTGACGCACGACGGGGGCCGCGACGCCGGAGCCGGACTCACCGTTCTCGACCATCACCGACACCACGATCGCCGGATCGTCGGCCGGCGCGAAGCCCACGAACAAGGCGTGGTCACGATGGCGTTCCTGGACTTTCGAACGGTCGTACTTCTCGCCCTGCTTGATTGCGACCACCTGGGCGGTACCGGACTTGCCGGCGATGCGGTATTGCGCGCCAATCGAAGCCTTGCGCGCCGTACCGCGGGCACCGTGCATTACCTGCTGCATGCCGTGGTTGACCTTGGTCCAGTCGGACGGATCACGCAGGACGATGTCCGGCATCGGATTGTGGTCCACCGGCTTCTCGCCTTCGATGGTCTTGGCCAGGTGCGGACGATTCCAGATACCTCTGTTTGCCACCAGCGCCGTGGCCTGGGCCAGTTGCAACGGGGTTGACTGCATGTAGCCCTGACCGATCCCGAGAATCAGCGTTTCACCCGGGAACCACGCCTGGCGGCGGGTCGCGCGCTTCCATTCACGGGTCGGCATCAGGCCGGGCGACTCTTCGAACATGTCCAGGGAAACCTTCTGGCCGATACCGAACTTGGACAGATACGACGACAACCGGTCGATCCCCAGTTTGTGGGCCAGGTCGTAGAAGTAGGTGTCGTTGGAGCGCATGATCGCGGTGTCGAGGTCGACGAAGCCATCACCGGTACGGTTCCAGTTGCGGTACTTGTGATCGTAGTTGGGCAGCATGTAGTAGCCGGGGTCGAACACCCGGGTCGAGGCTGTCACCACGCCCGCGTCCAGGCCGGCAATCGCCACCGCCGGCTTGATCGTCGAACCCGGCGGGTACAGGCCGCGCAGTACCCGGTTGAACAGCGGTCGGTCGATGGAGTCACGCAATTCGGCGTAAGCCTTGGAGCTGATACCGGTGACAAACAGGTTCGGATCGAAGCTCGGCTGGCTGACCATCGCCAGCACTTCGCCGGTTTTCGGATTCAGTGCCACCACCGCACCACGACGACCACCGAGTGCGGCCTCGGCAGCTTCCTGCAATTTGATATCCAGGCTCAGGACGATGTCCTTGCCGGAAACCGGCTCGGTACGCTTGAGCACCCGCAATACACGGCCTCGGGCGTTGGTCTCGACTTCCTCGTAACCCACCTGGCCATGCAGCTCCGACTCGTAGAAACGCTCGATGCCGGTTTTGCCGATTTGATGGGTGCCGCTATAACTGACCGGGTCCAGAGACTTGAGCTCTTTCTCGTTGATCCGCCCCATGTAGCCCACTGAGTGCGCAAAATGCGCGCCTTGGGGGTAGTGACGAACCAGTTGCGCGACGACTTCCACGCCCGGCAGGCGGAACTGGTTCACGGCTATGCGCGCGATCTGCTCTTCGGTCAACTCGAACAGGATCGGCACCGGTTCGAATGGCCGGCGCCCTTGACGCATGCGCTTCTCGAAGACCACCCGGTCTTCGGGCGTCAGCTCCAGCACCTCGACAATCACGTCGAGCACCTGCTGCCAGTCGCCGGAGCGTTCACGGGTCATGCTGAGGCTGAAGCTCGGCCGGTTATCGGCAATCACGACGCCATTGCGGTCGTAAATCAAACCGCGAGTCGGCGGGATCGGCTGCACATGGACGCGATTGTTTTCCGACAGGGTCGAGTGGTACTCGTACTGGATCACCTGCAGGAAATACAGGCGCGCAATCAGCACACCAATCAGGGTCACCACCGCAATGGCCCCGAACACGACGCGGCCACGCACCAGACGGGCGTCTTTTTCGTGGTCCTTGATGCGGATCGGCTGGGTCATGAGGAGGCAGAACTACTTGTGATAAGGGTGGCCGGACAGCACGGTCCAGGCACGATACAGCTGTTCACCGATCAAGATGCGCACCAGCGGGTGCGGCAACGTCAGTGGCGAGAGCGACCAGCGCTGATCGGCGCGGGCACAGACTTCAGGCGCCAGCCCTTCGGGGCCGCCGACCATGAAGTTCACCGTACGCGAGTCCAGCCGCCAGCGGTCGAGTTCGACCGCCAGTTGCTCGGTACTCCAGGGCTTGCCATGGACTTCGAGGGTGACAACGCGCTCGTTCTGCCCGACCTTGGCCAGCATGGCTTCGCCTTCCTGACGGATGAAGCGCGCCACGTCGGCGTTCTTGCCACGGGTATTGAGCGGTATTTCCACCAGTTCCAGCGCCAGCTCGGACGGAAGACGCTTGGCATACTCGTGCCAGCCTTCTTCCACCCATTTGGGCATGCGGGAACCGACGGCGATCAGTCGCAGTCGCACAGCGCTACCCTTACAGCTGGTCTTTGTTGAGCTTGGTGAAGTGCTCGTGGGTGTTTTCCGGGCTGTGGTGCTTGGCGTCTGCCGCACGGCTCTGCTCGGCACCGGCCCACAGGCGCTCCAGGTCGTAGAACTGGCGAGCCGAGGCGGTCATCATGTGCACGATCACCAGATCCAGGTCCAGCAGCACCCAGTCGCTGTCACCCTTGCCTTCTTCACCCAGCGGACGGGCGCCTTTCTTTTTGACCTCTTCGCGAACCTTGTCCAGCATCGCGTTGATCTGGCGATTGGAGGTACCGGTGGCGATGATCATGTAGTCGGTGATGCTCTGCTTGTCGCGAACATCGATGATCTGAATGTCCTGCGCCTTCACATCTTCCAGGGCTGCAACGGCAACCTTGACCAGCTCGTCACCGTTGAGGGGCTCGTTGGTGGCAACCGGCTCAGGCAGCGGGGCACTCTTGAATGTGCCTTTGCGCTTAACTTTGTTTACGTCGTTGTTGGTCATATAAAACTCGTTTTGCTCATGTATTCGGCGGCTTGGCGACACGTTGATCCGTATCAGTGAAGCACGCCTTGTTCAGTTCGACGCACGGTAAAGACCATGCGCATCGATGTAGGCCAGGACCGCGTCGGGCACCAGGAAACGTACCGACTTACCGCTGGCCAGCAGTTGACGGATCTGGGTGGCGGATACCGCGAGCGGTGTCTGCCAGACGAATGCAATCTGTCCGCTCGGCCCCTTCAGGGCCAGCGGGTCGCTCACCGAGCGCGCCGCCAGCAGGTTGCGCAAGGCATCCGGCGGTTCGCTGTCGGCATCCGGGCGTTGCAACACCAGGATGTGGCAATGCTGGAGCAACTCTTCCCAGCGGTGCCAAGTGGGCAGGCCGCAAAATGCGTCCCAGCCCAAAAGTAGAAAAACCTGGGTCTGCTCGGCCATTTCGGCACGCATCGACTCCAGGGTATCGATGGTGTAGGACGGTTTGTCCCGCTGCAATTCGCGGTCGTCCACCACCAGCGGCGCCACACCGGCCACCGCGCACTTGACCATTGCCAGACGGTCCTTCGCCGACACTTGCGGCAGGTCCCGATGAGGTGGCCTGGCACTGGGTATCAGGCGCAGCTCATCAAGTGCCAGCGATTCGGCCACTTCCAGTGCACCGCGCAAATGGCCGATGTGCACCGGATCAAACGTTCCGCCCAGTACGCCGATGCGTCTGGGGCGAGGCGCGCTGGCAGTGACCGGGACTGACGGGTCGAGGTCGCCCAAGTCAGACCGACTCCTGTCCGCGCAACTGGCCATCACCGACCACGATGTACTTCTCGCAGGTCAGACCTTCCAGGCCCACCGGGCCGCGGGCGTGCAGCTTATCAGTAGAAATGCCGATCTCGGCACCCAATCCGTATTCGAAGCCGTCGGCGAAGCAGGTCGGAGTGTTGATCATCACCGACGACGAATCGACTTCAGCCACGAAACGCCGGGTTTCGCCCTGATGTTCACTGACAATCGAATCGGTGTGGTGAGAGCCGTAATGGTTGATGTGCTCGATGGCCTGCTCCAGCCCTTCGACCACACGGATCGACAGGATCGGCGCCAGATACTCGGTATTCCAGTCTTCCTCGGTGGCCGGCAGCGCATCGATGATTACCCGCGTGCGTTCGCAGCCACGCAGTTCGACGCCTTTTTCGCGGAACTGGGCCGCCATCGGCGGCAGGAAATCTTTGGCAACGATTTGGTCGACCAACAACGTTTCCATCGCGCCGCAGATGCCATAGCGGTAGGTCTTGGCGTTGAACGCGATTCGCTGGGCCTTTGCCAGATCAGCGTGGGCACTGACATAAACGTGGCAGATACCGTCCAGATGCTTGATCACCGGAACGCGGGCATCGCGGCTGATGCGCTCGATAAGACCGCGACCGCCACGGGGCACGATGACGTCGACGTAGTCAGGCATCGCAATCAGGGCGCCAACGGCGGCCCGATCCGTGGTTTCGACCACTTGTACCACTGCTGCCGGCAGATCGGCTTCCGCCAGGCCACGCTGAATACAGGCCGCGATCGCACGGTTGGAGTGAATGGCTTCGGAGCCGCCACGCAGGATGGTCGCGTTGCCGGACTTCAGGCACAGGCTGGCGGCGTCGATGGTCACGTTCGGCCGGGACTCGTAAATGATCCCGATCACGCCCAGGGGCACACGCATCTTGCCGACCTGAATCCCCGACGGCCGGTAGCTCATGTCACGGATCGCGCCGACCGGGTCCGGCAATGCCGCGACCTGGCGCAAACCGACGATCATGCCGTCGATGCGGGCCGGGGTCAGCGCCAGGCGTTCGAGCAGCGCAGGTTCCAGACCATTGGCGCGGCCGGCTGCCAGATCCTGCTCATTGGCAGCGGTCAGTTCGGCGCGAGCAGCATCCAGCGCGTTGGCGGCAGCCTGCAACGCACGGTTCTTCTGCGCAGTGCTGGCACGGCCGATGACGCGGGAAGCCTCACGGGCAGCGCGACCCAGGCGGGTCATGTAGTCAAGAACGGACTCAGTCATGGTCTGGCGTGGTCTTTGAAAAGGGCTTGGTAAAGAATAAAGCGGCAGATTATAGCTGTCGCGACTCCCGACTAACAGCGGTGACGGGCGGATGGTCGAAATGGAGGTCGATTTGCCGACGTTCAGCCGGGATTAAGGCGCAAATTGGTATCATCGGCGCACTATCAGCCCTGATAAACCCTGCTCATCATGACCGACCTGACCGTTCGAGCCCCCGCAACGAGCCTGCCACTGGGCCTTCCCGACGCGTTTTTCGACCGCGATCCGCAAATTCTGGCCCGTGATCTACTGGGCAAGGTCATTCGTCACCGCGTCGGTGATTTGTGGCTCAGCGCCCGAATCATCGAGACCGAAGCCTATTACCTGGCTGAAAAAGGCAGTCACGCCTCCCTGGGTTACACGGAAAAGCGTAAGGCTTTGTTTCTGGATGGCGGGCACATCTATATGTACTACTCCCGCGGCGGCGATTCCCTGAACTTCAGCGCTCAAGGTCCGGGCAACGCCGTGCTGATCAAATCCGCCTATCCGTGGGTTGACGAATTGAGCGGCCCGGCGAGTCTGGCGCAAATGCTGCTCAACAATCCAGACGCCCAGGGCCGCCCTCGCCCGTCGCAGAAGCTCTGCGCGGGGCAAACCCTGCTGTGCAAATCCCTGGGCCTGAAGGTGCCGGTCTGGGACGCCAAGCGTTTCGATCACGAGGTGCTGCTGGTGGAGGACGTAGGCCAGACACCCGCCCATGTCATCCAGACCACCCGCCTGGGCATTCCCCACGGACGCGACGAACACCTGATGTACCGATTCGTCGACGCAGCCTACGCGGCCTGGTGCACGCGCAACCCGCTGCGACGGGGGCAGGTCGAAGATCGCGATTATTTTGTGCTGTCCTGACCGGACTGGAAGCAAAAGGAATTCCCTGTAGGAGCGAGCCTGCTCGCGATGACGTCAGCACATCGGGCATCAATGCGACTGAAAGACTGCAATCGCGAGCAGGCTCGCTCCCACAAGATGCAATTGAACATTCAATGGAGTTGTTTTTATGGGCCCATGGCTCGATAGCGTGACCGGCTGGTTGACGGTCAACCCGCAATGGCTGGCGGCGGCGGTATTCATCGTGGCCTTCATCGAATGCCTGGCGATAGCCGGCTTGATCGTACCTGGCACCGTGTTGCTGTTCGCTGTGGCGGTTTTGGCCGGCAGCGGAGCGCTGTCGTTGAGTGAAACGCTGCTGCTGGGTTTCGTGGCCGGCGTGCTCGGCGATGTGGTGTCGTATTTCCTCGGGCGCCACTTCCACCAGAACATCCGGCGCCTGCCAGGTTTGCGCCATCACCCGGAATGGATCGCCGGGGCCGAGGCCTATTTCCAGCGCTATGGCATCGCCAGCCTGCTGGTCGGCCGTTTTATCGGCCCCCTGCGCCCCATGCTCCCCATGGTCGCCGGCATGTTCGATATGCCCTTCCCTCGTTTCTTCGCCGTGAGCCTGCTGGCCGGTGCGGGCTGGTCTGTTGCCTACCTGCTGCCGGGCTGGGCCACCGGCGCGGCGATTCGCTTGCCGCTGCCTGAAGGCTTCTGGCCCCAGGCCGGTGTTGTCGCCGCCGGCATTGCCCTGATGGTGGGATTAAGCGCAGCCAGCAGCCTGCGCAAGCATCGCAAGGCCACCCTGTTCATTACCGGGATGAGCTTTCTGATACTGGGCGCCGTCTTTATTGGCTACCCGCATCTGAGCGCCCTCGACAAGGGAGTGATGACTCTGGTGCAGGAACACCGCAGCCCGATACTCGATGAAGTGGCCGTGGTGTTCACGCTGATCGGTGAGTTTCGCAACATGCTCATGTTCAGCGTCTTGCTGGTCGCGCTGCTGCTGGTCACTCGTCAATGGCGTCACGCAATATTCGCCTGCAGCACCCTGCTGTTCACGGCGCTGGGCAACACCGTAACCAAACAATTCTTCGCCCGACTGCGCCCGGAGGTGTTGAGTGACCCATTGAGCAGCTACAGCATGCCCAGCGGCCACGCGTCGGGGTCGTTCGCGCTGTTCCTCACTCTCGCCGTCCTCGCCGGACGAGGGCAGCCACCACGGATGCGCCTGACCTGGTTGCTGGTGGGCTGCCTGCCGGCACTGGCGATTGCATTGTCGCGGGTGTACCTCGGCGCGCACTGGCCAACGGATGTGCTGGCGGGCGCGATGCTGGCGGCCTGTATCTGTGCGGCAAGTCTTGGGTTGATTCAGCGTCGCACGCCCCTCACCGCCATGCCGCCCAAGGTCTGGTGGCTGGTACTGCCGGCATTGGTGGCGCTGTTCGGATTCTTCGTGTTGCGGCATTTGCCGCATATGATGTTGAGATACGCCTACTAAAAAGCAAAAGATCGCAGCCTTCGGCAGCTCCTACAATCACACATCCTGTAGGAGCTGCCGAAGGCTGCGATCTTTTAACGAACGTCAGGCAAACAACTCACCCTGCAACTCATCAAGCAGTGCCTGAATCGCATCCAGTCGCTGCTGTGGGTCGTCGAGTTGCAGCAGGTCGATCTTGTCCAGCTCGGCGAACGGCAGCAAATAGGCCAGCTGATTGGCCAGTGACTGTTGTCCCACGGCTTCGGTGCCCATGTTCAGCGCCTCGACCATCGGGTGCTCCGCCAGCGCCTTGAGCAGTGCGACCAGATCGGCATCTTCATCCTGCAACGGTTGCTCCGGCTCATCTTCGAGCCACTCGACGTCGGCGACGATCAACTGATCGCGCTGCACTTCGGTACGCAGTACGTGGAAACGTCGACCGCCCTGCACGCGAATCCCCAGCAGACCGTTTTCCTGGGTCTTGAAGTCGGTGATCAGCGCTTCACAGCCAACCAGTGCGTAACCCGCCGGCGCGATGCCGACCTCTTCGCCATCGAGGATGCATACCACGCCGAAGCCGCCGCCCTGCTTCATGCAGCGCCCGATCATGTCCAGGTAGCGTGCCTCGAAAATCTGCAAGTCGAGGATGCAACCCGGAAACAGCACCGTGTTCAGCGGAAAAAGCGGCAGACTCATAGACATTTCCTTAAACCACCATCGACACCGCCAACGGCAGCAACACCGCCGTGGCCACGCCCATCAGACTCATCGCCAGCGCCGCGAAGGCACCGCATTCTTCATTTTCCTGCATCGCCACGGCCGTACCGACCGCATGCGCCGTCATGCCCAGCGCCATGCCGCGCGCCTCGGGGCTGTGAACGCCGAGCCGGGTCAACAGGCTTGGACCGAAGATCGCGCCGATCACGCCCGTGATCAGCACGAACACCGCCGCCAACGCCGCGACACCGCCAATCTGTTCGGCCACCAGCATGGCAATCGGTGAAGTCACCGATTTGGGCGCCATGGTCATCAAAATCATGTGTTCGGCGCCGAACCACCAGCCCAGCAGCACGCCCATGCTGGTGGCGACGACACCGCCTATCACCAGCGTAGTAAATATCGGCCAGAACAACTGCCGAATCCGCCGCAGGTTCAGGTACAGCGGCACGGCCAGCGCGACCGTGGCCGGCCCCAGCAGGATGCTGAGGATCTCGGTGCTCTTGCGATACTCGGCATAGGTCAGCCCGCAGCCCACCAGCACACCGATTACCAGCAACATGGAGACCAGCACCGGCTGCAAAAAGATCCAGCGGGTTTTCTCGTACGCCGCCAACACAAGCTGATAGGCACCCAAAGTAATACCGATGCCGAACAACGGATGATGGATGACCGACGTCCAGGCGCCGTTCCAGTCGAGGGTCATGAGTGGTCCTCGGAGGGGTGAGCGTGGCGCTTGATCAAGCGCTGCATCAATACGCCTGCGAAAGCCATGGACAACAGCAGCGACAACACCAGCGCGCCCGCAATGGCCCAGAAATCCGCCGCAATGTCCTTGGCGTAGACCATTACACCCACGGCTGGCGGCACCAGCAGCAGAGGCAGGTAGCGCAGCAGGCTGCCGGCCGCCACGTTCAGCGGCTCACCGACCTGACCGCGACTGATCAAAAACACCAGCAACAACAGCAGGCCGACAATCGGCCCCGGCAGAATCGGCAAAAACAAATGGTTGATCGCGGTGCCGAGCAATTGAAACAGCACCAGCCATGTCAGGCCACGTAACAACATCCTTCATCTCCCGCAGAACCCGTTACCCGCCATCACGGGCCGGGCATTATAAACATGCCTGCCGTATACACCGGCATTCGCCAAAAGCATGGTCGGTTGACCGCAGGAATTAACAATGTTGATCTACAGTGGTAAACCGGGGGCCCAGATCCCCGGCTCAAAACCATAAAAACCGATGAACCCAAGGAGAGTCTCAATGCCCTTTGTTCCAGTTGCAGAGCTCAAAGATTATGTCGGCAAGGAACTTGGACGTTCCGAATGGCTCACGATCGATCAGGAGCGCATCAACCTGTTCGCCGAAGCCACAGGGGACTATCAGTTCATCCACGTCGATCCGGTCAAGGCCGCGCAAACGCCTTTCGGCAGCACCATCGCCCATGGTTTCCTGTCGCTGTCGCTGATCCCGAAACTGATGGAAGACATCCTCGTCGTGCCTGAAGGCCTGAAGATGGTGGTCAATTACGGCCTGGACAGCGTGCGCTTCATTCAGCCGGTCAAGGTCAACTCCAAAGTGCGCCTGAAGGTCGACCTGACTGAAGTGACCGAGAAAAAGCCTGGTCAATGGCTGCTCAAAGCCACCACCACCCTGGAAATCGAAGGCTCGGACAAACCCGCGTACATCGCCGAACCTTTGTCACTCTGCTTCGTGTAAACCTTCCCGGATGCGAAGCAGCGCCTGCTGTTTCGCGCCCGCCGCTTTATATACCGGCTGTATAAGGACCCATAGCTGCGGCATACTCGGTCGCCTAATTGCCCGGAACCCGCTATGCGCTCACTTGCACTCCTTGCCTTGACCCTGATGCTCACCGCATGCGGTGACGGTGAATCGCCGTTACCCCCTGATGCCCGTCTGCCGGACGGCGGTCGCTATCGGGGTGATCTGGTCGATGGATTGCTGCAAGGCCAGGGCCGCATCGATTACCCCAATGGCAGCTGGTACGCCGGCGAGTTCGACAAAGGCCAATGGCACGGCCAAGGCGAATGGCACGGCAGCAATGGCGAGGTCTATCGCGGGAAGTTCAATCAGGGCCTGTTCGACGGCCAGGGCAGCCTCACCACCAATGGCAGTAGCTACAACGGTGGCTTCAAGCTCGGTCGACGCGACGGTGAAGGTACCCTCAAAGAAAACGGCATGACCTACCGGGGCGAGTTCAAGGCCGACCAGTACTCAGGCCTCGGGCGCCTGGAACTCGAAGACGGCAGCTCCTACCAGGGCCAGTTCGCCCACGGCAAACCCAATGGCGAAGGCCAGCGCGGCGACGGCAATGGCAATCAGTTCACCGGGCACTTCGTTGACGGCCAGCTGGAAGGCAACGGGACATTCAATAGCGCCGACGGCGACATCTATGTCGGCAGCTTCAAGAACAACCAACTGAACGGCAAGGGCCGCTACGAAAACGCTGACGGCGATGTCTGGCTGGGTCAATTCAAGGAAGGTTCGCTCAACGGCAAGGGTGAGCTGATCGGTGCCGATGGCAGTCATTACATCGGCCAATTCAACGATTGGCGCTTCAGTGGCCAGGGCCGCCTGAACCTGGCCGACGGCAGCTTCTACATCGGCCAGTTCGACAGCGACACCTATTCCGGTCGCGGCACCCTGGTGCTGACCGATGGCTCGGTGCTCAGCGGCCTGTGGGTCAATGGGCAGCGTGTGCGTGACGCCGATGGCAAGTTGTTGCCCGACACCCTCGAACTCGGCCTGCTGGCCCAGGGACGCCTGCTGGAAGACGCGCTGGGCAACGTGCCCGCCTCGACCCCGGCCGTCGAGTTGTACACCCTGACCCTCGGCGGCGACGGCAAGCAGAGCGTGTTCCTGCGCGAATCCGACTACGTCGCCAACATGCTCACCAGCCGCTTTGGTGCCTTTGGCCAGATCCGCCTGGTGAACCATCGCGACCATATCGGCGACCGGCCGATGGCCACCCGGGAAAACCTGCGACGCGCGGCACTGACGCTGGCCGAACGCAGCGGCCCGGAAGATTTGATTTTCATTTACCTGTCCAGCCACGGCACCAGTGAACATGAACTGGTGCTCGACCAGCCGCGCATGGAACTGGCCGACCTGCCGGCCGACGAACTGGCCGCGGTGCTCGCCCCACTGAAAAACCGCGACAAGATCATTGTGATTTCGGCCTGCTATTCCGGCGGTTTCATACCCGCCCTGAAAGACGAACGCACACTGATCATGACCGCCTCGCGAGCCGACCGCGTGTCGTTCGGTTGCTCCGAGGAAGCCAATTTCACCTACTTCGGTGACGCCCTGTTCAACCAGGCCCTGAACCAGACCGACGACTTGGAACAAGCCTTCAAACTGGCCAAGGCGACAGTTGCCGAGCGTGAGCTGGCCGATGGCTACGAAGCCTCTGAACCGCAGATCTGGGCGCCTAAAACCGTGCTCTCGCACTGGCAGTTGCTACGCAAGCAGCAAGCCCGTAAGGCCCTGCAAAGTGCGTCGATCGAGAGCAAGGACGCAAAGACCAACTAAGCTGAAGAGTATCAAGGGAGAAACACTATGTACTTGACGCCTCAGCACGTATTGCTTGCCGGAGCTACCGGCTTGACCGGTGAACACCTGCTTGATCGCTTGCTCAATGAGCCCACGATCACCCGGGTACTGGCGCCCTCGCGCCGGCCACTGGCCCGGCATCCGCACCTGGAAAACCCCGTGGGCGACCCGGCGATGTTCCTGCCGCAGCTGAGCGGCCGCGTCGATATCGCCTATTGCTGCCTGGGCACCACCATCAAGCAGGCGGGCTCGGAACAGGCGTTCCGCGCGGTGGATCTGGACATGGTGGTGGCGTTCGCCAAGCGTGCCAGGGAGATGGGCGCACGGCATCTGATCGTGATCAGTGCATTGGGTGCTGATCGCCGATCGTCGAATTTCTACAACCGGGTCAAAGGCGAGATGGAATACGCGTTGCGGGCACAGGACTGGCCGCAGCTGACCATTTGCCGGCCCTCGCTGCTGCTGGGAGAGCGAGTTGAACCACGGCGGGCGGAGCAAATGGCTGGCCCCTTGTCACGACTGATCCCCGGCAAGTTCCACGGCATCGAGGCCTGCCAGCTGGCCCGCGCGATGTGGCGCCTGGCGCTGGAAGAGCAGGATGGGGTGCGGATTGTCGAGTCGGATGAGTTGCGCAAGCTAGGCAAATAAATCTGTGTCGAGGGAGCTTGCTCCCTCGACACAAAAAACCTTACAGCCCACCCGTCGCCTGAAAGTTCACGCCCAGCACGGTCAGCAACGACAACGGCAACAACAACGTGTCAAGCAATGCACTGGCCGGCAGATCAACTCCCGGATAACCCGGGGCCTCAGCGCCGAAACGATCCTTCGCGCAGCAGCCGCCGTTCATCGCATACAGATCCAGCCGCGTCCCGGCGTAGACAACCGGCGCTCCCGGCTTGGCGGCATCCAGCGTGCGCGCCGTGGCGCACCCCGTCAGCTGCAAGGCCAGCACCACCACCCACAGCTTATTCATCACTGGACAAATGGTGTTCGCCCCAACGCGGCAGCATGTCCTGGGGAATGTTCAGCAGGTTGAGGATTCGCGCCACGACAAAATCGATCAGGTCATCGATGGTTTGCGGCTGATGGTAGAAGCCCGGCGATGCCGGCAGGATCGTTACTCCCATGTTCGACAGCTTGAGCATGTGCTCGAGATGGATGCTCGAATACGGTGCCTCGCGGGGCACCACAATCAACTGGCGGCGCTCCTTGAGCGTGACGTCGGCGGCCCGTTCGATCAGGTTGTTGCAGGCACCGGTCGCGATGGCCGACAAGGTCCCCGTGGAACAGGGCACCACCACCATCGCCGCCGGCGCACCGGAGCCCGAGGCCACCGGCGACATCCAGTCTTCCTTGCCATATACCCGAATCTGCCCGGCGGCGGCACCGGTGTATTCGGTGAGGAACGCCTGCATCATTTGCGGCTTGGCCGGCAGCGTGACATCGGTTTCGGTGGCCATCACCAGTTGCGCGGCCTTGGAAATCAGGAAGTGCACCTCGCGGTCGTCGCGCACCAGGCAATCGAGCAGGCGCAAGCCATACTGGGCACCGGAAGCGCCGGTCATCGCCAGCGTGATGCGGTCCGGACCGTTGTTCATTTCAGCGCCTCGGCAAGTTTGCCGTGCAGGCCACCGAAGCCGCCGTTGCTCATGATCACCACGTGCGTACCGGGTTGCGCCTGGCTTTTCACCCGCTCGATGATGCCTTCCAGCGAATCGCTGACTATCGACGGCACGGTGCACAGTGCCGCCGTGCCCGCCAGGTCCCAGCCAAGATTGGCCGGCGCATACCAGATCACCTGATCGGCATCGACCACGCTTTCCGGCAAACCGTCACGGTGCGCGCCGAGCTTCATGGAGTTGGAGCGTGGCTCGATGATCGCGATCAACGGCGCATCACCAATGCGTTTGCGCAGACCGTCGAGGGTGGTGGCGATGGCGGTCGGGTGGTGAGCGAAATCGTCATAGATGGTGATGCCATGCACCTCCGCGACTTTCTCCATGCGGCGCTTCACGCTTTTGAAGGCACTCAAGGCCGCGATGCCCATGGACGGCACCACACCAACGTGACGCGCCGCGGCCAGTGTGGCCAAGGCGTTGGCGACGTTGTGCTGACCGGTCATGTCCCACTCGACCACGCCCTGGGATACCCCCTCGAACATCACTTCGAAGGCCGAGCCGTCTTCACTGAGCAGCTTGACCTGCCACTGACCGCCGGCACCGGTGGTTTGTACCGGGGTCCAGCAGCCCATTTCGATGACGCGCTGCAGCGCAGGTTCAGTGGTCGGGTGGATCACCAGGCCTTCGCTCGGGATGGTTCGCACCAGATGGTGGAATTGCCGCTCGATAGCCGGCAGATCGGGGAAGATGTCGGCATGATCGAATTCCAGGTTGTTCAAAATTGCCGTGCGTGGACGGTAGTGAACGAACTTGGAGCGCTTGTCGAAAAAGGCGCTGTCGTATTCGTCGGCTTCGATCACGAAAAACGGCGTACCGCCCAGCCGTGCCGATACCGAGAAGTTCTGCGGCACGCCGCCGATCAGGAAGCCCGGGCTCATGCCGGCATGCTCCAGCACCCAGGCCAGCATGCTGCTGGTAGTGGTCTTGCCGTGGGTACCCGCCACGGCCAACACCCATCGACCTTGCAGGACATGATCGGCCAGCCATTGCGGGCCGGAAACGTAAGGCAGGCCTTTGTTCAGTACATATTCCACCGCCGGATTGCCGCGGGACATGGCGTTGCCGATCACCACCAGGTCGGGGGCCGGATCGAGCTGCGCCGGGTCGTAGCCCTGGGTCAGTTCAATGCCCTGGGCTTCGAGCTGAGTGCTCATTGGCGGGTAGACGTTGGCATCGGAGCCCGTCACGTGATGACCCAGTTCCTTGGCCAGAACGGCCATCGAACCCATGAAAGTGCCGCAGATACCGAGAATATGAATGTGCATAGTCGACCTCGTAAAACATGGCCGCAGGTTAGCTTAGGGAGGGGAAAATCGCACTCAGTGTTTCAAGATCACCACCGAACCTGTAGGAGCAAGGCTTGCCCGCGATGGCGCCACTGAAATCGCCATCGCGGGCAAGCCTTGCTCCTTCAGGTTTCTGCGGTGCTTAACGGGCTATCCCGTGCTTACGCAGCTTTCTATAAAGGGTATTGCGACTAACCCCAAGCTGTTCAGCCGTATGCGTCATGTGCCAGCGCGTGTGCTCCAGCGCATTCAACAACGCCAGACGCTCGGCATCGTCCAGCGGACGCTCCGACTCTTCGACGGGCTGCACCACCGGTGGCCGCACCTGACGGATCATCGCCGGCAAATCCTCCAGACCGATCCGTCCGCCGTCGCACAGTGCCGCCAGGGTGCGCAACACATTGCGCAACTGGCGAACGTTGCCCGGCCAGGCGAAGGCCAGCAGGGCCTGACGCGCCGGTTCGTCGATCAGCACGGTTTCTCCCCGCGCTTCTTCGGCCAGCAAAAAATCCAGCAGCTGCGATTTGTCGCTGCGCTCACGCAACGCCGGTAGCGCGACCTCCAGGCCATTGAGCCGGTAATACAGGTCTTCGCGAAAACTGCCCTCTTCGACCCGCTCCAGCAAATTGCGGTGCGTGGCACTGATAATCCGCACATTGATCACCTGCGGCTCACCACCGATAGGCACCACCTGACGATCCTCCAGCACCCTCAACAGCCGCGTCTGCAAGGCCAGGGGCATGTCGCCGATCTCATCGAGGAACAGGGTCCCGCCATCGGCCTGCTGCAACTTGCCGCGCATGCCTTCCTTGCGCGCGCCGGTGAAACTGCCGCCGCGATAGCCGAACAATTCACTCTCGATCAGGCTTTCAGGGATGGCCGCACAGTTCAGGGCGACGAAGGCTTTATCGGCGCGCAGGCTGGCTTGATGCACAGCCTTGGCGAAAGCCTCCTTGCCCGACCCGGTTTCGCCGTTGATCAGCAGCGGTACGTCCCGCTCGTACACCCGCAAGGCCTTGCGGAAATCCGTCTGCAAGCCCGTGTCGCCCAGGCAGATACCCGATAATGGCGAGCGCTCCTCGATGACCGGCCCAGGCACCAAAGGCGCCGGCACGCGTCGCGGCTGCCCGCGCAACACCGCGAACAAACGTCGCCCGTCACGGGTACGCAGTGGCCAGCTGGCACTGGCGTCGAGGCTGGCGCGACCGAGCAACTCATCCAGCCCGCAATCGAAAAACGCTTCCACCGGCTGGCCCTGCAAGCCACCGCGGACATGCCCCAAGAGGTTCAATGCACTCTGATTGACCGCACAAATGCGCCCTTCGCCGTCGAACGCCAGCAATCCTTCGCTGAACAGCCCGACTGACTCGGCCTGCAGATGAAAACGCAACAGCCATTGGTTTTCGAAATGACGCAGGAAGTAGCAGCTCTCGATCATCTTCGCCGACAGATTGACCAGGGCCATGGTATGGAACTGGCTCTGGCGCGACACGTCCTGTCGTGCCGAAGACACATCAAGCACCGCCAGCAGTTCGCCATGGGGATCGAACACCGGGCTCGCCGAGCAGGTCAGGCCGGTATGACGCCCACGGAAATGTTCGTCTCGATGAATGGTCAGTGCCTGGCGCTCCACCAGGCAGGTGCCGATGCCATTGGTGCCTTCGCAGGCTTCACTCCAGTCGGCACCGAGCCACAGCCCGGCGCGCTCGAAAATTTTCCGCTCGGTGGGTGCCGTCACGCAGTTGAGGATCACGCCCCGGGCGTCGGTCAACAGCACCGCATGCCCGGAACCGGAAAGCTGCTGATGCAGGCTGGTCATTTCGCCGCCAGCGATGTGCAGCACCTGCTGCAGGCGCTCGCGGCTTTCGAGCACGCGGCCATGCTCCAGCACGGTGGGGGCCATGGTCAGGGCCGGATCGAGGTGATAGTCCTCAAGACAACGCAACCACGAGCGGGCGATGGAGGGGTCGCTGCCGGGGCCGTGCAGATGGGACTTGCCCTGGGCAACGGTCAAGACCTGACGGGCATGGCGGCTCAAATGGTTGTCGTGCATTTCTTATTGTTTCCCCGCGGCGTTGGGTAGGCCTGAGCATCCTCCAGCCCGGAGCGCATTGCAACACTGGCACGACCGCCCGGTCACAGCCTGTGCCATAAACGGTACAAAGTGTCACGCCAGCTGTACCGAAAGCGTCACGGACGCCGCCCGCCGGTCTGACAAAAACCACGCAAAGCCTTGATTTGCCTGACCTGCAAGGCAGTGGCCCGACCTTTGCTCTACGCTTAATGCAGCGCACATGCGCGTCCTCCCTATAAGCACAAAAGCAAGGAGAGATACATCATGCGTTACACTCACCCCGGTACTGAAGGCGCTATCGTTTCGTTCAAGGCCAAATACGGTAACTACATCGGCGGCGAGTTCGTCGCGCCTGTCAAAGGTCAGTACTTCACCAATACCTCGCCAGTGAATGGCCAACCGATTGCCGAATTCCCCCGTTCCACGGCCGAAGACATCGACAAGGCCCTGGATGCTGCCCACGCGGCGGCCGATGCCTGGGGCGCCACGTCCGTCCAGGCGCGCTCCCTGATCCTGCTGAAAATCGCCGACCGCATCGAACAGAATCTGGAAACCCTGGCGCTCACCGAAAGCTGGGACAACGGCAAGGCCGTTCGCGAAACCCTCAACGCCGACATTCCGCTGGCTGCCGACCATTTCCGCTACTTCGCCGGCTGCCTGCGTGCGCAGGAAGGCAGCGCCGCCGAAATCGACGGCAACACCGTGGCCTATCACATCCATGAACCACTGGGGGTGGTGGGGCAGATCATTCCGTGGAACTTCCCGATCCTGATGGCCGCGTGGAAACTCGCACCGGCCCTGGCTGCCGGTAACTGCGTGGTGCTCAAGCCAGCCGAACAGACCCCGCTGGGCATCAGCGTGCTGGTCGAACTGATCGGCGATCTGCTGCCACCGGGCGTGCTGAACGTGGTGCAAGGCTTCGGCAAAGAAGCCGGTGAAGCCCTGGCCACCAGCAAGCGCATCGCCAAAATCGCCTTTACCGGCTCGACCCCGGTCGGCTCGCACATCATGAAATGCGCGGCGGAAAACATCATTCCGTCCACCGTGGAGCTGGGTGGCAAATCGCCGAACATCTTCTTCGAAGACATCATGCAAGCCGAACCGACCTTCATCGAGAAGGCGGCCGAAGGCCTGGTGTTGGCGTTCTTCAACCAGGGCGAAGTCTGCACCTGCCCATCCCGTGCCCTGGTACAGGAATCGATCTACGACGAATTCATGCAGGTGGTGATGAAGAAGGTCCTGCAAATCAAACGCGGCGACCCGTTCGACACCGACACCATGGTCGGCGCCCAGGCGTCCGAGCAGCAATTCGACAAGATCCTGTCGTACCTGGAAATCGCCAAGGGTGAAGGCGCCGAGCTGCTGACCGGTGGCAAGGTGGAGAAACTCGACGGCAACCTGGCAACCGGCTATTACATCCAGCCGACCCTGCTCAAGGGCACCAACAAAATGCGGGTGTTCCAGGAAGAAATCTTTGGCCCGGTGGTGAGTATCACCACCTTCAAGGACGAAGCCGAAGCCCTGGCCATCGCCAACGACACCGAGTTCGGCCTGGGCGCCGGCCTTTGGACCCGCGACATCAACCGCGCCTATCGCATGGGCCGCGCCATCAAGGCCGGTCGTGTATGGACCAACTGCTACCACCTCTACCCGGCGCACGCCGCGTTCGGCGGTTACAAGAAGTCCGGCGTCGGCCGTGAAACCCACAAAATGATGCTCGATCACTATCAGCAGACCAAAAACCTGCTGGTGAGCTACGACATCAATCCATTGGGCTTCTTCTAAAAGTCGGGGGCGATGCAGTCATTACTGTGTCGCCCTTCAACTTGCCATCGCGAGCAGGCTCGCTCCCACAGGGTTATTGGACCAGTCCATTTTAGATGGCTGACCCAAAACCTTGTGGGAGCGGGCTTGCCCGCGATAGCGTCCTGACTGACACACTGCCTGAACGCCCTGGCTCAGGCCTTGCATCTACTTGGTCACCATTCAAACCCCAGGAGGACCCCACCCCATGGCCGTATTCGCCCATTCCGTCGGCGCCCAGACCTATCGCTTCGAAAGCCTCAAGGAAGTGATGGCCAAGGCAAGTCCGGCGCGTTCCGGGGACTTCCTGGCCGGTGTGGCCGCCCTCAATGATGGCGAACGCGTGGCCGCCCAGATGGCGCTGGCCGACATTCCACTGAGCCACTTCCTACAGGAAGTACTGATTCCCTATGAAGCCGATGAAGTCACCCGGCTGATCATTGACACCCACGACAAGCAGGCGTTTGCCATCGTCAGTCACCTAACCGTCGGTGGTTTCCGCGACTGGCTGCTCAGCGATGCCGCCGATGAACAGACCCTGCGTGCGCTCGCCCCCGGCCTGACCCCGGAAATGGCGGCCGCCGTCTCGAAAATCATGCGCGTGCAGGATCTGGTCCTGGTGGCGCAGAAAATCCGCGTGGTCACCCAATTTCGCGGCACCCTCGGCTTGCGCGGGCGCCTGTCCACTCGCCTGCAGCCCAATCACCCGACCGACGAGCCGGCCGGTATCGCCGCGAGCATTCTCGACGGACTGCTGCACGGCAATGGCGATGCCATGATCGGTATCAACCCGGCCACCGACAGCATCGCCTCGATCTGCGCCATGCTGGAAATGCTCGACGCCATCATTCAGCGTTACGAGATTCCCACCCAAGCCTGCGTACTGACCCACGTTACTACCTCGATCGAAGCGGTGAACCGCGGCGTACCCCTGGATCTGGTATTCCAGTCGATTGCCGGCACCGAGGCGGCCAACGCCAGCTTCGGTATCAATCTGAACGTATTGAAGGAAGGTTACGACGCGGGTCTAAGCCTCAATCGCGGCACGCTGGGGCAGAACCTGATGTATTTCGAAACTGGCCAGGGCAGTGCCCTGTCGGCCAACGCCCACCACGGCATCGATCAGCAGACCTGTGAAACCCGAGCCTACGCCGTAGCGCGACATTTCAACCCGTTTCTGGTGAACACCGTCGTAGGATTCATCGGTCCCGAATACCTCTACAACGGCAAGCAGATCATCCGCGCCGGCCTCGAAGACCACTTCTGCGGCAAACTGCTTGGCGTGCCGATGGGCTGTGACATCTGCTACACCAACCATGCCGAGGCCGACCAGGATGACATGGACACCCTGCTGACCCTGCTGGGCGTGGCCGGGATCAACTTCATCATGGGCATCCCCGGCTCTGACGACATCATGCTCAACTACCAGACCACGTCCTTCCACGATGCGCTCTATGCCCGGCAGACTCTGGGACTCAAGCCGGCGCCGGAATTCGAGGCGTGGCTGGCGAAAATGGGCATTTTTACCCAGGCGGACGGCAAGGTGCTGTTCGGCAACAGCCTGCCTCCGGCCTTTCGCCATGCTTTGGCGCAATTGGGATGAGTGTTGATATGGAAAAACTACCCTTCGACCCGCACAACCCCTGGCAGGAATTGCGGCGCCTGACCCCGGCGAGAATCGCCCTGGGCCGCACCGGCACCAGCATGCCGACCCGCGCCCAGCTGGACTTTCAGTACGCCCATGCCCAGGCGCGGGATGCGGTGCATCTGCCGTTCGACCATGCCAGCCTGCGCTCGCAGCTGGCTGAACGCGGACAGGACAGCCTGTTGCTGCATAGCGCAGCACCAGACCGAAACAGCTATTTGCAGCGCCCCGATCTGGGGCGCAAGTTGAGTGCCGACTCCGCACAGGTGCTGCGCGATTACGCTTCGGCCCACCCAGGCGGCGTCGATCTGGTCATCGTGGTTGCCGATGGTTTGTCAGCCTTGGCGGTTCACCGGCATACCCTGCCATTTCTGGCGCGCATGGAAGAACACATCCGCGCTGAGAACTGGACCGTTGCTCCGATTGCCCTGGTGGAACAGGGTCGCGTCGCCGTCGCCGACGAAATCGGCGAACTGCTGGGGGCCAGAATGACGGTGATCCTGATTGGCGAACGCCCTGGCCTGAGCTCTCCGGACAGCCTGGGGTTGTATTTCACCTACAACCCCAAGGTCGGCCTGACGGACGCCTACCGCAATTGCATCTCCAATGTGCGCCTGGAAGGCTTGAGTTACGGCATGGCGGCACACCGCTTGCTTTATCTGATGCGCGAAGCCTGTCGACGGCAGCTGTCGGGGGTCAATCTGAAGGACGAAGCGCAAATTCACACGCTGGAGGAAGATTCGGGTTCGGACATGAAAGGCAATTTCCTGCTCAGCTCGCCGCAGGCCTGAACGGCTGCGCGTTGCACTTTCGTTCCAGTTTGAGGCAGGATCGGATCCACGGCCTCCCGAGTTTCCCGTCGCCGTCCAAGCACGCAAGACAGCCACTTGAAGACGAGACCTACCATGCGGATTATTCAAGCGACCCTCGAACACCTGGATCTGCTGACCCCGTTGTTCGTCAAATATCGCGAGTTTTATGGCTCCCTGCCGTATCCGGACTCGTCCCGGGCTTTCCTCGAGAAACGCCTGCGCCGTAAGGAATCGGTCATCTACCTGGCTCTGTCCGATGAGGACGACAACAAACTGATGGGTTTCTGTCAGTTGTATCCAAGCTTCTCTTCGCTTTCCCTCAAGCGCGTCTGGATCCTCAATGACATTTACGTCGCCGAGGATGCCCGTCGCCAGTTGGTGGCGGATCATCTGATTCGTACCGCGAAGAAAATGGCCAAGGAAACCAATGCCGTGCGCATGCGAGTTTCCACCAGCAGCAACAATGCCGTGGCGCAGAAAACCTATGAATCCATCGGATTCAGGGAAGACACCGAGTTCAAGAACTACGTGCTGCCGATCAGCGACGAGCTTTAACACCCACCTTCTTCTGTAGGAGCGAGCATGCTCGCGATGGTCTCGAGAACACCACTGGGTGTCAGGCACTCAGCGTTATCGTTGGCGACCATCGCGAGCAGGCTCGCTCCTACAGAGGGTTTCGGGGTTATTAATTGTCATCAGACTGCCAACTCCCCACCGACATCCCCCGCTACAATCTCGACGCGATTTTCACTTCTCAGATCGTATAATGCCGACCTTTCCGACTTGTAAGAAAAACTACACTCGTTTGTAGGCCTTACACGACGTTATCCGCACAGGCCTGCCGAGTCGGGCCGTCATCACAGGTGCTTTGCATGGATTTCAACCCGATCGATATTGTCCTGCATCTCGACGTCTACCTCGACATGCTCGTAACCAATTACGGGGCATGGATCTACGCCATCCTGTTTATGGTGATCTTCTGTGAAACCGGCCTGGTGGTCATGCCCTTCCTGCCGGGCGACTCCCTGCTGTTCATCGCCGGTGCCGTGGCGGCCGGTGGCGGCATGGACCCGGTATTGCTGGGTGGCCTGCTGATGCTGGCGGCGATCTTGGGTGACAGTACCAACTACATCATCGGACGAACGGCGGGTGAAAAACTGTTCAGCAATCCGGACTCGAAGATCTTCCGTCGCGACTACCTGCAACAAACCCACGATTTCTATGACAAGCATGGCGGCAAAACCGTGACCCTGGCGCGCTTTCTGCCGATCATTCGCACCTTTGCACCGTTCGTCGCCGGCGTGGGGAAAATGCCTTATCCGCGCTTCTTCGCCTTCAGCGTACTGGGCACCATCCTCTGGGTCGGTGGTCTGGTTACCCTCGGCTACTTCTTCGGCGCCGTGCCGTTCATCAAGTCCAATCTGTCCCTGCTGGTGGTTGGCATCATCCTGTTGTCGCTGGTGCCGATGATCATCGGCGTGGTGCGCAGCCGTTTCGGCGGATCGAACTCCAAAGCCGAAACGCACTGACACGACATGTGGTCGCTTAGCACCTGGCGACGCCGGCGCACCCTGGCCAAGCACCCGATTGCCGATGACATGTGGCAACGGGTGCGCCAACACCTGAGCTTTCTCGACGGCATCAGCGCCGCCGAAGACCGATGGCTGCGCGAAGCCTGCGTGCTGTTTCTGGAAGATAAACACCTGACCGCCCTGCCCGGTGTCGAACTGCATCAGGAACAACGCCTGCTTCTCGCCGCCCAGGCGCAATTGCCCTTGCTGCACCTGGGTGACCTGAACTGGTATCAGGGCTTCCACGAAATCATTCTCTACCCCGACGATTTCCTCAGCCCCCAGCGCCATCGTGACGCCAGCGGTGTCGAACACGAATGGGATGGCGAGCACAGTGGCGAGGCCTGGCAACAGGGCCCGATCATCCTCGCCTGGCCCGGCGTGATGGCCAGTGGTGGCTGGGAAGGCTACAACCTGGTGATCCACGAACTGGCGCACAAACTCGACATGCTCAATGGCAATGCCAACGGTTTGCCGCCGCTGCACGCCGATATGCGGGTCAGCGACTGGGCCAGGGTCATGCAGGAGGCTTACGACGATCTCGACCGGCAACTGGAACGCAATCCCGACGCCGAAACCGCCATCGATCCTTATGCCGCGGAAAACCCCGCCGAGTTCTTCGCCGTCACCAGCGAATACTTCTTCAGCGCCCCGGATCTGCTGCACGAGGCGTATCCGCAGGTGTATGAACAGCTGAAACTGTTCTATCGCCAGGACCCGCTGGCCAGGCTCAGGCAACTTCTCGCCGACGACCCTGTCTATCGGGCGCACGACTGAGGTTCTACGACTTCTGGTACATGGCGCAGGCGTAGGAATATGCCTATAATCGCCGCCACTTTTTGGTCAACTACGGGGGCATCGCCCAATGAGCTACAGCAAGATTCCGGCTGGCAAAGACCTGCCGAACGACATCTACGTCGCGATCGAGATTCCGGCCAACCACGCGCCGATCAAATACGAAATCGACAAAGACAGCGATTGCCTGTTCGTTGACCGTTTCATGGCCACCCCAATGTTCTACCCGGCCAACTACGGTTACATCCCGAACACGCTGGCTGACGACGGTGACCCCCTCGACGTGCTGGTTGTGACCCCTTACCCGGTTGCTCCAGGCTCCGTGATCCGCGCGCGTCCAGTCGGCATCCTGAACATGACCGACGATGGCGGCGGCGATGCCAAAGTGGTTGCTGTTCCACACGACAAGCTGTCCCAGCTGTACGTCGATGTGAAGGAATACACCGACCTGCCACCGCTGCTGATCCAGCAGATCGAGCACTTCTTCGCGAACTACAAGGATCTCGAAAAAGGCAAGTGGGTGAAGATCGAAGGTTGGGACGGCGCAGACGCCGCCCGTGCTGCGATCACCAAGTCGGTTGCGGCCTATAAAGGCTAATTGCAGCTGCCAACCTTGAGCTGCAAGCTTCAAGAAAAACCCCGGTAATTCGGGGTTTTTTGTGGGCGTAGGAAAAACCTCGTTAAACACCTTGTTTAATATGATCTGAATCAGTGCTTTTCTGTTTAAAATTCCTCAAACACGTCTTACATCCAGTCTTAAAATTCCCGCAAAATTTGAACGCCGCGTTTATTCAAAGGCCTTTGCCTCGCCAGTAGACTCGCGCTCATGAAAAAGAACACTAGCGGCCCCCGCTTCAAAGCCCTCCTTGGGATGGCGAACATCACGACAACAGGGTTTGCCGAGTTCCTGAACACGGCCCCGCAAAATGTCCATAACTGGTACACCCGTGGTGTGCCCGCCCACTACATGGAAGAAGTCGCCCGCAAGCTGTCCATCAACAGTGAATGGCTGAAAACCGGCGAAGGTCCCAAGGACGCCCGGCACCTGCGCCTGCACGACGAAGCCGGCAATACCTTCGATGCCCAGGCCATTCGCGGCGTCTACACGGTCATCGAACCCACCGACATCGATCTCCCTGTCTACAAGGAAACCGCCACAGCCCCCGGCTCCGGTAAAACCCACGTCATCGAAGACCCCGGCCAATCCGTCCGACTGCCCCGCAACCACCTCGACTCGCTGGAAATCAACCACGCCGATGCCATCTGCACCCACATGATCGGCAACAGCATGGCCGAACGCATCGAAGACGGATCGATCCTGGCCATCGACCGCGGCCTGACCCAGATCGTCGATGGCGAGATCTACGCCATCGAGCATGACGGCATGCTGCGAATCAAATACCTGCATCGAATGCCGGGAAATGCGCTGCGATTGCGCAGCCATAATCGCGAGCAATACCCGGACGAGATCTTCCGGGCCGCTCAGATCGAGGAGCAGAACATCAGGGTATTGGGTTGGGTGTTCTGGTGGTCGACGCTGAACAGACGCAGACCGGAAGTGCCGTTCCTGTAGTTCCTGGCTACAGCGATCCAATCTGCACACCAAACTGGGAATTTCCCCAAAAAATCAGTATGATGCGCCCCACATTTGCGCATCGACCCGCCAGGCGGCTCTGATCGCACCGACAAGGCAGATGACTTTCTCGCCGAGTCCCACAGCCGGACGCAAGATCCGGATGTACGTTTTAAAGGCTGGCGAGGTTTACCAAAAATGAACCAAGCCAGTCCCCAAGAAGCCGGCCACAAGCCGGCTTTTTAATGCCTGGAATAAACCCATGCCATCCGAGAAACCACCTGAGAGCATGGCTATCTGTCGGATTTCAGGCAATGGAGGCGAATACCCCAGCTCACACCAGGGCACTCACCAAGGGGGTATCACTGCAAATCCACATTCAGCATTGGCTTGCCGAAATCAGCCAGAGTGGCGTCGGATTTCTCAAAGTAACCCCGCCAGAAGCTCTCCAGGTTATCCATGGTTTTGCCCGAGCGGTAATTCTGCTTGATGGCGTCAGTGATCAGGCCTGCTCCGGCAACATACACTCGCGCACCGTGAAGATCGCCTATGGCTCCGTTCTTCTGCGCCTTACTCAACTCCTGTGCAGGGTTGAGCTCACGAATCTTGTTGGCGGCATAGAAGCTGGTGTAGTCACTGTGTTCGAGCATGTCACTTATGACGAACAGAATCCTTTGATCGGCCGGGATTTTTGCCTGATCGCCCGCTACTTCGCGCAACGCGAACATGATTTCGCTTTTGGGCAGGTCGGCAGTAGCACCGCGCAGGGCAGCCACGAACTGGCGGCCAAAACTGCCTTCAAACTGAGCCTTCTGCTGCGCCATGCAAGCATCGAAGCTGCGCAGTTTGTTCATGTCGATATCGTCGCGTTGTGCCGGACTGATGGGAGCATCCAGTGTACCGGCGAACAGCAATCGTACGTATTGGCCCGGTACCAGCGCCGAAAAGCTATACAGCCGTACTTGATCTCCGGGGCCGACGTAACGGCTGATGTTGCCCCAGGCAGCACGCTGGATGTCCTCGGGCATCGGTATGGTCTGGTCGACCACGACATTGAGCAGACGCCCGGATGTGGGCGCTCGTTGATCATTTAGATGCGCCTTGCCATAGCAACTGGGCAAGTCGTTACGTTCGGCAGCATTAGCACTGACAGCGATCATCAGCGCCAACACGGGGATCAGTGACTTGAGCATTTCAGGCAGGCTCCTGCGCACCGAACATGCCCAACTGCTTGAGCACTGCTTGCTGGGCACGGATGTCCAGCAGAGTTTCATAGGGCATTTTCAACGCTTTGGCGGCGAGGTTCAGTTGGGCGTCATCGAAAGGTGTAAGGTCCTTGAAACTGGCCGCATCCACTTCGACGGCTTGCGCATTGACGGCGCTCACAGGCACGGCCGCAGGCTCAGCCTGCACTGCAGGCGTCACAACTGCTGGCGTCACAGGCGCACGCGCTTCGGCTGCAACCTGACGGGTGTTGGCCATTTTCTCCGCATGACGGTCGCTGTCCTGGCGGCTCAGCAACACAAAGCTGAGAAAGTTGCGGCTCCCCACCTGCTCGGTAGCCAAGGCATCCTGTTCCTCAGCGATGGCGGTGTGTTTGCTCGAGCGTTTCTGCTGCAGCAGGCGCAACTTGTGGTCGGCATGCCCGGCGATACGCGCGCGCTGATTGGCGTGCCAGCGTTCGAATTCGTCTGCGCTGTTGAAACGATGGGTATTCTTCCAGGCCTCCTTGGAGTGCACGCCGCTGAAGCCATAGACCACTGACAGCCACAGCATCAGACACTGGATGGCGATGTACACCACCGAGAGCACGATGTAGGTCACCAGCGAGGCATGACGGATGGCGTCCATCTTGTCTTGAACGGCCTGGTTGTCGGACTGTTCGTTGACCGACTTTGATTCGTCCGGCAGATCGAACGGCGAAGCTGGTGCCGACGCAGGTGCCGCGCTGCTGCTGAGCTGGGCGACCATATCGGTTTCGATGGATTCGAGGGTGTAGGCACGAATCCAGAACGCGGCAATGGCCAGCACGATGATGACGGCGAAGAAGCCGTAGATGACTTTCTTCTTTTGCGTCACATCGTGGTCGGCGTGAATTCGCGCCATGATTTGCTGGTAGTCGGGCTGGTCGTCATCACTGAATGAATCTTCCAGATGCAACGATTTCAGCTGCTTCAGCGAGCTGGGACGCTGCGGCCCCTTGCCGTCGCGAGACCACCAGGCATGGGCCTTCTTGACCAGTGAGTTGTAGTGCATGTCATGGCCGGCGAAGTGAGCGAAGCCACCGGAAATCAATGCCAGCAGGAAGGCTACAGACCAGGCAAGCATGGCCATCTGATTGGCGCTGGCCGAGCTGTTGACGAACGGACCGAGGACGAAACCAAAGCCCACGGCCTCGACGATCAGCAGGATCACCGCCAGGCCCAGGACCCAGGAGGGAATCGGCCGACGTCCGGCTTCACCTACTTTGGCCAGGTAGTCCTTGCTCTTGCGATAGAGCGAGGAGTCACGATCGTACTTGTCGTAATAGGACTTGTAGTCGCTGCAGATGTCCGACTCGACGCTTGGCCAGCCATCTTTCATATAACCGGGTGTGGCGGACAGCCGCGAGACCGTGCCGATCACCGGCAGGCCATGCCAGGCACGCATGGTGAAATAGCAAACGTGCTCCCAAAGGTAGGCAATCAGTGCGATTGCCAGCAGGGTAGCGATGATCGCAACGGTCAGCAGAGTGTGGGTACGCAGCAGCGTTTCCAGGCCCTGCAGGGTGAAAATGTTTTCCAAGGGTGATCCTCCTGATCAACTGCGGATAGGGACGAAACGAGCGGTATAGCTTTGGCCGTTGTCGGGGTAGTAGAGCGCGCCCTGGGTGGCCTGGGCATTGCCTTTACTGAAGACAATGTCCATGCAACTGACCGCAGCGTTGTCCTCGGTGACGAACACGCGGTAGAGCACTTCATCCTGGCCTTCATAGGTGTTGGCGACGGCGTTGAGCTTGTCCAGATTCTTTTTCTTCGCGGTCTGATAGCCACTCACGATCTGAATGAAGGGCTGCGTCCCCACTGCTGCGCCTTCGCGCAGGATGGATACTGGGGAAATGGTCACCAGATTTCCGTTGACCGTATTGGCCCAGACGCGATTGTTGTAACCCGGCAAATATTCACGGGTGGCGTGCTGGCTCAGCGGCTGATCGGTTGCCAGATTGAGCGCGGTACCGCTGTCGCGGGGCTTGTCCGCCTGGCAGGTACGCATCGGCGGTTCGGCCGCCCGGGCGGAGGAAATCAGGCTGATACCGTCAGCCATGGGTTTGAGGCTATAACCGAGTTGGTCGCTGGTGGCCGGGCTGCCACCGAAATCCACCAGTGCGGATGAACCTTTGCTCACCGCGTCGGGTGTTGCGGTGCTGGCTTTTACCGGGCTGGCGGGTTTGGGCTTGGCTTGTGTCGAGCTGGTGACAGGTGCCGGCTTGCGCTCGCTGGTCGTGCCATAGGCCAGGTAGCGAGCGTTGTTCTGCTCGGAGACGATGCGTTTGATCAGCACGTCTTCGCTGGTGGTCTCAACGATTTCGACACGGCGATTGCGGCCGCGCTGCAAGGGATCGGTGTTGTCGGCGATAGGTCGAGCCGCCCCGGCACCCTGATAATAGATAGCACTGGCGGGGATACCCGCGTCACGCAACAAACGGCCCACAGTGCGTGCGCGGCGTTCGGACAGGCTCTGGTTGACCTGAGCGGTTCCAGTGGCATCGGTATGGCCGACTACCAGGAAGCGGCGTTGGGCGCTGGTCGCACTGCCGTCACTCTTCGAGTATTCGGTCGCCAACTTGCTCACGGCACGTACACCAGCAGCAGTGAGCTGATCGGAACCGGTGTCGAACATGCTTTCGCTCTCGACCTGGGTTACCAATCCGGCTTCGATGGGTTTGACCCCGGGCGCACCATTGGCAACTTGCAGTGGTGTAGAGGTCAACTTCAGGCCTTCTTCCTTGGCAATGCGATCAAGTGCTTGCATGCGTGATTGCCAGACCGATCCGGCATAGCAGCCTGCGGCAGTGCCCAAGGCTGCGCCGGCCAGGGCACCATTTTTGCCATTGATGGCGGCGCCCAGCAGGGCCCCGCCGAGCAGGCCGACGCCGCAGAGCACAGCGGTGCCATGCTCACGACCGAGGGTATCCATCTGGGTACTGGAGCAACTGGTGAGGGCAATCGTCGACGCGAGCAGAGACAACGAGATGGCTCGGCGCATAGGGCTTCCTTGCATGGAGATGAATGGGTATCAAAATAGCGGCAAAATGATATCAGCAATATTAAGAAATGTTGCCGACGAATCCGAGAAAGGAACTATTAAGTACAAATTCCATGGCACATCGATTTTTCCCAATGCTCCCCCGCCCACTGAGCCTCACGGATAACTAAACCCCTTAACCAACGTCAACTCCCCCACCGCCCGCATCGGCACCACGAACGTTTCCATCTTCTCGCTCGGCGTCCCCTCTTCCGTTATCACCGTCACCTGTGCCGTAGTCAGCGGCTGAACCGCCTCCTCCTGCCCCTCTTCATCACTGCGATACCCACCTCCGAAATAATTCACATACACCAGATACTGCCCCTTGATCGGCGCGGGCATAGCGAAGATTTCCGGGCCGTAGCCGGTGGTGACGTCGACGTCGAGGGCCGCGCCGTTGGGTGCTACGCGGTCGCCGTACCAGATGTGGGCACCGTCTGGAGTGATGAGGTGCAGGTCCAGGTCGGTGCCGTCGCTGTCCCAGGCCAGTAGTACCCGGAGCTTGGCGGGGGTGGCGCCGCCGCTGGCATTGAGAAATTGCGTGCGACGCCGTTGCTGGCCGTCGGGGCTGCGGACTTCGACGCTGTTGCTGCCATTGGGGAAGGAGAACGGGCGATCGAAGCGGCCGGCGGGGTCGATTTTCAGGGGCATGCTGACGCCGTTGACGATCAGTCGGCCGGGCTCGTTCGATTTGGGAGTGGCCTTGATTTGCCCGGCAATCCGCGCGGTGTTGGCCTGTCCCGCCGGGGTGTTCACCGAGGAGGCCGGGTAGTTGACGGCCTGACGAAAGTTTTCGCCCTCGCCTTCGGGCATACCGGTGCGCCAGCCACCGACGGGCGTGTCGAGTTTGACGCTGTCGGCAGCCATCACCGGCGAAAGTGCGGCGAACGCGCAAAGCAACAGCAAGACCCGTGGATCAGAGAATGTCATGGGCTATTCCAGCAATAGATGGCGTGCGAGGCCTTCGATGTAGGTTTCATCCTGGCCGTTGGGGTGGGCTTCAAACGCCAGGTGCAGGTATTCGTGGGTCAGGTCGAGGCGGTCCTGCAACGACAGCACGCCACGCACATAGATGCGCTGGCGTTCGCGGTCGACATAGGGCCGGCCAAACGCCAGGCGGCAGACGGCGAAAGTGCTGACTTCGTTGTAGCCGGTTTCGCTTTCCAGTGTCGGACGCCAGCTACGACGTTGCTTCTGCAGCCAGTCCTGTGCGGCGGGCAATGTTTCGCAGGAGGCCACCGGATTGTCCCAGCGGCTCAGGCTGGCACGTGGGTAGGCGTGCAGCAGGATGGCGTCGTAGCGTTGACCGGCACTGGCCTGCTCGACGGCTTGCTGCCAGGACAGCTTGTCCGGGCCGGGTTGATCTGAGTGGTAGGTGACGTTGCTGCCGGCCAGTACCAGATCACTGGTCCATGCGGCGATGTTTCGCGCTTCCTCAGAGGCCGGACGCGGGGCGACACGCTGGCGCAGGCTGCTGTCGTCGATGCTCAGGCAATCACCGTTGCGCGTGGCGTTTTGCAGCAGATAGGTACGGATCGCCACGGCCAGGGCCTTGGCGGCTTCGGCGGGCTCAGGTGTGGCTTCGCGTTGCAGTACACGGGCGACGTACTCTTCACGATCCAGGCGGGCGACGAGCTTGTCCTTGTCTAAAAACAACTCGCCGTCACTGTGGATATCGAGCTGATTACCGTTGGTGAACTCCACGCGATAGTCACCGCGCAACGGCCCCGAAGCCACTTCGCTACTGCCCGACAGCACACGCTTGAGCGGATAGCGGGAGAACAGACCGACCTCGACACAACGCCCCGCATCGACTGGCCATTGAACAGGCACGACCGTCGCCAGCGCCGCCGCGTAATCACGCAAAACCCGCTGACTGGTCCCGCGCCCACCGGCCCAGATCGGCGTGCCATCCACCGTCCACCCGGCGAATCCACCCTGACGCGATGCAGCGTCCCGCTCGTCCAGCCAGCTCCAGGTTTTCACCCGCAACCGGCTGCCGAGTTCACCCACGACATTGCCGTCAGCCGCATTCAACACCACATCGAGCAGCACGCGCCGGGCCTGATCCTGCGCCGGCAGCACCGCCAACATGCGCATCAATTCAGCGACGGGGACACGAGTCGCTGGCTGCAACGAAGGCAAGTTCAGCAACCACGGCGGCGCCTCTCGCGCTTGCCAATAAGCTCGCCAGTCAACAGCGGATATCCCCAAACGCGCCGGTTCGAAATACAGTCCGCAAGACTTCACCAACGCCTGTTCGCGCTCGACCTTGCCACCCGCAGTGCAGCAATACACTTCCTCTTTCGACTGCCCGCGACATTCATAGGCCGACTCCCGCGCCCCGGTATCCACCAGCCAGGCATAGACGAACAGTTTCCACACACTGCCCAGCGGCGTTTGCAAGGTATCCGGCAACGGCTCGCGGGACAGCAGCTGCGTCCGGTTCAAGGACAGCAACTCGCCCTTGAACGCCAGGCGCAGCGGTTCGCCCTGCGCCATCGTCAGCGCAGGCATCAAGCACGCCAGACAAACCAGAAGCCGCCACATGTCAGTGCACCGTCACCTGACCGAGCGCCGGTTTCTGTTCCTGGGCCTGATGCTGCGGCGCATACACCTGCGTGAACCGCACTGGCGGCAAATTGAATTGCCCTTTCTGCGAGAAGCGCACCAGATGCCGCAAACGCAACTCGCCACTCAGCGCATCCACCGGCACCGCATAGGCCAGTTGCCCCGGTTCGAAACGTGCCTTTTCCAGCGCCGTGGGCTCCGTTCCGGCCTTGCCCATCAGCTTGATGCCCCAAGTGGTGCGCTCGACATCGGCGCCCGGTGGCAACGGCACTTCCAGCATTCCGTAACGCAGGGGCTTCGCAGCCTTGCTGGTGAGGATCACTTCGTCCAGGTACAGGCTGTCGCTGGACAGCGGCGTGGTGCCGACCGGCTCCAGCTTGAAGGTGAAGGCCTCATCCCCCGGCACCAGTCGCGACAGGCGGCGGGTGATGGTCACGGCCATCGGATCTACCGGTGGCTGACGGGTCTGGAAACTCAACGCAGCACGCAGCGGACGCTCTTGCGCCCCGCTCAACGACAACACCGCCGGCACCGGCGATGCGCCCTGCCACGTCCAATACACCTCACCCGTATCCCCATATTTTTTCTTCCAGCCATCGCCCGGCGCCAATGCGATGGTCGGCGAGGCCTGTTCGATGCCGCGTTGCAACCAGGTCAATGCCAACGCACGCTCCAGCGTCGATTGTTGCGGTAGCAGCCGTTGCAGCAACGCCGTCGCGCGGGCCTGATCGAAAGGTTGCAACGACAGGTTCAACGCCTCGGCAAATGGCTGGGAGCTGACTGCCAACCGCTGTTGCGCATCTGCCAGCTGGCGATTGAACGCGTCCGGCAGGGGCACTTTGGCCTGACGTGCCATGGATGCAGTCAACACCCGCGCAGCGGCCAGACCGAGGGCCGAATCAGGATCGCCCATCACCAGGCTGTCGCCCTCCGCCTCCAGCATGTTGGCGGCGCTGCCCTCGCCCGCTTGTGTCAGATCGTCCATCAAGCCACTGAGCAGTGTGTTCACCGGCAACTGCATCTGCCGGGCGAACGACAGGATCAACGCGCGCTGCAGCAGCGGCGTGTTTTTCGCCTGTTTGGCGTAGACCTCCAGCACCCGCTGCCAATGCTCCGGCGGCAGGCTCAACTCCAGCACCTTGCTGGCGTGCCAGTCGGCGTAATAGGCGTAGGCGGTGAGGAACGCATCCGGCTCGCCGTCCATGCCCCACCAGGTGAAGCTCGCCGAGGGTCCGGCCATTTGCACCAGGCGCAAGCGGCTGTTCTGCATGATCAGGCGCAGGCGATCGCGGATCTGCGGGTTCGATGCCAGGGTTGGATAGGCGATGCTCAGCGGCAGCAGACGGCTGGCGGTCTGTTCGACGCCACCATAGGGGTAGCCCAGCAGGTCATCGAGTGCCGAGCGGAACAGCGCCTGCGGACTGTCATCAAGGCGCAGACGGATGTCCGTGGCGTCTGCCGGCAGGGTCAGCGGCGTGTCACCCGTGGTCACGTCCAGACTCTGGCTTTGCGTGATCTGCCAGCCTTCACCGGTTGCTGTCAGGCGTACGGCCAAGACGTCGGCGCTCTTGCCGTCCTGCACCAGTTCGGCGGTCCACTCGCCATTGGTCAGGGCAAACGCCGGCAGAGGGATGTAATTGATGCCGCTATTGAGCGTGACCGGAACGCGCTGCTCACTGCCAGCATAGTGAGTGACCAGTTCAGCCTTGACCGGACTCTGCGCCTGATTGAAAGCAAACACGCCCAGGTCCGGCTTGTCCCCCGCGCGGAATCTGCTCGGCCCGCTCCACTTCAGGTACAGCGGTTTTTCCGAGCGCACGAATTGCTTCTTCTGCCCGACCTGACCGTCATCGGCAATGGCCCGGGCAGTAATGCGCCAGCGGGTCAGCGAGTCCGGCATCTTGAAGGTGAAACGGGTCTTGCCATTGGCATCGGTGAGCAGTTCCGGTTGCCAGGCGGCAGTGTCGACGTCTTCGCGGCGCGGCCGCTCCAGCACTTTCACCCCGCGCTCGCTTCGATTGGCCTTGCCCGGCGCACCGGGGCTGCCGGGCAGCGCAACGTCATAACTGATGAACGACAGGCTGGCGCTGGTGCGCACGTTGTTGCGCCGTGGGTGGTAGAAGAACTGGTCGATGGTCGGCGCCACTTCCGGTTGCAGCGCGTAGACCATTTCGTCGGCCACGCTGACCGTCAGATGCGCGGGCACCGGCTTGCCGGCGAACTGCGTGGTCAGGTCCACAGTGACGGTGTCACCGGGTTGATAAGTGTCCTTGTCAGTGGCGATGGCGACGTCGATCTGCGGGGTAATCACCTTGATCCCGGCGTTCTGGAAGCTGTATTGGCCGCCCTTGGTGTACAGCACCGAGAACGTCAGGTTCGGCGTGAAGCTGTCCTTCACCGGGATGCGTGCACGGTATTGAGTGTCGCTGAGCTTCTCCATTTTCAGCCAGTCGCCACCCTTGGAGAGCAACGCGGTGGCCTCGACCTTGTCACGCTCCAGCGACAGCAAGGCATCGCTGACCGGCTCAGGAAAGGTGATCAGCGCCAGCGCTTCATCGCCCGCCTTGTACTCGGGTTTATCGAGGACGATTTCCACGGTGCCGGGCACCGCGTTGACGCCATCGCCAGTGACGGAATGCCCGGTCGCGCCGAGGGTTCGGCCGTGATCATCCCTGAGCGTGAGGTTGTAAGTGCCGGGGCGGTCGAAGGCCAACGTGAAGCCTTTATCGGTCGCCGTCAGCTTGCCTTCGCCGGTGGTTTGATCCTCAAGACGTACCCAGCCGTAGCTGCTCGGCGCGACCGATGCGGCTTGTTCGCTTTCGTTGGCATAGCTGAAAGCAACCTTGTCGCCCACCGCGCTGAAACGCTGCGGCGCGCTCAAGCGGAAATTCGCCGCGCCGCGATCGATGAGGATTTCCTTGGTGGTCTTGACCCGATACGCCGCGCCATCGCTGGCGAACACGGTGAGCATGTAGCGGCTCGGTTTCTCGGCGGCCGGCAGGTCGAGAGTGGCGTTGCCCTTGGCGTCAGTGGTCAGTTCGGTGCTGGTCAGTTCCACCGGGAATTGCCCCAGGTACTGCAGCTCGTTATCGACCATCGACAGTTGCTGGGCGCGCAGGCTCAGGCTGAGCTTGGCATTGGCCACCGGCTTGCCGTCGGGGTACAGCAGCACCAGATTGCCCTGCACCGGCTCGCCGGTGCGGTAGTCCTGCTTGGCCAGGTTCAGCGATATCTCGAAGTGCGGCTTGATGTATTCAGCCACGCGGAAGGCGCTGCTGTAGGCCTGATCCTTGTAGTTGAAACGCAGCTCATAACCACCGGCCACGGCATTGTCGGGCAACTGGAACCGGCCTTGGGTGCCGGCCTTGGAGTCGAGTTTCAAATCGAGGCTTTGCAGTGCCGTGCCTGTTGCATCCAGCACGGTCACACTGACATCGGCGGCAGCGGGTTGCACCGAATCCCGGGCATTCTTGAACTCACGCCCGACGATCTTCAGCGACACCCAATCCCCGGGCCGATACAGCGGCCGGTCGGTGAAGGCATAAAGCTTGGTGTCGTAGATTTCGCTGTCGTAGTAGAAGTTTTCCGAGACGAAAACTCCGCCCTCCTCGTCCTCGCCGATCACGAACGAACGCTCGGGGCTGACGTGTTTCAACCGCAGCAAACCATCGGCATCGGTGGCACCACTGCTCATCACGCCCAGGCCATCGGTCCACAGCACATTGACCTTGGGCACCGAACTGCCTTCGTGTTTACGCGCGGCCCATACCAGCAATTCATCACCGGCAATCTTGCTCACCGCCACCGTGTTGGAAACAAACACCATGGTGGTCGCGCGGTACTTGCCGATCAGCGCTTCCACCAAGTACAGCCCCGGCTTCAACTGGCCCAACGGGATGTAGACGTTACCCGGCGCGACGCTGACAAATTCACTGGAAGAACCGGCAAGGTTCACCCCTGGCGGTGGCTGGATCGGCTTGGCTTCCCACAAGGGATAGCGGAATTGGCTGACCACCGGCAAACCCGGAATCAGTGCGAATTGCGGCTGGGCGTCGTAGGGCGTTGGCGCAGCCATGGCGTTGCCCATCTTCAGTTCCGGTATTTCCTCGGTGACTTGTTTACGCGACTCGTAGGAAAACGCCCGCTGCATCACCCGACGGGATTTGCGGTACCAGTTGTCCCACAGGTACGCGAGGGTGTTGGACAAGCCTTCGCCCTTGAACTGGCCGTCGCTAACCACGCGGTGCAGGTTCTTCTGGCGCTTGAGGAAATCCAGCGGCTTGTCAATGCGGTACACACGAATGTCGGCACCGCCGTAAGGCTCCATGCGGAACCGGCGATAGTCGCGGCCGGGGGCTTCGAGGCGCACCATCGCCTGCTCGTCGCTGGCGAAACTGCTGTCGGCCAACAGGAAAAAGCTTTCACCGGCCACCGGCGTGTAGCCACTCGGTTCGACGGTGTCTTCGGCCTGGCTCGCGGAAAATGGCAGCGCCAGAAGCAACAGCAGAGGCAGAAAACGCAGCATGCGGGCACCGGTCATTGGGAGAGAAAATTCAGTCGATAGACGCCGATGAAGTTGGGGTTGGCTGCATCGGGTATCCATCGGGTGTCCTTCCATGTCATGAGTTGTTGCAGGCTTGCTGAACGCATGCCGTTGTCAGTGGGGGTGGTGGTGCCGGTGTGATAGGCGATGTAGCGGCCCATCCAGATCATCAGGTGCTGGTCATCGCCCTGATCGAAAAACATCAGGTCGCCGGGTCGGGCCTGAGCCACATCGCGGCCCACCAGATGGCTGTTGAACTGGATCAATTTGATGGCGTTGACGTACGGCCCGACCTTGCCGCCGCCCTGCTGCCATTGCTGGGCGAGACCGCGCTGGGCGTCGCTCAGTTGCAGCTCCGGCGGCAGGTAGCGGTTGGACAGGCCATTGCTGCGCAGCCATTTGCCGTCGTGGACTTTCAGCGCCTCGTTGGCGGCGAAACGTACCAGCCCGGCGCAGTCCTGTTGATACCAGCGCGGGCTCGGGCCCTGGCTGAGTTGCTCCTGGGCGATGCGCACGAACCAGGCGCGGAAGACCTGAGATTGCTGCACATCCAGCATCGGGGTTTCGACGGCTCGGGCGCTCGCACTCAGCAGCAACGCCAGCAGCCCAAGGATCCGCATCGATTTCGTCACAGCGCTTTCCATGTCAGCGGCAACCATTGCCAGTGACCGTCGGGCTCACTGCCTTCGGGCAAGGTCAGGGCGTATTTGCCGTAGCCACCGAGGGTGCGCAGTTTAGGGATCAGGTAGGTTTTCGCGGCGTTGTAGAACACCGGTTCCATGTCTGGCGGCAGGCTGTCGAGGGTTTCCTGCTGCATCAGTTGCGCCATCGAGTCCGGGCCGAAATAGATCGGCATCAGCAGATCCTTGGGCACCACATCGGCCATCGGCGGGAAGCGTTTGTCGAGGGTGCCGAGGGCCTTGTCCACCAGTTTGTCATCCAGGGAAAACACCAGTGTCGAGCCGTGCCGCGCCAGGCTCACGCGCATGAACGCCTTGCCGCTGATCGCGTCGGGATTCTCGGCATCCCCGGCTTTGTAAGGGCCGAAGTTGGAGCTCACCTGGCGCTGCCACTGATGGCTTTGACCTTCCTGCTTCTCGACCACCGGGAAGACCTGTTCGTCGACGTTGGCCTCAAAGGCGCCCACCATCGAACCGAACAGCTTGCCCAGATCACCGTCGAGTTTGGCGCTGTCCTTGTCATTCAGACTGGCCACCAGCAGCGGCGTGTACAGCCGCGAATCGGCGTACCAACACAATCCCGCCGCGCCGGCCATGTGTTCGGTCAGCGCCTGGGCTACCTTCTCTTCGGCGCCGAGCTTAACCAGCAACGGCTTCTGTTGTTCGGCGGCCAATGGCAGGGCCACACAAGCGCTGGCGCCCATGGGCATGGCCTGCCAGATCGGTTTGAAATCAAAATCCGGCTGGTTTTCCAACTCATCCATCGCCAGAAAGCTGTGCCAGCCCTTGTCGTCCATGTCGAAGCGCAGGCCGGCGAAATTCGGGATAAACCGCTGGTACCCCATGGCCAGCACACTGGCGTTGACCGACAGCCGCTGTTTGACCTGCGGCGCACGAGGTTGCAGGCCAAAGGCTTCCGGGAAGAGTTTTTCGCCGCCCAGCAACGCGGCGATGGCCTGGGGCGAAACACTGCCCGGAGCTTGCGACTCACCGCTTTGCGGGTCAACGAACCGGGTCGGATTCGACAACACCACCAGTTTGTCGCCGTGGGAAGCGAACAGCAGTGCCCTGCCCGCGTTATAGGTGAGCTGATAAAGCGCCACGTCATCGGTGCCGACTTTCACATCGGCGATCTTGCTCAACTGCGAATCATCCAGCGCCACTTTCGCCAACGGCTCCAGCACCTTGGCCAGGCCGCCGCGATCCATCACCAGCAAGAAATCCCGGAGTCGCCCATCCGCTCCGCGCCACAGTGCGATGTCGGCCGGCTGATCGAACAGTTGCTCGATCAGCGTGTCCTGCAACTTCAGGTCATGCTCGTAGATGATTCGCCGCAGACTGCCGATCAAACCGAGGCGATCGGCATGGGTTTCGTAATAGAAGACGAAATCCTCGGTGAGGGTTTCCTTGAGGAACGGCACCGCCAACAGGTCCTTGGGCAACTGGCTCAGGGAATGGGTTTCCAGCAGGCCGTCGGGGCGGCTCATACCGAGTTTTTCCGCTGCCAGTTGTGGCGCCGGGGCCTTGCTTTTATGCATCAGCCAACCCATGCCAGCGGCCACGCCCGCCACCAGACACAGCCCGACCACAATGGCCGGCCAACGACGGGACGGCTTGGCGCCCGGTGTTTCGGCGGCCGGTGCTGCAGTTGAATCGGTGCTATCGCTCATGAATACAAACCCAAATCATCCGTGGTGCGGGATGCTCAATAGTTGAAAGTCTTGACCAGCAGCAGGTCGCCGATGGCGCGCAAGGGCACGATGAAGGTCTCGCGTTTTTCGTCGACGGTGTTTTCGTTGAGCACCAGGTTGATCTGCGAGGTGATCACCTCGTTCTGGTTGCTGGTCTCATCGAAGTTATAGCCGCCGCTGCCGAAGTTGCCCCAATAGTTCACGTAAACCAGATAGGTGCCATGCAGCGGCGCGGTCATGGTGAACATTTCAGGTCCCGGGCCATCCACGCCGTCCGGGTCGAGGCCACCGCCGTTGGTCAGTGCCGAATGGGCCCAGAACGCATGCTGGCCGTCGGGGGTGATGATGTGCAGGTCGAGTTCGGCTTTCGGGTCGTCCCAACCCAGCACCACGCGAATCCGCGCCGGCGTGCGCAGATTGTTGGCTTCATAGAATTGAACGCGCTTGAGCGACTGGCCTTCGGCGCTGCGCACTTCGACGCTGTTGGAGCCGGCACCGAAGGCATAGGGCCGGGCGAAACGGCCCTGCTCGTCGGTGTACAGGTTCAGCGGATTACCGTTGACCGCCAGCGTGTGGGGACCGCGTTGCGTGCCGAGGGCCTTGAGCTGGCCCTGGATCATCGTGCGATTGCGCTGCACGCCTCGGTCGATGGGCGGCGTCGGGTAGGCCACCTGCGGGTTTTCCGTACGGTCCAGCAGACCATTGAAGCGCCAGCCTCCCACCGGCTCCGACAATTCGGCATTCGGCGCGGCCAGAGCCTGCGCACAGGCCAGCCCGATCAGCAGCAAAAGAAATGAACGCATGTGACGCCTCCTGCCATGCCTGACGAAACCTTGCGCCTGATCCTCGGCGCGTTACAGATGGGGTGACTGCGTTTCGTCTGAAAAACCCGCGACTGGCGGGTCATCAATGGCGCGAAGGTTAGTCACTCTATTCCCGCCGAACAATCGGATAATTCCTACGCTGCAGAGCAAATCACTGTTCCGAGTGGACGGTGAGCCGAATAGGCGTCATATTCGGCTCACCAAATGAGCCGAATAGCGGATTTATTCGGCTCACGTACCGGAGATTATTTCGCGCATGGCAACTGACTGGATCTGGCAACAGCCTGACTGGCCGAATTTCCACTGGCAGGCCGATCACCTGGCGCCACTGCTTCGCGAGTGTATTCAGGCCCAGGGTCAATTGATGGGGATGGCCGGTTCAGTCGGGAATTCCCTGAGTGCGCAAAGTGAGCTGGATGCGCTGCTACAGAACATCGTGACCTCCTCTGCGATCGAGGGCGAGCAGCTGAATGTCGGATCGGTTCGCTCTTCATTGGCCCGGCGCCTGGGTCTGGAACTGGTCGATGGCGATAAAGTCAGTCAGCGCAGCGAGGGCCTGGCGCAGTTGATGCTCGACGCCACCCAACATTTCGCCGAGCCTCTGACTCTCGAGCGGCTGCTGCACTGGCACGAGTGGCTGTTTCCTGACCAGCACACTGACTTCGCCGCCCGCTCGATACGGGTGGGCGTCTTGCGCAGCGATGAGCCCATGCAAGTGGTTTCGGGTCGACTCGACCGGCCGACCATTCACTTCGAGGCCCCGCCTCGTCCGGGCCTTGAGCAACAACTGAAGGCCTTTCTCGACTGGTTTGCAACCAGCCGAAATCAGCCTGACCTCGATCCCGTGCTCAGGGCCGGCATCGCCCATTTCTGGTTTGTCACACTGCACCCCTTCGACGACGGCAACGGTCGCCTGACGCGAACCATCACCGACCTTGCCCTGGCTCAGGGCGAGGCCCAGGCGATCCGCTTTTATGCCATGTCGGCAAGCATCCTCGATGACCGTGCGGGCTATTACCGGGTACTGGAAAACAGCCAGAAAGCCACGCTGGATATCACCCCATGGCTGGACTGGTTCTTACAAACCCTGTTGCGCAGCCTGCGGCAGGCCATGGTGAGAATCGAATCGGTACTGGGCAAGGCGCGCTTCTGGCAGGCGCACCGGGAGTCCGGGCTGACGGCTGAGCAAACCAAAGTACTCAATCGCCTGCTCGATGGAGGTGAACGAGGGTTCGAAGGCGGTATCAGCGCGGCGCAGTATCAGGCCGTGGCGAAAGTCTCCAAAGCCACTGCGACGAGGCATCTGGCCGAACTGCTGGAAAAGGGTTGCCTGAAGCGGCTGCCGGGGGGTGGGCGCAGTACTCGATATCAGATCAGACATCCCGATTCGACGGACACCTGATTCCTCGGCCCGCCTCCCGTAGGAGCGAGCCTGCTCGCGATGAACCTGAGAGCGCCATGGGGTGTCAGGCTTCCCGCGTTATCGTTGACGACCATCGCGAGCAGGCTCGCTCTACAGGAGGCGGGCCGGCTGGAAACCGTCCGCTCATTTGCCCATAAACCCCCTATCTGCTAGTGTCGCGCCGGTTTAACGTCTACCGGAAATCGCCGCCATGGCCCGCAAAAAAGCTGCACTGGATTTCGAACAGTCCCTCGCCGACCTGCAAACGCTGGTGGAGCGTCTGGAGAACGGTGAATTGTCGCTGGAAGACTCGCTGACCGCTTTCGAGCAGGGCATCGGGCTGACCCGCGATTGCCAGGCGGCGCTGGCCCAGGCCGAGCAGAAGGTTCAAGTGTTGCTCGAGCGTGATGGCGAGATGGCCGAGGAACCCTTCGACGCGGATCAACCAGAATGATTGCAGCGTACTCGGCGACCAGCCAGGCCCGTGTCAATGCGGCCCTGGAAACCCTGTTCAATGCCCCCCTGCCAGAACTGGCACGACTCTACGAAGCGATGCGCTACAGCGTAATGAATGGCGGCAAGCGCGTGCGTCCGCTGCTGGCCTATGCCGCTTGCGAAGCGCTGGGCGGCAAGGCCGAGCAAGCCAACGGCGCGGCTTGCGCGGTGGAACTGATCCACGCCTATTCGCTGGTGCACGACGATTTGCCGGCCATGGACGACGACGATCTGCGTCGCGGCCAGCCCACCACCCACAAGAAATTCGATGAAGCCTGCGCGATCCTCGCCGGTGACGGCTTGCAGAGCCTGGCCTTCAGCGCCCTGCTCGACCCGCGCCTGAGCAGCCTGGATGCCGACATCCGCCTGCACATGGTCACTGCCCTGGCCCAGGCCGCGGGACCGGCGGGCATGGTCGGCGGTCAAGCCATCGATCTGGGCTCGGTCGGGCTCAAGCTCGATCAGAAAGCCCTGGAACAGATGCATCGCCACAAGACCGGTGCGCTGATCGAAGTCAGCGTCACTCTCGGCGCCCTGGCCAGTGGCCGTGTCGAGAAGGACGAACTCAAATCCCTGAAGACGTATGCACAGGCCATCGGCCTGGCGTTCCAGGTGCAGGACGATATTCTCGACGTCGAAAGTGATACCGCCACCCTGGGCAAACGCCAGGGCGCCGACATTGCCCGCGACAAGCCGACCTACCCGGCCCTGCTCGGCCTCGACGCCGCCAAGGCCTACGCTCTGGAGCTGCGCGATCAGGCCCTGCACGCGCTGCGACCGTTTGACGCGGCCGCCGAGCCCCTGCGTGACCTGGCCCGCTACATCGTCGACCGCCGCAACTAAAGGCGTATCCGCCAAAAAAGACCAACGCGTGGGCACAGGCCGATGCATCAGGTAAACTGCCGCATCTTTTATACCTATAACGATTCGCCTGATGCCCACGACGTTTCATGAGATTCCCCGCAAGCGCCCGACCACGCCCCTGCTGGACCGCGCGAACACGCCGGACGGCCTGCGCCGGTTAGGCGAAGCCGAGCTGGAAACCCTGGCCGATGAGTTGCGCCTGGAATTGCTCTACACGGTCGGTCAGACCGGTGGGCATTTCGGTGCCGGCCTGGGCGTGATCGAGCTGACCATCGCGTTGCACTACGTGTTCGACACCCCGGACGACCGGCTGGTGTGGGACGTAGGGCATCAGGCCTACCCGCACAAGATCCTCACCGATCGTCGCGAGCGCATGGGCACCCTGCGCCAGAAAGACGGTATCGCCGCTTTCCCGCGCCGCTCCGAGAGCGAGTACGACACCTTTGGCGTCGGCCACTCCAGCACTTCGATCAGCGCCGCGTTGGGCATGGCCATTGCCGCCCGCCTGCAGAACAGCGATCGCAAGGCCATCGCCGTGATCGGTGACGGCGCCCTGACCGCCGGCATGGCGTTCGAAGCGCTGAACCATGCGCCGGAAGTAGACGCCAACATGCTGGTGATCCTCAACGACAACGACATGTCGATCTCGCGCAACGTCGGCGGTCTGTCGAACTATCTGGCGAAAATCCTTTCCAGCCGCACCTACGCGAGCATGCGCGAAGGCAGCAAGAAGGTGCTGTCGCGCCTGCCCGGCGCCTGGGAAATCGCCCGTCGCACCGAAGAATACGCAAAAGGCATGCTGGTCCCCGGCACGCTGTTCGAAGAGCTGGGCTGGAACTATATCGGCCCGATCGACGGCCACGACCTGCCGACCCTGATCGCCACGCTGCGCAACATGCGCGATCTCAAGGGCCCGCAGTTCCTGCACGTGGTCACCAAGAAAGGCAAAGGCTTCGCCCCGGCGGAAGTCGACCCGATCGGCTACCACGCCATCACCAAGCTCGAACCGCTGAACGCCCCGGCCGCGCCGAAAAAGGCCAGCGGCCCGAAATATTCCGGTGTGTTCGGCGAATGGCTGTGCGACATGGCGGCGGTCGATCCGCGCCTCGTCGGTATCACCCCGGCCATGAAGGAAGGCTCTGATCTGGTGGCCTTCAGCGAACGCTACCCGCAGCGCTACTTCGACGTGGCGATTGCCGAACAACACGCTGTGACCCTCGCTGCCGGCATGGCCTGCGAAGGCGCGAAGCCGGTGGTGGCGATCTACTCGACCTTCCTGCAGCGCGGTTATGACCAGCTGATTCACGATGTGGCGGTGCAGAACCTCGACGTACTGTTCGCCATCGACCGCGCCGGTCTGGTGGGCGAAGACGGCCCGACCCACGCGGGCAGCTTCGACCTGTCGTTCCTGCGTTGCATCCCCGGCATGCTGGTGATGACCCCGAGCGACGAAAACGAGCTGCGCAAGATGCTCACCACCGGTCACTTGTTCGAAGGCCCGGCGGCGGTGCGTTACCCACGTGGCAGCGGCCCGAATGCGACCATCGAAAAAGATCTCGAACCGATCGAAATCGGCAAGGGCGTGATTCGCCGCCAGGGCAGCAAGGTCGCCCTGCTGGTGTTCGGCGTGCAACTGGCCGAGGCGCTGAAAGTCGCCGAGACCCTGGATGCGACCGTGGTCGACATGCGTTTCGTCAAACCCCTGGACGAAGCCCTGGTGCGTGAAATCGCCGCCAGCCACGAGCTGCTGGTAACCGTCGAAGAGAACGCGATCATGGGCGGTGCCGGCAGCGCGGTCAGTGAGTTCCTCGCCCGGGAAAACATCCTCAAGTCGGTGCTGCACCTGGGCTTGCCGGACAGCTACGTCGAGCACGCCAAGCCTGCGCAGATGCTGGCCGAGTGCGGGCTGGATGAAGCCGGGATCGAGGCTTCGATCCGTGAGCGCCTGCAACTGTTGAACATCTAAACACCAGACACCTGCAAAACCCTGTGGGAGCGAGCTTGCTCGCGATTGCGGACTGACAGTCACCTGATTCATCGACTGACATACCGCTATCGCGAGCAAGCTCGCTCCCACATTTGATTTGTGTACACCAAAAGCACCAACGGACTACCGATGAAACTCTCCCCCCTCGCCCTGACGCTGACCCTGCTGCCGTCAGGCCCGCTGCTGGCCGACACCTTCGAACGCGATCAGGCCCTGAAGCTGCCCGATGTGCTGATCAGTGCCAACCGTCAGGTCGAGGCGCGCAACGACAGCAGCGCCGCCAACACGGTCTTCACCCGCGAAGACATCGACCGCCTGCAACCGGACAGCGTCACCGATCTGCTGCGCCGGGTACCGGGTGTGCAAGTCGCGCAAACCGGCGGGCGCGGCAGCCTGCCAGGCATCTACATTCGCGGCACGCAATCGGCGCAGAGCCTGGTGCTGGTGGACGGTCAACGAATCGGCACCGCAAGCTCCGGCGACAGCAACTTGCAGCACATCAACATCGAACAGGTCGAGCGCGTGGAAGTGTTGCGCGGATCACGCTCGGTGATTTACGGCAGCGACGCGATCGGCGGGGTCATCCAGATCTTCACCCGTCGCGGCGGCGAGCCGGGCCTGCGACCGCAGTTGCACGTCGGCATTGGCAGCAATCAGACCTTTGAACGTAGCCTTGGCTTATCCGGCGGCGATGAACAGACCCGTTTCAATCTCGGCGCCAGCCTTGATGAAACCGCCGGGATCGACCGCACCCATCAGTCGTATCCCAGCGACAGCGACCATGATGCCTACCGCAACCAGTCATTCAGCCTGAGCCTCAGCCATGCCCTGAGCGAAGACATCGAAATCGGCGCCAACGTGCTGGATAACCGTGGCAAGAGCGAATTCGACAATCCGTTCGGCCGCTTCGACCTGAACACCTTCGAGTCCGTCCAGCAACAACCCTACAGCGAATTCGATGTGAGCAGCGTCAGTAGCTATGTCGACGCGCGGGTCAATGAAAGCTGGAAAAGCCGCCTCGAATTCGGCCACAGCGAAAACCGTGAAAAGACCCTCGACAAACTCAGTGATGAGCGCAGCGTGTTCAACACCTACCGCGACTCGCTGAGCTGGCAGAACGATCTGACCCTCAATGATCGCAATAGCCTGATCCTCGGCGGCGACTGGTACGAAGACCGGCTCAACAGCAGCACGGATTTCGACGAGGACAGCCGCTGGAACCGTGCGGCGTTTGTACAGCATCGTTACCACACCGACAGCTTCTCCACCGAACTGGGCCTGCGCCGCGACCAGAACCAGCAATTCGGCGGCCAGAACAGCTGGAGCGGGACCTTCACCCTGCCGCTCAATCCCGATAACGATGTGTTGCTGACCTACAGCGAAGGTTTCCGCGCCCCGACCTTCAACGACCTGTACTACCCGGATTTCAGCAACCCGGACCTCAAGCCAGAAACCTCGAAGAGCTATGAACTTCAATGGCGCAGTCAATTGACCGAGGACAGCCGTCTGGAGGCCTCGCTGTACCGCACCGATCTGGAAGACGCGATCATCTTCGGCAGCAACTCGCGCCCGGAAAACGTCGCCTCCGCACGAATCAACGGCTTCGAGGCTGCCCTGAAGCAGGAGCTGTTCGGCTGGCAGAGCAACCTGGGCGTGGCGATCATCGATCCACGTGACCGCGACACCGGCCATACCCTGGCCCGCCGTGCGCGGCGCACCTTGAGCCTGGATCTGGATCGGCAGTTCGATCGCCTGGGCCTCGGCGCCAGCTGGCAGGCAGTGAGCAGCAGCTATGACGACCTGAACAATCAGCACTCGCTGGGCGGCTACGGGTTATTGGGGGTGCGCAGCAGCTGGGAGCTTAATCGCGAGATCAAGCTGGAAATGAAGGTGGATAACCTGCTGGACAAGGGTTACAGCCGGGTGCTGTACAGCCATGAAGGCAGTCAGTACGGGTATCGCGAGGAAGGCCGGGCGTTGATGTTCGGGGTGACCTGGATGCCGGAGATTTGATCTGAAGTTTGTGGTGACTGCACTGGCCTCATCGCGGGCAAGCCTTGCTCCTACAGGGCTTGCGTGTGCGCCAACATTGGGTGCGACACAAAACCTGTAGGAGCAAGGCTTGCCCGCGATGGTCGCACCCCGGTCTCAACGATCGGGCGCGATCAGTTGACATAACCTGGCCGTCGCCTCGACCATCTGCCCGCTCGGCCGCTCAAGGCCTTTGTCAGTCACCAACAGCAGCTGCTTGCGAACCACCGCATCGACTTGCGGCCAGGCTCGCCACGCATCGAGCTGCGCCTGATCACCCGCCAGTATCACCTCGGGATTACGCTGCAACACCGCTTCCACGCTGACTTGCGGCGCCGGCAACGTCAGGTCGGCAAATACGTTGCGAACCCCGCAAACCTCAAGGGCGTCGCTGATGATCTGCCCACCGCCGACGGTGTAGAGCGGCCTATCCCAGATTTGATAGAACCCGCGCAACGGCTGATCCCGCCGATAGCGCTGACGCAGCTCCGTCAGCCGCCGACGCAAATCGTTGGCCAGCTTGCTCCCGCGCTCGGGTCGCCCAAGCTGTTCGGCGATGGCTTCGATCTGTGCGGTGAGTTGGTCAAGGTTGTGCGGTTCGGCGACGAAGGTGGGGATGTTCAGGCGTTTGAGTTGCTCGCGCTGGGCCGGGCCGACACTGCCGGGCCAGAGCAATAGCAAATCGGGTTTCAGGCTAAGCAGCCGCTCCATATCCAACTGGCCGTAGCGGCCAACGGAAGGCAGGTCCTTGAGTTCGGCCGGACGCTCGCCGGCGTCCAGCACACCCACCAGCAGGTCGGTCGAGCCCAGTTCGACCACGATTTCCGAGAGCGACGGCGCAAGGCTGACTACTCGCTCGGCTGCCGCTGCGGCAGCGCTGAACGCCAGCAGCAGACAGCCCAGCCAGACAGCACGCATCAGGCCAGCTGGCGCGGGATACGGTAGAGGTAGAACAGCACGGCGGTTGAAAGCGCCAGCAACATCAATGGCACCGCTTCAAGGCCGACGAATACGGCCAGTGCACCAATCCACGCCGGCAGGCTGGCAGCGAGGAATGCCATGCGCCGCCGGGCGGCCAGGCTGATCCAGGCCGCGGGTTCGTCCTGGGTGTCGAGGGCTTTTTGCGTGGCGATCAGCGCGTGTTTGTAGCGACCGAAAAACTTCAGGCTGACAAACATCGAGGCCACGCCAGCAATGAAAAACGGCATCGCCAGCACCGGCAGGATCGCCTCACCCTGGCCGAACACGCCGTTGATGATGAACAGCGGCAACAGCGCCAGCGCAAAGTATTGCCACCAGTTGACGGTCAGCCGGCGTCTCACTTGACCACGGGTCACGCCCGGTCTACCTCGCCCTGATGCTCATTGCCCATCATGTGGTCCAGCTTGCTGGCCTTGGTCGCCAGGTAGAGTTTGTTGTGCGGGTTGTGCCCGGTGTGCAGTGGCACGCGCTCGGCAACCACGATGCCCATGTCAGTCAAGGCTTTGACCTTGCGCGGGTTGTTGGTCATCAGGCGCAGGGATTTCACGCCCAGGTGCTCCAGCATCGGCAGGCACATGGCGTAGTCACGCTGGTCGGCGGCAAAGCCCAGGCGCTCGTTGGCTTCCACGGTGTCGGCACCGCCGTCCTGCAATTCGTAGGCGCGGATCTTGTTCAACAGGCCAATGCCACGGCCTTCCTGACGCAAGTACAGCAACACGCCACGGCCTTCACGGGCGATGGCCTGCAGTGCGGCCTCCAGTTGCGAGCCGCAGTCGCAACGCTGGCTGAACAAGGCGTCGCCCGTCAGGCATTCGGAATGCAAGCGGCCGAGCACCGGGGCACCGTCGGCGATCTCACCCAGGCTCAGCACAACGTGCTCGCGGCCGGTGGCTTCATCGAGAAAGCCGTGCATGGTGAATTGCGCAAAAGGCGTTGGCAGCTTGGAAGCGGCGACAAAAACGACAGGCACCGGTGTGCTCCTGATCTAAAAAGTCCGAGATTCGCTGGACGGCATTGTAACAGCAGGTTCCAGCCGACGCTTAGGCTGAATTATCGAGGATAACTATCGATAAGTTTGATATCTGGCCCATAGCCACCTGTAGGAGCGAGCCTGCTCGCGATAGCGGACTTCCAGCCGAGGAAGATGTTGAATGACATACCGCATTCGCGAGCAGGCTCGCTCCTACAAGGGATACAGCGCCGATCGTGAAATTGCGGTCAGTTCGTGTCGAAAGGATACGGCTGTTTCCAGCGCTCGAAAATCGGCTTCAACTCGCCGCTTTTCACCAAATGCTCCATTCGCTCATCGAAGAGCGCCATCAGTGCGCGGGCCTGGGGGGTCTTGGCGAAACACAGGTAAAGCGGCAGTTCGGCAATATGGGTGCGGCGCAGCTGGGAGGGATCCTTGGCCCGGTTGAGGACGAAATCGACTTCGGTCAGCGCGTCGATGTAGTAGTCGACGCGCTTGTAGGTCAGCATCGAAACGATCCCCGTGCGCCGAACCACTTCATCGTAGTGGCGCACGTTGGGCAGGTAATTCTGGTAGTCGTAGCCACGAACCCAGGCGAGTCGATAATCACCCAGGGTCTCTGGCGTCGGCATGGGACTGCTGGCCAGGCCCAGGGCATAGATGTGATCGGTATCGAAGTTCCAGCGGGGATAGAGCAGTTGCTCGGCCTCATCGCGATAGGAGCCGACACAGGCATCCACTTCGCCACGCTCGGCCAGGCCGATGGAACGCAGATAGGGTTCGGTACGGATATCCAGCTTGACGCCCGCCGGCTCGAACACCTTGCGCAGAACGTCCCAGCCCAATCCCTGGCCATTGGCGGCGGTGTAGTCTTCCCATTCCTCGCTGGCCAGGTAAATCACGGACGGTGTCGTCGCGGCCTCCTCTGCCCGGGCGAACGAGCAGAACAAGGCCAGCACCATCACCATCAAACCGCGTAGAGCCATCCTTGATTCTCCCAGTTGAAAAGCTCCCGGCCAGCGCCTCATGACCTCTCCGGTCAGGCGAACATGCGCACCAGGCCTTGCATGGCCAGCCAGGCAAACACGCCGGCCAACACGTCATCGAGCATGATCCCGACACCACCGTGTACGTGCCGGTCTATCCAGCGTATCGGCCAGGGTTTGAGAATATCGAAGAAGCGGAACATCAAGAAACCTGCCAGCAGCCACTGCCAGCCTTCGGGCACCAGCCACAGGGTGATCCACATCCCGACCATCTCGTCCCAGACGATGCCTTCATGGTCGTGCACGCGCAAATCGTCGGCCACCTTGCCGCACAGCCAGAAGCCGAACAGCATGGTGATGCCCAGCATCAGCCAGTAGCCCCAGTCGGGCAGCATTTGCCACAACGGGATAAAGGGTAGCGCAACTAACGAACCCCAGGTGCCCGGTGCCTTGGGCAAGGTCCCCGAGCCGAAGCCAAACGCGAGGAAATGCCATGGATTGCGCCAGACCGACGGCGGTACGTTTTCCGCCGGGACTTGCTTGGGATGGTCGGTCACGGTGTCTCCCGAAAATGTTGGTAACCCCGGGTTTGCGGGGTGATGTCTTGTCCGTCCGTATCCAGCAGCGTCACGCCCTGCCCGCTCACCACGCGCCCGATCACATGTATCGGCCAGCCGTCGGCCAGCAATGACGGCAACTCGACGGACGGTAGGGTGAAGGCCAGGACGTAATCGTCACCGCCACTGAGCGCGGCGTTTTGCGCGCCCGCCTGACCGAGAAAAGACATCAGCGCAGCCGACAGAGGCAAGCGTTCAAGCTCGACCTGAAGGCCGACGTTCGATGCCAGGGCGATGTGCCCGCAATCGGCAAGCAGGCCGTCGGAGATGTCCATCGCCGAGGTGGCCTTGCCGCGCAGCGCGATGCCCAAACCCAGCTGTGGTTGCGGCGACCAGTAGTGCGCCAGCAGCGGTTCGGCGATGGCGGCCTCGGCAGTGCGTTGGCCAAGCACCAGCGGCAATGCACCGGCCGCGTTGCCCAACTCGCCGCCCACACACAGCAGATCGCCGGGTTGCGCGCCACTACGGGTCAACGCCTGGCCTGCCGGCACCCGGCCGAACACGGTCATGGTCAGGCTCAGCGGCCCACGGGTGGTATCACCGCCCACCAGTGCGACGCCGCAACTTTGCGCCATGTGGTTCAACCCACGGGCATAGGCTTGCAGCCAGTCGGAGGTCACCGCCGGCAAGGTCAGGGCAAGGGTAAAGGCTATGGGGTTGGCACCCATGGCGGCCAGGTCGCTGACCGCAACGGCCAGCGAGCGCTGACCGAGCAGAAACGGATCGCAGGGGTCTGCGAAATGCACACCGGCCACGAGGGTGTCGGTGGAAATCGCCAACTGCTCCCCGGGGGGAACAGCCAGCAAGGCGCAGTCATCGCCGATCCCGAGAGCAACGCCTTCGCCGCCCTGCGCACAGGGCGCGGCGGCGAAGAAATTGCGGATCAGCTCAAACTCGCCCATGGCCTGGTGTCGACACTCCAAGCGCCGATCAGCGCTTGAACGCCTTCACTTCAGCTTCACGCAGACGCGGAGCCAGCTTGTCGAGCACACCGTTGACGAACTTGTGGCCGTCGGTGGAACCGAAGACCTTGGCCAGTTCGATACCTTCGTTGATCACAACGCGGTACGGCACGTCGACGCGCTTGAGCAGTTCCCAGGTGGACAGGCGCAGAACCGCCAGTTCAACCGGGTCCAGCTCTTCGATGGTCAAGTCCAGGCATGGCTTGAGCGCGGTGTCGATTTCGGTCTTGAACTGCGGAACCCCGTGCAGGATTTCGCGGAAGTAGGCGCCATCGACATCGGTGAAATCGTTATCGACCCGGAACTGCGCTTCGATCTCGTTCAGCGACTGCTTGGCCATGTGCCATTGGTACAGCGCCTGGGTCGCGAGCTGACGGGCTTCGCGACGCTTGGCGCTTTTCGATGGCTTGCCGGCATCCGCAGGCTTTGGATCGCGCGGGTTGAAACGATCGCTTTCGTCGCTAATCACTTGGCCTCCAACTGCGCCAGCAGGCTGACCATTTCCAGAGCGGACAGGGCAGCTTCAGCACCTTTGTTACCGGCCTTGGTGCCGGAACGTTCGATGGCTTGCTCGATGGAATCAACGGTCAGGACGCCGAAAGCGACCGGTACGCCGAATTCCATGGACACCTGGGCCAGGCCCTTGGTGCATTCGCCCGCCACGTATTCAAAGTGTGGAGTGCCGCCACGAATGACCGCGCCCAAGGCGATGATTGCCGCGAACTCGCCCTTCTGAGCGACTTTCTGCGCAACCAGCGGGATTTCGAAGGCGCCAGGGGCGCGGATGATGGTGATGTCGCTTTCGCTCACGCCATGGCGAACCAGGGCATCAACTGCACCGCTGACCAGGCTTTCAACGACGAAGCTGTTGAAACGGCCCACTACCAGAGCGTAGCGGCCTTTAGGGGCGATGAAGGTACCTTCGATGGTCTTCAGGGTCATTCGATAGATCTCTTAAAGAGCCGGGACGCGTCTCGTACGCGTCCCTCGGTGATTTATTTGCCGCGAATTCAGGGCCGGAAACAACCGGTCATTATTCGGAGGGCACGTATTCTACAACTTCCAGATCGAAACCGGATATCGCATTAAATTTCATCGGCGCCGACATCAGGCGCATTTTGCGCACGCCCAGGTCCCGCAGGATCTGCGAACCAGCACCCACAGTGCTGTAGGTGGTCGGTTTTTTCACCGCCAGGTGATCGGCGGTTTCACGAATGTGCGCCAGCAATACGTCGCCATCCAGTGGATGGCCGAGCAACAGCACCACACCGCTACCGGCCTCGGCAACCGCGGACATGGCGGCGCGCAGGCTCCAGCGGCCCGGTTGCTTGACCATCAGCAGGTCACGCAGCGGGTCCATGTTGTGTACACGCACCAGGGTCGGTTCTTCGGCGCAGATGTTGCCCAGGGTCAGGGCCATGTGCACGTCGCCTTCCACGGCATCACGATAGGTCACCAGGTTGAATTGGCCCAGTTCGCTGTCCAAAGGCTGCTCGGCAATCCGCTGAACGGTACGTTCGTGGATCATCCGGTAGTGAATCAGGTCGGCGATGGTGCCGATCTTGATGTTGTGTTCGGCTGCGAACGTTTCCAGTTCGGCACGGCGGGACATGGTGCCGTCGTCGTTCATCACTTCGCAGATCACGCCGCTCGGCTCGAAACCCGCCATGCGCGCCAAGTCGCAGGCCGCCTCGGTGTGGCCGGCACGGGCCAGGGTGCCACCGGCCTGGGCCATCAGCGGGAAGATGTGGCCGGGGCTGACGATGTCTTCAGCCTTGGCGTCTTTCGCCGCGGCCGCCTGTACGGTGCGGGCACGGTCGGCGGCGGAAATGCCGGTGGTCACGCCGGTGGCCGCTTCGATCGACACGGTGAACTTGGTGCCGAAACCGGAACCGTTGCGCGGCGCCATCAGCGGCAGCTTGAGCGTTTCGCAGCGCTCGCGGGTCATCGGCATGCAGATCAGGCCACGGGCGTGTTTGGCCATGAAGTTGATGTGCTCGGGCTGGCAGCACTCGGCGGCCATGATCAGGTCGCCTTCGTTCTCGCGGTCTTCGTCATCCATGAGGATGACCATCTTGCCTTGGCGGATGTCTTCAACCAGTTCTTCGATGCTATTGAGCGCCACAAGGCACCCCCATTCTTTTAGAAATTGAGATTCAGGATTTGAGGTAGCCGTTGGCCGCCAGAAAGCTTTCGGTAATGGTGCTGCCGGCCGTCGGCTCTGCGGCCTTGTCGCCCAACAGCAGGCGCTCCAGGTAACGGGCCAGCAAGTCCACTTCCAGGTTCACCCGGCGACCCGGCTGGTACGACGCCATGATGGTTTCGGTGAGGGTGTGCGGAATGATGGTCAGCAGGAACTCGGCGCCATCGACCGCGTTCACGGTCAGGCTGGTGCCGTCGACGGTGATCGAGCCTTTGTGGGCGATGTACTTGGCCAGTTCTTTCGGAGCGCGGATGCGGAATTCCACGGCCCGCGCGTTCTCGGTACGGGCAACCACTTCGCCCACGCCATCGACGTGGCCGCTGACCAGATGCCCGCCCAGGCGAGTGGTCGGAGTCAGGGCCTTTTCCAGGTTGACCGGGCTGCCGCTTTTCAGGTCGTTCATGGCGGTGCAGTCGAGGGTTTCACGGCTGACGTCCGCCGCAAAGCCATTGCCCGGCAATTCAACGGCGGTCAGGCATACGCCGTTGACCGCGATGCTGTCGCCCAGTTTGACGTCGCTCAGGTCGAGCTTGCCGGTTTCTACATGGACCCGTACATCTCCGCCTTTCGGGGTCAATGCGCGGATACTGCCGATGGATTCGATGATGCCGGTGAACATGGGGTTCTCCTCGAGAACAGTGCCAGCGCTATAGCGATGGCCGGGAATTATACGCTCGACGCTGGCGAAGGAATGGCAGTGACTCGCCAATCATCGCCCACCGCGCGAATTTCAGTGATTTTGAGCTGCGGCGCATCCTTCATTTGTGCGAGCGGCCAGTCCAGCAACGGCCGGGCCGTCGAGCCGAGGAATTTGCCGGCCATGAAAATCTGGAACTCATCCACCAGCCCGAGCTGAGCGAAAGCCCCGGCCAACCGTGGACCGGCCTCGACCAACACCTCGTTGACGCCACGGTTGGCGAGTTCGATCAGCAACTGGCGCAAATCGACCTGGCCATCATCGCCGGGCACGATCAGGCATTCCGGGCCAGTGGCGTATTGTTCCTCGACCGCCACGCAAGTCGCGACCAACGCCGGGCCGGCCTTGAAGAACGCTGCATCCAGCGGCACCCGCAGACGACCATCGACCAACACGCGCAACGGCGGACGGCTCATGGCCAGTGCGGTCTGCTCGGCATCCAGGCCCAGTTCATCGGCGCGCACGGTCAAACGGGCGTTGTCGGCCAGCACCGTATCAGCACCGGTCAGCACCACACTGGCCTGGGCCCGCAAACGCTGGACCGCCGAACGCGCGGCCGGACCGGTGATCCATTGGCTCTCGCCGCTTTCCATCGCCGTGCGGCCGTCCAGACTCATGGCCAGCTTGACCCGCACAAAAGGCAAGCCTTGTTCCATGCGCTTGAGGAAGCCTTCATTGAGCTTGCGCGCCTCGCCCTCCAGCACGCCGCTGTCGGTGGCGATGCCCGCCTGTTCCAGGCGTTGCAGACCGCGACCGGCGACTTCCGGGTTCGGGTCCTGCATCGCCGCCACCACCCGTGCTACGCCAGCATTGACCAGCGCGTCGGCGCAAGGCGGCGTACGGCCATGGTGGCTGCAGGGTTCAAGGGTCACGTAGGCAGTCGCGCCCCGGGCCAGTTCACCGGCGGCACGCAGGGCGTGGACTTCGGCGTGGGGCTCGCCGGCGCGAACGTGCCAGCCTTCGCCGACAATCTGCCCGTCACGCACGATCACGCAACCGACCCGCGGGTTGGGGTGGGTCGTGTAATGGCCGTGGCGCGCCAGTTCCAGCGCGCGGGCCATGTAGTGGGCGTCGAGAATGGCTTGTTCGGCAGACGTGGTCATTCTTTCTCCGGTTCACGGGCCAGGCGATCGATCTCTTCACGGAACTCGTTGAGGTCCTGGAAGCGGCGATACACCGAAGCGAAGCGGATGTAGGCGACTTCGTCGAGCTTTTTCAGCTCGGTCATCACCAGCTCACCGACCACGAGGGACTTGACCTCGCGCTCGCCGGTGGCGCGCAGTTTGTGTTTGATGTGCACCAGCGACGATTCGAGACGCTCGACACTCACCGGGCGCTTTTCCAGCGCGCGCTGCATGCCGGCGCGGAGTTTTTCTTCGTCGAACGGCTGGCGACTGCCGTCGGTTTTGATCAGGCGCGGCAACACCAGTTCAGCGGTTTCGAACGTCGTGAAACGCTCGCCGCAGGCCAGGCATTCACGCCGGCGGCGCACCTGTTCGCCCTCGGCGACCAGACGCGAGTCGATGACCTTGGTGTCGTTGGCACCGCAGAAGGGACAGTGCATGGTGGCAGGCAACAAAAAAAGGGAGGGCCATGGTAGCGCATCCCGGTGGCAAGACAAGCCATAGGGTTTGCGGTATACAGACTGGCTATATATGGACTACACCTTGCTGGAGCCGTAAATGTCCCCAAGACCGCTCATTTTGCTCAGTCTGTTCAGCCTGTTGGTCGCCTGCGGCAGTGATGCACCCAAGCCTCAACCGCCGACGCCGGGCCCTGCGCCGGAGATGGCGCAGAAGAAAGCCAGGGAGTCGACCAACCTCGGCCCGCTGCCCGCCTGGCAACGTGAACTGAGCGGTACCTTGCAGGGCGTGCCGGAAGGTGCCGAAGTCGAACTGGCCTTGCTGGTGATCGACGAAAAGGATCGCCCGCAACAACTGCTGGCCAGTGCCAACCTGATCGGCACCAATCAAGTGCTGCCGTTTCACCTGCGCTTCAACCCGGACGCCTTTCCGGTCGGCCAGCGGGTTGAACTGCGTGGCCGCGCCAGTCAGTCCGGGCAGTTGATCCTGCACTTGCCATCACAGCTGATCACTCAACCCACCACCCAGGCGCTGGGCCAACTGCAATTCGTCAAAGCCCCATGAGTACACCGCTCGACCTGCAACAGGCATTGAGCGAACTGCTCGGCGATGCGCGTCTGGTGGCTGTTGACTTGCCAGGCACCGAACTGAAGCTGTGGCTGATCGACGGCGACAACATGGACCGCGCCTTCAGTCCGGAAGAAACCCGGCGCATCCTGCATGAACCACCCTACTGGAGTTTCTGCTGGGCCAGCGGTCTGGCGGTGGCCCGCTACCTCGTCGAATTCCCCGAGTGGGTCAAAGGCAAGCGGGTGCTGGATTTCGGTGCCGGTTCCGGCGTGGCGGGGATTGCCGCGGTGAAGGCCGGGGCGCTGGAAGTGGTGGCCTGCGACCTGGACCCGCTGGCGATTGCGGCCTGCCGGGCGAACGCCGAACTCAATGACGTGCAGCTCAACTACTCGACGGATTTTTTCGCCGAGGCCGACCGCTTTGATCTGATCCTGGTGGCGGATGTGCTGTACGACCGGGCGAACCTGCCGCTGCTCGACGAGTTTCTCAGCCGTGGCCGCGAAGCGCTGGTGGCGGATTCGCGGGTGCGGGATTTCCGTCATCCGCTGTATCGGCGCATCGAAATGCTCGAAGCCATGACCCTGCCGGATCTGTGTGAGCCGGAGGAATTTCGGCATGTGAGCCTGTATCACGCGCGGCGCGGCTGAAAAACATCGCGAGCAGGCTCGCTCCCACAGTGGTTTTGTGGCGCTCACAATTTCCCTGCAGGAGCGAGCCTGCTCGCGATGGCGGCCTTCCAGACAACACAGTTCTAAAGGCCACCCCGCTTCCGGCCACACCCCACCAAGCCGTATAGTTGCCCCATTCACGCTCCCAAGAGATCCCCCATGAGTCAGCAAACGCCGTACATCTTCGACGCCACGACTGCCGATTTCGACCAGTCGGTGATCGAGAACTCTTTCCACAAACCGGTTCTGGTGGATTTCTGGGCCGAATGGTGTGCGCCGTGCAAAGTGCTGATGCCGATGCTGCAGACCATCGCCGAGAGCTATCAGGGCGAGTTGCTGCTGGCCAAGGTCAACTGCGACATCGAGCAGGACATCGTCGCTCGCTTTGGCATCCGCAGCCTGCCGACAGTGGTGCTGTTCAAGGATGGCCAGCCCGTCGATGGCTTTGCTGGCGCACAACCGGAGTCAGCCGTTCGCGCCCTGCTCGAACCCCATGTGCAGATGCCACCGCCTGCCGCTGCCGATCCACTCGAACAGGCTCAGGCGCTGTTCGATGACAGCCGTTTCGCCGACGCCGAAGCCATCCTCAAAGTCCTGCTGGGCGAAGACAACACCAATGCCAGGGCGCTGATCCTGTACGCACGCTGCCTCACCGAACGCGGTGAGCTGGGCGAAGCCCAAGCCGTGCTCGACGCGGTCAAGACCGATGAACACAAGGCCGCCCTCGCCGGTGCCAAGGCGCAGATCAAGTTCCTCGGCCAGGCCAAGGACTTGCCTGACGCCGCCGACCTGAAGGCGCGCCTGGCGAAAGACCCGCTGGACGATGAAGCGGTCTACCAGTTGGCCGTTCAGCAACTGGCCCGCCAGCAGTACGAGGCGGCGCTGGATGGCCTGCTCAAGCTGTTCATGCGCAATCGCGGTTACAGCGAAGGCCTGCCACACAAGACCTTGCTGCAGGTGTTCGAACTGCTGGGCAATGATCACCCGCTGGTGACCACCTACCGTCGCAAGTTGTTTGCTGCGCTGTATTAAACGCCCTCTGTAGGAGCGAACTTGTTCGCGATGGTCGTGAACGATAACGCGGCCATCCAGAATTAACGCGGTGTCCTTGCGTTTTTCGCGAGCATGCTCGCTCCTACAACGGGTTTTCAATCCAATGGAAGACCGGCGTATCCGCGCCACTTTCCACCTTCACATCCGCGCTATGGCGCAAGCGCACCAGCAGCCGCTTGCCCGACACCGCGCTACCGGTCAGCGCCTCCAACTGATCCAGCAGATCCGGCCCGCTCAATTGTCCGGCCTTGCGCAGCAGGTCCCTGGCGATCTGCCACAGCGCATCATCCTGATTCAGCGGTTTGGCCGGCGTTGCAACCGCCTCGTTTTTTTCCACCTGTATTTGCGCACCGAGCCGTGCCCAATCGGCGTCATCCATCTCCAGCGTCAAATCCACCGGCCACTCGCCGATGCTTCCGCGAATTCGCAACATGGGTCTGCTCCCGCTTATTTCTTCGCTGCATGCTCCCATGGGACTTGTGCAACGCCAAGCAGGCAGTCAAACTCTCCGCACTTACGTTATAAGATTACATAACATTTCTTTCATTTTACTTTCCGGAGACTCACCATGCGTCGTCTGCTGCTCGCTTTGCCGTTTGCCTTGTTGCCGCTGGCTGCCGCTTACGCGGCCGATGAGCATGATCACGACCATGAGCACGGCAGCCTCGGCGCCCATGAACATGGCGTCGGGCGCTTGAACGCGGCGCTGGATGGCCAGAGCCTGGAACTGGAGCTGGAAAGCCCGGCGATGAACCTGGTGGGCTTCGAACATGCCGCCACCAGCGAGGCCGACAAGGCCAAGGTGGTCGCCGCCCGCACTGAGCTGGAAAATCCGCTGGCGCTGTTCAACCTGCCAAAGGCCGCGGGATGCGTGGTGTCGGATCAGGAGCTCAACAGCCCGCTGTTCGGCGACAAACCCGACGCCGATGATGATCACGATCACGACGAAGACGCCAAGGGCGAACACCATCACGACCACAGCGAAATCCACGCCCACTACCACTTCACCTGCGCCACCCCGGACGCGCTGAAAACCCTGGACCTGGCGAATATCTTCAACACATTCCCGGCGACCCAGAAAATTCAGGTACAACTGATCGGCCCGAACGGACAGCAGGGGGTTGAAGTCACGGCCAAGGCCGCTGCCCTGAAATTCTAAATTCACCCTGGATCCCCTGTAGGAGCGAGCCTGCTCGCGATGGTCGTGAACGAAAACACGGCCATCCTGAAAGAACGCGGCGTCTTTGCGTTTTTCGCGAGCAGGCTCGCTCCTACAGGGGGTTCACCACCCACCAGACCGGTTTCACATGACCCAAGCACTCATCGAACTGTCCGACCTGGGCTTCAGCTGGCCCGGTCACCCGCCGTTGCTGGACATCCCGGCCTTTCGACTGGAGCCGGGGGAAACCCTGTTCCTCAAGGGCCCCAGCGGCAGTGGCAAGACCACCCTGCTCGGCCTGCTCGGCGGTGTGCAGAAGCCCGATCGCGGCAGCATCCGCCTGCTCGGCCAGGAACTGACGCAACTGTCGGCCGGTGCCCGCGACCATTTCCGCGTCGATCACACCGGCTACATCTTCCAGCAGTTCAACCTGCTGCCGTTTCTCTCGGTGCGCGAGAACGTCGAACTGCCCTGCCACTTCTCTAAGCTGCGCGCCGCACGGGCGAAACAACGCCACGGCAGCGTCGATAAAGCCGCCGCGACCTTGCTCGCTCACCTGGGGTTGAAGGATGAGCACATCCTCGGCCGCCGCGCCGACTCGCTGTCCATCGGCCAACAGCAACGGGTGGCCGCCGCACGCGCCTTGATCGGCCAACCGGAACTGGTGATCGCCGACGAACCGACCTCCGCCCTCGACTACGACGCTCGCGAGAACTTCATTCGCCTGCTGTTCGCCGAATGCCGTGAAGCCGGCTCGAGCCTGTTGTTCGTCAGCCATGACCAGAGCCTGGCGCCGCTGTTCGATCGTCATCTGTCGCTGGCCGAACTCAATCGCGCCGCCACGTCTTCCGAGGTCTGAGATGTATTTGTTTCGTCTTGCCATGGCCAGCCTGGCTAACCGCCGCTTCACCGCGATCCTCACCGCGCTCGCCATTGCCCTTTCGGTCTGCCTGCTGCTGGCGGTGGAACGGGTACGCACCGAAGCCAAGGCCAGTTTCGCCAGCACCATCAGCGGCACCGACCTGATTGTCGGCGCGCGCTCGGGCTCGGTGAACCTGCTGTTGTACTCGGTGTTCCGCATCGGCAACGCCACCAACAACATCCGCTGGGACAGCTTCGAGCACTTCGCCAACGATCCGAAGGTGAAGTGGGCGATCCCGATGTCCCTCGGCGACTCCCATCGCGGTTACCGAGTGATGGGCACCACCGAAGCCTACTTCGAGCATTACCAGTACGGCCGCCAGCAACACCTGGAACTGGCCGATGGCCGCGCTTTCGCCACCGACCCGTTCGAAGTAGTGCTCGGCGCCGAAGTAGCGGACGCGCTGCACTACAAGCTCGGCGACAAACTGGTGCTGGCTCACGGCGTGGCCGCCATCAGCCTGGTCAAGCATGACGACAAGCCGTTCACCGTAGTCGGCATTCTCAAGCGCACCGGCACCCCGGTCGACCGCACGCTGCACATCAGCCTCGGCGGCATGGAAGCGATCCACATCGACTGGCATAACGGCGTGCCAGCTCGCGGCAATGGTCGGGTCAGCGCCGATCAGGCACGCAACATGGACCTGACGCCGCAAGCCATCACCGCGTTCATGCTCGGCCTCAACAGCAAGATTTCGACCTTTGCCCTGCAGCGTGAAATCAACGAGTTCCGTGGCGAGCCGATGCTGGCAATCCTGCCGGGGGTGGCGCTGCAAGAGTTGTGGAGCCTGATGGGCACCGCGGAAAAAGCCTTGTTCGTGGTGTCGCTGTTCGTGGTGCTGACCGGGTTGATCGGCATGCTCACGGCGATTCTCACCAGCCTTAACGAACGCCGCCGCGAGATGGCGATTCTGCGTTCGGTGGGCGCGCGGCCCTGGCACATCGCGACCTTGCTGGTACTGGAGGCGTTCGCCCTGGCACTCGCCGGCGTGGTCGCCGGCCTGGCGCTGCTGTATGTGTGCATCGCCGCCGCCCAGGGCTACGTGCAAGCCAATTACGGGCTGTATCTGCCGCTGGCATGGCCAAGCGAGTATGAATGGACGCTGCTTGGTGGCATCCTGCTCGCCGCCCTGCTGATGGGCAGCGTGCCGGCCTGGCGCGCGTATCGCCAATCCCTGGCCGATGGCCTGTCGATCCGTTTATGAGGATGTAGAAAATGCGCCGCGCTCTGTTTGCGCTGTTGATGCTGGTTGCCCTGCCGCTGTGGGCCGCCGAGCCGAAGGAGCTGACCTGGTCGGAAATGATCCCGCCCGACGCCATGCCGGAAGTGCCGGACATGACGCCGCTGCACGACCTGTCGAAAATGAGCGACGCACTGTCCGCCGAATCGGCGCCGGCGGCCAAGCAGAGCATGCCCAACGCCCCGGTGGTCAAGGCCCTCGACGGTCAGAACATTCGCTTGCCGGGGTACATCGTGCCGCTGGAAGTGAATGAGGAAGGCCGTACCACGGAGTTTTTGCTGGTGCCGTATTTCGGCGCCTGCATCCACGTCCCGCCACCGCCGTCGAACCAGATCGTGCACGTCAAAAGCGAAGTGGGCGTGAAGGTCGACGAGTTGTATCAGCCGTACTGGGTTGAAGGGGCGATGCAGGTCAAGGCGTCCAGCAGTGAACTGGCGGATGCCGGGTATCAGATGGAGGCGGACAAGATTTACATGTATGAATTGCCGGAGTGAATCCGGCGGTCATGTGTTGATTGTGAGGACGCCATCGCGGGCAAGCCTTGCTCCTACAGATTCACCGTTGCCCTTGTAGGAGCAAGGCTTGCCCGCGATGGCGCCATCAAAAATGCTGAAAATACCCGGCCCATCACTGTTTCCTTGAGCTGAGTCAAAAGACCGAATCGTTAGCCGCCTTACCATTGGACATCGAAAATTTTTAACGTCCTTTGGAGCCCCCATGAACAAGTCCTTGCTCGGCGCCTCGCTGATAGCCCTCGCGCTCGCAGCCCCGCTCGCCCATGCCCACGAAGCCGGCGATATCCTCCTGCGTGCCGGCGCCATCACCGTCGACCCCAATACCGACAGCTCCACCGTCAAGGTCGATCAGGGTCCATTGAGCGGTGCCGACCTGGGTGGCAAGGCGACGCTGAGCAGCGACACGCAACTGGGCCTGAACTTCGCCTACATGATCACCGATCACGTGGGCATCGAATTGCTCGCGGCCACGCCGTTCGAACATGACGTGAAACTCAAGGGCACCGCCCTGAGCGCGGCCAACGGCAAGCTCGGCAGCTTCAAGCAACTGCCGCCGACTTTGAGCCTGGTGTACTACCCGCTCAATCCCAAGTTCGCGTTCCAGCCCTATGTCGGTGCGGGCGTGAACTACACCTGGATGTACGACGAACACCTGAGCAGCGACGCGCGCGCCAACGGTTTCAGCAACTTCAACACCAAGAATTCCTGGGGCATGGCCTGGCAGGTCGGTGCCGACTACATGCTGACCGACAACATCCTGGTCAACGCCCAGTTGCGCTACATCGACATCGATACCCGCGCGACCGTGGAAAACAACGCCGTCGCACCGGGTACACGGGCACGGGTGAACGTGGATGCCGATCCGTTCGTCTACATGGTGGGTGTGGGCTACAAGTTCTGAAAATCGTTCACGTGGTGGGAACGAGCTGTAAAAAAAGGCGCCTGATGGGCGCCTTTTTCTATGATTTTTTTCTGTAGGAGCGAGCCTGCTCGCGATGGTCGTCAACGATGACGCGTTAAACCTGATGCCCCGCGGCGCCCATGGCTTCTTCGCGAGCAGGCTCGCTCCTACAGTTTTACGGCTCTACGGTTTGACGTCGCCCTTGCGGTAAAAGCGGTCCAGCAACCCCGGCAGGGCCGCACGCCAGGCGCGGGGCTTGATACCGAAGGTGTGGAGGATTTTCTTGCAGGCCAGCACCGCATGCTGCGGCTCCTCGGCAGCGTCCTCGCGCGCGGCGTGAGCCTGCGCGGTAGGCGCTTCGATCGCCAGTGGATGCAAGGCCCGCGCTTCCGTGAGGATCGCCTGTCCCAGGGCCAAAGGCGTGGTCGCCTCGTGCCCGGCATAGTGATAGGTGCCCCACAACGGCGCCGCGCAGTCGAGTTGCTTGAGCACCGAGATGATCACCCGGGCCGCGTCGTCTACCGGTGTCGGATTGCCTCGACGATCATCAGCCAGCAACAACTCTTCCGGGCTTTCGGCCCGGCCGAGGAAACGCCCCAGGGTACCGTCGGGGCTGTCATCGAGCAGCCAGCCGAAACGCAACAGCACATGTTGCGGACAGGTGGCACGCACGCTCTGCTCGATCCGCCACAACGCCTGGCCGCGCAGGCCCAGGGGCACCGGTTCGTCTTTTTCGCTATAGGCCGTGGCGCGGGAGCCGTCGAATACCCGATAGCTCGAAGGCTGCAACAGAACGATGTTGTGATGCTGGCACAGCTCGGCCAGACGCTCGATCGCCCGCTCCTGCCCGGCCAGACGCTGCTCGCTGACCGCTTCGGCCTGGAACCAGTCGAAGTAGTAGGCAAGGTTGATCAACGCGTCCGGGCGGGTGTCGTCGAGCAGTTGCGTCAGGCTCGCGGCATCCCAGCCGTCTTCTGGTGGGCGGGGGGCGAGGAAACCGATGTCTTCCTCCGCACCGAGGCGAATCAGCGCCTGCCCAAGGGCATTTCCGCCGCCCAGTAACATAAGGCGCATTCGCATAAAGTCAGCAGGCCCAGTCTGATTGGAACAATGGTTTTATCAACAGCGCCTGTAGGCGTTGTCGTCGATAGATGCAGGATCGTTGCATTTTGCGGGTTTAGTGCGCAACCGTCATCCGTAAAGTGTAGATACCTGAGTGCTGCGGCGCCCGTACGGGCCCCATCGCGAGCAGGCTCGCTCCTACAGTAGGTCGGTGTACACACATCCATTGTAGGAGCGAGCCTGCTCGCGATGAGGCCCTGAAGGCCGCAATAGATCCCCCCCAGCGGTACTTGCATCTTCCCGCCCCCAACCGCATAACTGACCCCATGAACCTGCCCATTCCCGCCGACAGTGCCCTGGCCGGCTTCCACCCTGCCGTCAGCGCCTGGTTCAGCAACACCTTCGCAACGGCCACTGCCGCCCAGGCCCGGGCGTGGCCGCTGGTCCGCCAGCGCCGCTCGACCCTGATCGCCGCGCCCACCGGCTCCGGCAAGACCCTCACCGCCTTCCTTGCCGTTATCGACGATCTGGTGCACCGAGGTTTGGACAACCCCGAAGGCCTGCCCGACGAAACCCTGGTGGTCTACGTCTCGCCGCTCAAGGCGCTGTCCAACGACATCCGGATCAACCTGCAAAACCCGCTGGCCGGCATCACCGAACAACTGCGCGCGATGGGCCTTCCCGAATTGCAGATCACCACCGCCGTGCGCACCGGCGATACCCCGCAGAAAGAACGCTCGGCGATGCGCAAGAGCGCGCCGCACATTCTGGTCACCACCCCGGAATCCCTTTACGTGTTGCTCGGTTCCGATTCCGGCCGGCAGATGCTCAAGACCACCCGCACGGTGATCGTCGACGAAATTCATGCCATCGCCGCCAGCAAACGCGGCAGCCACCTGGCCCTGAGCCTGGAACGCCTGCAGGCCCTTTGCGCCGAACCGCTGGTACGCATCGGCCTGTCGGCAACGCAAAAACCCATCGAAGCGGTCTCGCGCTTTCTGGTCGGGCGTGATCGTGACTGCGAGATCATCGACATCGGCCATGCCCGGCCACGGGATCTGGACATTGAAGTACCTCCCGTGCCGTTGTCGGCGGTGATGGCCAACGACGTCTGGGAACTGGTCTACGACCGACTCGCCGCCCTCGCCCGCGAGCACCGCACCACGCTGATCTTCGTCAACACCCGACGCCTGGCCGAGCGCCTGAGCCGTCACCTGAGCGAACGCCTGGGCAAGGACGCCGTGGCCGCTCACCACGGCAGCCTGGCCAAGGAGTTTCGCCTAGACGCCGAGCAGCGGCTCAAGCGCGGCGAGTTGCAAGTGCTGATCGCCACGGCCTCGCTGGAGCTGGGCATCGACATCGGCGACGTCGACCTGGTGTGCCAGATCGCCTCGCCGCGCTCGATTGCCGGTTTTCTGCAAAGGGTGGGTCGCTCCGGGCACCAGGTCGGCGGCACGCCCAAGGGCCGACTGTTCGCCACCACCCGTGACGATCTGATCGAATGCGCGGCGCTGCTCGATTGCGTACGTCGGGGTGAGCTGGACACCTTGCTGATCCCCGAGTCGCCACTGAATGTGCTGGCTCAGCAGATCATCGCCGAGGTGAGTTGCCAGGAATGGACGGAGCAAGGGCTGCTGGAGATGCTGCGCCGGGCGTCGCCCTACGCCACCCTCGACGACAAACACTATCAGGCACTGCTGCACATGCTTGCCGAGGGTTACAACGGCCGTCAGGGCATGCGCAGTGCCTACCTGCATCGCGATGCCGTCAACCGCACCCTGCGCGGTCGCCGAGGCGCCAAACTGACGGCCGTAACCAGTGGTGGGACCATTCCGGACAACGCCGACTACAGCGTGCTGCTCGAACCCCAGGGGCTGAACATTGGCAGCGTCAACGAAGACTTTGCCGTGGAAAGCATCGCCGGCGACGTGTTCCAACTGGGCAATACCTCGTATCGCATCCTGCGGGTCGAAACCGGCAAGGTCCGGGTCGAGGACGCCCAGGGGCAGCCACCGACGATTCCGTTCTGGCTCGGTGAAGCGCCGGGACGCAGCGCGGAACTGTCATTCGCCGTCGCCCGCCTGCAGGCGCAACTCGATAATCTGCTGGCCGACACGCCGGGCAATCTGCAACCCGCGCTCGACTGGCTGACCGGCACACTGGGCCTGAACATTGCCAGCGCCGAACAACTGGTGGAATACCTGGCCCGCGCGCGTCAGGCCCTCGGCGCCCTGCCGTCCCAGGACACCTTGCTCATGGAGCGGTTTTTCGACGAGTCCGGCGGCACCCAACTGATCATCCATACGCCGTTCGGCAGTCGCATCAACCGTGCCTGGGGCCTGGCCCTGCGCAAGCGCTTTTGCCGCACCTTCAACTTCGAACTGCAGGCCGCCGCCAGCGAAGACGCGATTGTGCTGTCGCTGTCCACCAGTCACAGCTTCGAGCTGGATGACGTCTGGCGCTATCTGCACAGCAACAGTGCCGAGCACATCCTGATACAGGCTGTGCTCGATGCACCGCTGTTCGGCGTGCGCTGGCGCTGGAATGCCGGGGTCGCGCTGGCCCTGCCGCGCTATTCAGGTGGGCGCAAGGTTCCGCCGCAGATCCAGCGCATGAAAAGCGAAGACCTGATCGCCAGCGTGTTTCCCGACCAAATCGCCTGCCTGGAAAACCTCGCCGGCGAACGCGAGATTCCCGACCATCCGCTGGTGGAGCAGACCCTCGACGACTGCCTGCACGAAGCCATGGACACCGAGGGCTGGCTGGCCTTGTTACGGCGAATGGAACGGGGGGAAGTACGCCTGATCAGTCGCGATCTGCCGGCGCCCTCGCCGCTGGCGGCGGAAATTCTCAGCGCCCGCCCCTACACCTTTCTCGACGATGCGCCGCTGGAAGAGCGCCGCACCCAAGCCGTGCTCAACCGCCGCTGGAGCGACCCGCAATCCACCGACGACCTCGGTGCGCTGGACCTGGATGCCATCGCCGCCGTGGCTGAGGAAGCCTGGCCTGCGCCCAACGGGGTCGATGAAATGCACGAGGCGCTGATGAGCCTGGCGTGCATCACCGATGCGGAAGCACTGGCCAATCCGAACTGGCTCGATTGGTTGAATGTCCTCGCGGCCAGCGGCCGTGCCTGTCGTCTTGACCAATCGTTGTGGCTGGCCCGGGAACGCTTGAGCTGCCTGAAAGCGATTTATCCACAGGCCGTTGTGTGGCCAGCCGTGGAAGCCTTGCCCGGATTCGATGAACCCTGGGAAAGGGACGACGCCGTGCTGGAAGTGATCCGCGCACGCCTGGGCGCCTTTGCGCCACTGTCGCTCCCGGCGATTGCCGAACCGCTGGGCTTGCCACCGGCGCACGTCACCCAGGCGCTGGCGCAACTGGAACGCGAGGGTTACGTGTTGCGTGGCCGTTTCATTCCAGGCATCGAAGCGGAGCAATGGTGCGAGCGGCATTTGCTGGCGCGGATTCATCGTTACACGGTCAAGCGTCTGCGCCGGGAAATCGAGCCCGTGGCGTTGCAGGACTTCATGCGTTTCCTCTTCGACTGGCAACATCTGTCCAGCGCCAGCCAGGGCCAGGGCAGCGCGGTGTTGCCGTCGATCGTCGCGCAGTTCGAGGGCTACCCCGCCGCCGCGTCAGCCTGGGACAGCGACATTCTGCCGGCGCGCATCAAGGACTATTCGGCGAGTTGGCTGGATGAGCTGTGCCGCAGCGGCAAGCTGGTCTGGACCCGACTCACCGCGCGCAACAAGAGCGCCAGCAGCGCCTTGCGCAATACGCCCATTCTGCTGTTGCCGCGCAACCGGGTCGGGCTGTGGAGCGATTTGACTGAACAGACGCCAGTCAGCGAACTGTCGCCGAAGACGCAAAAAGTCTACGAAGCGCTGCGCCAGCACGGTGCGCTGTTTTTCGATGAGCTGACCCATGAAGCCCATGTGCTGCGTACCGAACTGGAAATCGCCTTGCAGGAACTGGTGGGCGCCGGGCTGGTGAATGCCGACAGCTTCGCCGGGTTGCGGGCGCTGATCACCCCAGCGAGCAAGCGACAGAATCGCGGTAGCCGTCACGGGCGCGGCGCATTTATCGGCGGCATGGACGATGCCGGGCGCTGGGCGTTGCTGCGACGCGGATCACCTGCCCCCGTGGTGGATAACGCGCGCCCGGCGCCCACACCCACCGAGACCCTGGAACATATCGCCATGACCTTGCTGCGCCGCTATGGCGTGGTGTTCTGGCGCCTGCTGGAGCGTGAGGCGGACTGGCTGCCGAGCTGGCGCGAATTGCTGCGCACGTTCCATCGACTGGAGGCCCGGGGCGAGATTCGCGGCGGGCGGTTTGTCAGCGGCCTGGCGGGTGAGCAATTCGCCCTGCCCGAGGCTATCCCGCTGTTGCGCGAAGTACGCCGCCGGCCCCATGACGGCAGTTTGATCGCCGTGTGCGGGGTCGATCCGCTGAACCTGGCGGGCACCTTGTTGCCGGGTGCGAAAGTGCCGGCGCTGGCGAGTAATCGGTTGGTGTATCGCGATGGGGGGCCGGTGGCGGCGGAGATTGCCGGCAAGCCGTTGTTCTGGGTGGAGTTGGATCAGCAGGTGATGGCTGAGGTGCGTAGCAAGCTGATCCGGCATTGATGTTGACCGGACCGACCCCATCGCGAGCAGGCTCGCTCCTACAATGGAATGTGTACACCGCTCCCCTGTAGGAGCGAGCCTGCTCGCGATGAGGCCAGCCCAGGCAACAAATTACTGAGGCCGCAACCGATCCGGCATCAACACCGCCGAATGCTCCACCTCTACCCCGTCCTCCATCACCGGCTCCGCCTGCCTGGGCATCAAAACCTGCTGTGGATAAGTCTGCGCGAAATGCACCCACGGGCTGTTATCCACAAGCTTTTTCAAACGCTGATTGAACGCCCGGCTCACCGCATATTGCCCACCCGATACCGTGCGGAACTGCGCCGTCAGCACCACGCCATTAAGGTCCATCTTGTCCACGCCGAACACATCCAGTGGCCCTTGCAGGTTGTACTTGAGGAACGGATCGCTGCTGATCGAATGCCCGGCCTCGCGGATCAGTTCGATGGCCTTGTCGACATCGGTGTCGTAGGTGAACTGCACCGAAAAGAACGCATAGGCAAATTGCCGGGACTGGTTGGTCACCGCCTTGATCTGACCGAACGGCACCGAGTGCACGAACCCCTTGCCGTCGCGCAGGCGCAGGGTGCGGATGGTCAGGCCTTCGACGGTGCCGGCGTGCCCGGAGTCGAGCACCACCCAGTCGCCGATGGACAGGGTGTCTTCGATGATGATGAACAGGCCGGTGATCACGTCCTGCACCAGTTGCTGTGAACCGAAACCGATTGCCAGCCCAATCACTCCGGCACCGGCCAGGAACGGTGCGACATTGATCCCCAGGTTGGCCATGGTGGTGATGGCGCAGATCACCACCAGAATGATTTTGATCGCGTTGCGCAACAGCGGCAGGATGGTTTTGACCCGGGTGCTGGGCTGGCGCGCCGAGCGCTTGTTGACCGGCGGTTTCAGGGCTTCCTGGATCGCGGTGTCGAGCACCACCCAGACCATCCAGGTCGCCAGGAAAATCAGGCCGATATGGCTCAGTGAATCGCTGATCGCCCGGCCGACCGAGTTGGTCACTGCAAACTCGAACAACGACACGCCCCAGATGCGCCCGAGGATGTCGATGAACACAATGGCCATGGCGATGCGCAGCAAGGCATGGGACAGGTTCAGGAAGCGTTCCTTATAGGCACTGCTGCGCCGCACTTCTGCTTCGTTGCGCGACTTGAACAGGTGATGCAGCGTGGTGCTCAGGAACACTGTGGCAATCAACAAAATCGTGGTGAACAGCGCACTGCGCAGCACCTGCTGGTTGTCATCGCTGACGCTGATCAGGTTGATCACCGAGACCAGCACCATCAACAGGATCGGCCAATACCAGAGCCCGGAAAAAATCCGCAGGGTTTCGCGCAACGCTGGCTGCGATCGGCGCTGAGCCAGCGGTAAGATCCGGATCACCTGGCCCACGGGCCGGCGCATGCGAAACACCAGCAGCCCGAAGGAAATCGTTGCCGCCAGACCGGTGAACACCGCAATGCTGCTGGTGAGATTGCTACCCAGTTGGTGCGCGATCTGCGGGCTGGTCAGGGCATCGCTCAGGGCCACCAGAAAGCCAATGACGAACAGCGGTCGCGGGCTGTCCTGGCGAATGATCCGCACCGCCCTGCGCTTGTGACCGGCGTTGAACAGCACCACCAGCGACATCACCAGTGACGCGGCGAACAATCCGCTGCTGGTGGCATAGGCCAGGCACAGCGCCAGCGCCCGCCCTGCCGACATGGGTAACAGGTGACTGGCATACAGGGTCAGCGGCAGGCTGACCACCGCCGGAATGCTGTAGGGCAATACATAGCCCAGCAATGCCTGGCCGCGCTCGCGACTGAGCAGCAGGCGATGCCGGCACAGGCGTTCGGCCAAAGATTTGCCGAACATCCAGAGCAGGCCGAAGACGCCCGCCCACACCGCGGTCAGCAGCAGGAAATCCCCGGACACGCTCCAGGCCGAACGGGCTGAGGGTCGATTGACCAGTTGATCGACTTCATCGGCCGCGCGATCGGCACGCAAGCGCCAGGCGTCGACCAGGTTTTCGTTGAGATCGAGTTTGTCCTGCACCTCATCGAGGCTCGAACTGATGGCGCCCAGCAATCCGCCTTCCACCAGCGGCTGCGGGTGCGCCGGCGGTGTCGCGGCGGCGGCCGGTACGCCCGGAATCGTCGCGGCCTCCAGTTCCTCGCTGCCCAGAAACAGCAGCGCCCCCAGCAATATCGCGGTCTTGAACTTGATCAAAGCACGCGCTCCCTATGGATGAGCCTGTAAGGAACTGATCGGGAAATGGCCGGCAAGTTCGATCCTTGCGTTCCAGGCAAATATCAAATGCCTGTCCCTGTATTTTTCGGCACAACCCAAACCCTGACACTGCGCTCCATCGAATCAACCCACCGGAGTTGCAGCCATGCCCATTGCCTTGCTCGCGCTGACCCTCAGCGCCTTTGCCATCGGGACGACCGAGTTCGTCATCGTTGGCCTGTTACCCACCATCGGTGCCGACCTCGGGGTCAGTCTGCCGTCCGCCGGCCTGTTGGTCAGCCTGTATGCCTTGGGTGTCGCCGTCGGCGCACCGGTGCTGACCGCCCTGACCGGCAAGGTCCCGCGCAAACTGCTGTTGTTATCGCTGATGGTGCTGTTCACCCTCGGCAACCTGCTGGCCTGGAAAGCCCCCGGCTACGAGTCGCTGATCCTGGCGCGCATCGTGACCGGCCTGGCCCACGGCGTGTTTTTCTCGATCGGTTCGACCATCGCCACCAGTCTAGTGCCCAAGGAAAAAGCCGCCAGCGCGATCGCCATCATGTTCACCGGCCTGACCGTGGCGCTGGTGACGGGCGTACCGCTGGGCACTTTCATCGGTCAGCACTTCGGCTGGCGTGAAACCTTCCTCGCCGTGTCGGCATTGGGCGTGATCGCCTTTGTCGGCAGCCTGCTCTTTGTGCCGAAAAACATCGCCCACAGCAAACCCGCGTCGCTGTTGCAGCAACTGCAGGTGCTCAAGCAACCCCGGCTGTTGCTGGTGTACGCCATGACCGCCATCGGTTACGGCGGCTCGTTCATCGCCTTCACCTTCCTGGCGCCGATCCTTCAGGACCTCTCGGGCTTCAGCGCCGGCACGGTCAGCCTGGTGCTACTGGTGTATGGCGTCTCGGTCGCGGTGGGCAACATCTGGGGCGGCAAACTGGCTGACAAGCGCGGCCCGATCAGCGCCCTGAAAATCATCTTCGCCCTGCTCGCCGCCGTGCTGTTCGCACTGACCTTCACCGCCGGCAACCCGTGGCTGGCACTGGCCACCGTACTGGTCTGGGGCGCCGTGGCGTTCGGCAACGTGCCGGGGCTGCAGGTGTATGTGGTGCGCCAGGCAGAGCATCACACCCCTCATGCGGTGGATGTAGCCTCGGGCCTGAACATTGCCGCGTTCAACCTCGGGATTGCCGGTGGTGCCTGGGGTGGTGGCTTGATCGTGGCGCACATGGGCTTGATCCATACCGCGTGGATCGGTGGGCTGGTGGTGTTGGTGGCGCTGGCGTTGACGGCGTGGAGTGGGCGGTTGGATCGGTTGGGGCCGGTGTATGCCGAATCCTCGACTCGCGTAGTCGCCAGTCACTGATACCCCCACTGTAGGAGCGAGCCTGCTCGCGAAGACGGCTGCACATTCAACATTGATGTGACTGAAACTCCGCTTTCGCGAGCAGGCTCGCTCCTACAGGGGATTTGTGCTTTCAGGTTTTACCGTCCGTAGCCCCGCCGAAACTTTCGTCGCCACCCCACAGTCAGCAAAAGAATGGGGCACTCGGACGGGAGGCGACATGGCGGCGATTCATATCGGTATTTCAGGTTGGCGCTACACGCCCTGGCGGGGGAATTTCTACCCAAAGGGGTTGCCCCAGAGACGCGAGTTGCAGTTCGCGTCGCGGGCCGTCAACAGCATCGAAATCAACGGATCGTTCTACGCCCTGCAACGCCCGGCACGCTACGCCCAGTGGTACGCCGAAACCCCGAAACACTTCGTCTTCAGCGTCAAGGCTCCGCGCTTCATCACCCACGTCAAACGTCTGCGCGATGTCCATAAACCCCTGGCGAATTTCTTTGCCTCCGGGCTCCTGGAGCTTCGGGAAAAGCTCGGCCCGATCCTCTGGCAATTCCCGCCCAACTTCAAATTCGACGCCGAACTGTTCGAGTCTTTCCTTGAACAATTGCCCGACGATACTGAGCAAGCCGCCGCCCTCGCCCGTCAGCACGACTCACACCTGCACGGCCCTGCCAGCCTGCGCGCGTACAAGAAAAAACCCGTGCGCCACGCCGTGGAAATCCGCCACGACAGCTTCATCGATCCGGCGTTTGTCCGCCTGCTCAAACGCTACAACACCGCACTGGTGATCGCCGACACCGCAGGGAAATGGCCGTATCGCGAAGACATCACCGCCGACTTCGTCTACCTGCGCCTGCACGGCGCCGAAGAACTCTACGCCAGCGGTTACACCACCCAGGCCCTGCGGCACTGGGCCGAGCGGATCGAGGCCTGGCACGAGGGACGGCAACCCGGTGATCCGCACCTGATCGCACCCCGGCAGAAAGCCCGTGTGCGTAAATCCCGCGAAGTGTTCTGCTATTTCGATAACGACGTGAAAGTTCGTGCGCCCTTCGATGCACGTCGCCTGCTGGAGCGTTTCAATCTGCACCGCCATCTGGCGACCGCCCCCGGAGAGCCCGTCGCCGAAGGAGTGCTGCCATGAGCATTCGCGAACCGGTCGGCGTCACCGACGAGCAAGCGACCATTGCAACCACGGTGCATCGCTTCACGGTGCTGACGGTCAATACCCACAAGGGTTTCACCGCGCTCAACCGGCGCTTCATCCTGCCGGAACTGCGCGAGGCGGTGCGCAGTGTCTCGGCCGATGTGGTGTTTTTGCAGGAAGTCCACGGTACCCACGAACAGCACCCCAAGCGTTACGACAATTGGCCGGCAATGCCGCAATACGAATTCCTCGCCGACACCCTGTGGCCGCAGTTCGCCTATGGGCGCAACGCGGTTTATCCGGCCGGCGATCACGGCAACGCGCTGCTGTCGAAATTCCAGATCGTGCGTCACGACAACCTCGATGTGTCCATCAGCGGCCATGAAAACCGAGGCCTTTTGCACTGCGTGTTGCGCATGCCCGGCGATGGTCCGCAAGTGCACGCGATTTGTGTCCATCTGGGCCTGCGTGAAACCCATCGCACCGAACAACTGCGACTGCTCGCCCGCCGCCTGGAAGAGTTGCCGGACGATGTGCCGGTGATTGTCGCCGGGGACTTCAACGACTGGCGCCAGCGCGCCGACGCTCTGCTCAACCCCAGCGGTTTGCGCGAAGTATTCGCCGAACACCACGGCAAGCCGGCGCGCAGCTTTCCGGCTCGGCTGCCGGCGTTGCGCCTGGACCGCATCTACGTACGCAACCTCAAGGCCAGCCTGCCGCAGGTGCTGACGTCTCGCCCCTGGTCACACCTTTCAGACCACGCCCCGCTGTCGGTGGAGATCGAACTATGAGCAGCTCGCCGATGGAAAAAATCAACGTTGAACAGATTGCCGCACCGCCTATGGACGAACCCGCGGCGGTGGACGTCGAGTACCGCTGGCAAGGCAACAATCGCGTCGAACTGCTGGAAAACGGCGAAGCCTATTTCCCCAGGGTGTTCGAGGCGATGCGCCAGGCCAGGACCGAGATCCTGCTGGAAACCTTCATCGTGTTCGAGGACAAGGTCGGCGAAGAGCTGAAAACCGTGCTGATCGAAGCGGCGCAACGAGGCGTGCGCGTCACCGCCAGCTTCGACGGTTTCGGCTGCGGCGAGCTGAGCACCGGCTACCTCACCGCGCTCAGCGGCGCCGGCGTGCATTTGCAGATGTTCGACCCGGCACCGAAGCGTCTGGGTGTGCGTACCAACTGGTTCCGCCGCCTGCATCGCAAGATCGTGGTGGTGGACGGGAGCATCGCTTTCGTCGGCGGGATCAACTTCTCCGGCGATCATCTGGCCGACTTCGGCCCCGAGGCCAAGCAGGACTATTCGGTGGAAATCCAGGGCCCGGCCGTCGCCGACATCCATCACTTCGCCCTGCTGCAATGCGGCCGTCCCGCACGTGCCAAATATTGGTGGCAGCGGCGACGCCAGCGGCGCTCGGAACTGGTGATCAATGATCATGACGGTCAGGTGCGGTTGGTCTATCGCGATAACAACGAGCACTCGACCGACATCGAAGAGATTTACCGCCAGGTCTTGCGCACGGCGCAACGGCGGGTGGTGATCGCCAACGCCTATTTCTTCCCCGGCTATCGACTGTTGCGCGAGATCCGTAACGCGGCCCGACGGGGCGTCGATGTGCGCCTGATCCTGCAAGGCCAGCCCGACATGCTGGTGGCCAAGCTGGCGGCGCGCATGACCTACGACTACCTGCTCAAGTCCGGGGTGAAGATCTACGAATATTGCGATCGCCCGCTGCACGGCAAGGTCGCGCTGGTGGACGAAGACTGGAGCACGGTGGGCTCGAGCAACCTCGATCCGTTGAGCCTGTCGATGAACCTTGAGGCCAACGTGCTGATCCGTGACCGCACGTTCAATCGTGAGCTGTTCGAGCGGCTGGAAGAACTCACCGACAACCACTGCAAGCTCATGTCGGTGGACAAGGCGCCGCGCGGGCGAGTCTGGCACATGACCGTGGGCTTTCTGGTGTTCCACTTCCTGCGCCACTTCCCGGCCTGGGCCGGCTGGCTGCCGGCCCATAAACCGCGCCTGAAAGCCTACGCCTCACCGACCGGGAGCGATCCGCATGAGCCGCACTGACGTACAGCTGGCGACTCACGCCGAGCACCCGGCCAAGTCCCGTTTGAGCCGCTGGAAACGACCGCTGACGATGCTGTTTTTCCTGGCGATGATCGTGTTGTTGACGATGTTCGCCTCGCGCATCGAATGGGGTGAGGTGTTCGACACCCTGGCGGATTTCAAGGTGCGCACACTGTTCATCGCCTCCGGCCTGACCCTGGTGAGTTTTCTGGTCTACGCCTGTTTCGACCTGATCGGCCGCACCTACATCCGCCAGGACCTGACGTGGAAGCAGATCCTGCCGGTGGGGATCATCAGCTACGCCTTCAATCTCAACCTGAGCGCCTGGGTCGGCGGAATCGCCATGCGTTATCGACTGTATTCGCGGCTCGGTGTGAGCAAGAGCAACATCGCGAAAATCCTCGGCCTGAGCCTGGCCACCAACTGGTTCGGCTACATGGTGATTGCCGGTGCGATCTTCAGCAGCGGCCTGGTGCGCATGCCGCCGGGGTGGAAACTGAGCAGCGGCGCGTTGCAAGCGGTGGGGGTTTTGTTGTTGCTGGTGAGTGCGGGGTATCTGGCGGCCTGTCAATTTTCCAAACGACGGGAATGGGCGATTCGCGGGGTGGAAATCAACCTGCCGTCGTTGCGCATGGCCATCCTGCAACTGGCACTCGGGGCGCTGAACTGGTCATTGATGGCGGCGGTGATCTTCACCCTGTTGCCGAGCAAACTCGATTACCCGTTGGTGCTGGGTGTGTTGTTGATCAGTGCCATCGCCGGGGTCATCACCCACATACCGGCGGGGCTCGGGGTGCTGGAAGCGGTGTTCGTGGCCTTGCTGCAGCATGAGGTGTCGCGCGGGAGCCTGGTGGCGGGGTTGCTGGCTTATCGCGCGATCTATTTTCTGCTGCCGCTGTTGATCACGCTGGTGATGTATTTGCTGGTGGAGGCCAAGGCCAAGTCGTTGCGGATCTCTAAGAAGCCCAAGTGATTTGCGGTGTTTTCAAGAATGCTATCGCGGGCAAGCCTTGCTCCCACAGGATTTGTGTCGATCACTTGTGGGAGCAAGGCTTGCCCGCGATGGGGCCCGCAAGAACCCCACAAGTTTACCTGGACTGAATGATGCTCAACCGCTCCCCGACCACCATCTCGGTGATCCAGTCCACGAGGATCGAGGTGTAGGCCTGCTGGGAAACCGGATCGCTCAGTGCATGGTCGGCCCCATCAATGATGCGGTGCGTCAGCGAGTGCGTCTGCTGGCACGCGGCGCGGTAGCTCATGATGGTCGCGTGGGGCACGTAGTCATCGGTTTCGGACTGCACCAGCAGCACATCCCCGGTGAATTGCGAACAGGCATGCAGCGCCCGATTGCTGTCGGCGCGCACCAGCGTGCTGCGGTAATCGCGCAAATCGAGCTTGTCCAGATCGCGCTTGGGTGTGTGCCATTGATCGTCGCGATACAGCGCCGGCACCCGCAACGCCAGCCAGCGCACCGGACGCAACGACGTCAGGATCGAGGCCAGGTAGCCGCCGTAACTGGTGCCCACCACGGCAATCGCCGAGGTATCGAGCGCCGGATGCGCGAGCAGGCGATCGTAGGCCGCCAGCAGGTCCCGCAGGTTGTCTTCGCGGGTTACCCGGCTCAGTGGAATACCGGTGCCGCCGGTGTGGCCACGCAGGTCGAAGGTCAGGCACACACAACCCAGGCCGGCGATGCCTTTGGCCCGTTCCAGGTCCCGTTCCTGGCTACCGCCCCAACCGTGCACGAAGAGCACGCCAGGGACCTTCGATTTGGGACTGAGAAAGGTCCCGCTCATCTGCTCGTCATCAATGTCGATTTGAATGCTTTCGCTTCTAGCCGTCATAGGGTTTGACCGTCACATATTTGAGTAGGAATTCACTGTTTTCCGCAGGGCCGCGATAGACCTCGATGGCGTCCGCCGGCAGCGGCTGATCGATATAGGTCTCCACGCTGGACACCCGGATCGCGCGCATCCGCGGGTTGTTGACGAAACTTTGCAGGGCCGCCACTTCGGCGCTGCTGGCGCCGCCCATGCGCCAGGATTGTTCGAGTACGCCGCTGCGCTGTTTGCCGTTGCAGTCGATGCCCTGGGCGATGTCGTAGTTGCGCCGCGAGGCATAGAAAGCCGGATAGGCTTCATCCGCGGCGTTGTCGAAGACCTGGGCCTGGCCGATGGCCAGGCGTACGTCAGCGGTGAGGTCGAGTTTCAACAGCTCGTCGTAGCCACCCTGCACTACCAGCAGATTGGAGCCGCCGTACACCTCTTCGCCCTCGGCATCCCTGGTCAAGTATTGATCACCGCAGTAACTCAGCACTTTGTCGCCGAAGAAACTCTGACCCACGCTGTGGGTGACCACCTGATCCAGGTCCTGCTCGAGCACGACGCCTTCGGTGAACAGGTCTCTCGCTTCGGGGCGAGCGAGGATTTCGTCGAACCGGTCGAGGCTGTCGATCACCTCCTGACCGCGCCCGGCGCAGGCGTGAATCGGCTTGAGGCGGATCGGGCCGCTGTACAGCAACTGTTTCGCAGCGGGTCGCGCGTCATCCAGGGAAAACACGCTGAGGCCGTCGAGCACTACACCGCGTACCCGCTCGGAAAACAGCGGCGCCCAGCCTGGGGGGGCTTGGGCCTGCCCATTCAACAGGCCATGGGTGATGGCCTTGGTGCAGATGAAGTCATGTTCGACATAACCGCCCCACAGGTCCTTCGGGCCTTTGACACCCAATTGCCGGGCAGCTTCTGCGCCCACCAGCGTTTGCGTAGGTAGCAGGTAAATGTCTTTATCGCGATGCTGCTGCGGGTCATGGCTGCCGCCGAATTTGAGCCCGAGAATTTGCGCCAGCCACTTGGCCAGCGCGCGGTTGGTTTCGACTTCATGCTGCGGCGCATCGGGGCGCACGGAATGGGCGACCACCAGCTTTCTGGGGTTTGTCGGGGTCATGCGTCCCCCTTCGATCGGTGCTGGATGAATGTAGCGTAAGGGGTGCAGGGATCAGGCCAATCGCGGTGACGGGGAAAGGCTTTTGAAGTCAGACGGTTGAGAGAGTGGTGATGGCATGAGGCCTGTTTGATTCTGCACGAAGGTGCTTAGATTTCCGGCATTTTGCACGACTTGTGGGAGCGAGCCTGCTCGCGATGGCGGTGGATCAGACAGATCACATTGAATGGGCTGGCGCAATCGCGAGCAGGCTCGCTCCTACAGGGGTTCAGGGGGGGGTAACTATCGTGCAGCGGCATTCGGGGTGACCCCAAACCGCGTCCGATAATCACTCGGCGCCAGCCCGGTGATTTTCTTGAAGGTCGAACGAAACGCCCCCGGGTCCTGATAACCCACGGTCCAGGCTATGTGATCGATGGTGCCATTGGTGAACTCGAGCATTTCCCGCGCCTTGCCCACTCGCAAGTGCTGGCAGTACTCCGTGGGCTTGAGGCCGGTTGCCGCGCGAAAGCGCCGCAGGAACGTGCGTTCTTCCAGCCCCGCGCGCTCGGCCATCGCCGTCAGCGAGACATCGGTGGCGCCGGTACTTTGCAGCCAGTGCTGGACCTTGAGAATCGCGGCATCGCCATGGCTGAGGATCGGCGCAAAGTTGCTGCCGCATTCACTGGCGCTGTCGCTGTGCTCCACCACCAGGAAACGCGCGGTGCTGGTGGCGATGCTCGGCCCCAGCAAGCGGTCGACGATGCGCAGGCCCAGTTCGGACCAGGCCATCAGGCCGGCGGTGGTGATCAGGTCGCCGTCATCGACGATAGGCGTATCGGCCTTGAGCTTGATCGCCGGGTAACGCTCGGCAAAGGACTTGGCCGACGTCCAGTGAGTCGTGGCGCTACGGCCGTCGAGCAAACCGCTTTCGGCCAACAGCAGCGACCCCACGCATACACCGCCCAGGGTCGCGCCACTGGCGTGCTGCTGCCGAAGCCAATCGAGCAAGGCCCGGGGTGCCTGGCCCTCGCTGAACCCGGCAATCGACGGCGGGATCAACACCGCCACCAGAGCACCGTCGGAACCGCCGTGGCTGTCATAGACCCGAACCGGCGCCTGATCGCCCTCGACCTGCCAATGGCTGACGCGCAGCAACGGCAGTTGCGCCGCCTGGTGCTCGGCGGCGATCCGGTTGGCCACCCCGAACAGGTCGGTCAAGCCATGCACCGCCGCCATCTGGGCGCCGGGATAGATCAACACGCCCAGTTCGACGATTGCCCGTTGTGCATCCATTGTCAGTTTTCCCCCTTCTATTGTCGGTGCGGCCAATCCCGGCCAGACGCGTCAGCGCCAATACTTCATTCCACACCCAAACCCCACTTAGAGGAAACAGTCATGGCCAAGCAAGCACTCATCGTAGTAGATATCCAGAACGACTACTTCCCCCAGGGCAAGTGGCCGCTGGCCGGTGCCGATGCCGCCGCAGACAATGCCGTGCGCCTGCTCAAGGCCTTTCGTGAGGCGGGCGATTCGGTGGTGCACATTCGCCACGAATTCACCTCAGACGCCGCACCGTTCTTCACCCCTGGCTCCGAAGGCGCAAAACTGCACCCCAAAGTCCTCAACCAGGCCAATGAGCCGGTGGTGCTCAAGCACTTCGTCAACTCGTTCCGTGAAACCGAATTGCAGTCGATCCTCGACGAACAAGGCATCAAGGAACTGGTGGTGGCCGGCAGCATGAGTCACATGTGCATCGATGGCATCACCCGTGCCGCCAACGATCTGGGCTACAGCGTCACGGTGATCCACGACGCCTGCGCCTCCCGCGATCTGGAGTTCAATGGCCTGACCGTTCCGGCGGCCCATGTGCATGCTGCGTTCATGTCGGCGCTGGGCTTTGCCTACGCCAAGGTGGTGTCCACCGAAGAGTTCCTGTCTGCGTAACCCCCTCCTCGTTGGAGCATGGCTTGCCCGCGATGGCGTCCTTGAGATCGCTATCGCGGGCAGGCCTTGCTCCTACAGTTCGTTGTAAATCTCACTCTTTTTTGTGTGTCAGAAAATCTCACGCGTGAGCCATTGTGAGTCACCGGAATTGACTGTAGTGTTTCCACGCGTGAGTTTTCGTAACGGAATGGCACCATGAAAAGCAGCTCTCCATCAGATGCACCTGTCGGACCCGGAAACGAACCGGCAAGCCGCAAGGAAGAGCGCTCGAAACCGTCCACGAAAAAGCCGTCGAGCTTCTACATGAAGCAGATGCGCGCTGGACTGGCCGCCGCCGGTTATGTGAAACACGAGGCTTGGGTGCTTCCCGAAAACCGAAGCCTGCTCAAGCAAATGGAGCAACAGCTACGCCAACCGATTCAGGCTGGCTCATTCATGTCGGAGAATTACATGAGCGCAGGTAACAACTGGACCATCGATCGCCTGTTCACCGCCCTTCAGGCTCTGGACGAAGTGGTATCGCAAGAAATCACCCTTTCTCTCGTTCAGGGCTCCGAATCCAGCATCAAGCTGGAAATGAACGAGTCCGGCGGGCTGCCGATCTACGTCGCGGTGGTTGGCGAGCAGATCATTGTCGACACCGTACTGGTCGACATCGACTCGATCAGTGACGTGCGTGCCTTCAACGATGCCGTGCTGCGCAGCCGCGAGCTGTTCCCGCTGTCCTCGATCGGTATCGAGTCCATGCCGAACGGGCAGACCGTCTACAACATGTTCGGCGCGCTGAGCTCCGACTCCAGCCTGACCAACGTGGTCACCGAGATCAAAACCCTGGTGGACAACGTGCATCGCGCCAGCGAAGCCTTCGAACACTTCTTCAAGTAATCCTCATCTTCCAAGCCATTCGCAAACAGGGAATTTCCAATGACTCAGTCCATCTGGAGCAAGTTGTTCACCGCATTGCGCGGCGGCGCCAGCGAAGTCGGCGAAGCCATCGTCGACCAGCAGGCCCTGCGCATCCTCGACCAGGAAATCCGCGACGCCGACAGCGCCCTGGCCAATGCCCGGCGCGAACTGGTCACCATCATGGCCAAACACAAACTCTCGGCGGACCGCGTCAGCGAGTACAACGCCAAGATCAAGGACCTGGAGTCCAAGGCATTGGCCGCCATCCAGGCCAACCGCGAAGACCTGGCGCTCGAAGTGGCCGAGGCCATCTCGACGCTGACCAACGATCTGGATACCGAGCAAAAGCAAGCCACCGAGTTCGGCACCTACGCCGACAACATGCGCAAGGACATCAACAAGGCTGAGGCGCGGATCAAAAGCCTGCGCCAGCAAGTGGACATGGCCAAGGCCCGCGAAAGCGTGCAGAAGGCCCAGGTCAGCGCTTCGATTGCCAGTGGCGGCGCCAATGGCAAGCTGGAAACCGCGGTCGGCACCCTCAATCGCCTGCAAGCCAAGCAACAGCAGCGCGCGGCTGAGCTGAGTGCCCAGGATGAACTGGCCGATGCTTCGAACGGCAACGATCTGGAGCGCAAACTGCGCGAGGCCGGCATCACGCCGGACGCCGGCAGCGCCAACGCCATTCTCGAACGCCTGAAAAAACAATCGGCCGAGTAATCCAGCGGGCAGTCGCGCAACAGGAAGGGCATAGATTGCCCTTCTTTCATTTTGCCGAATCGAAGGAACGCGCCTGCCTCGCCTCTGCCCCTCAAGGAAGTCTTTAATGGGATGGTTTAAAAAGTTGATGGGGCTTGAGGCCCCGAATGCGGACTCCAAGTGGATCGCCAACGACAACGTGCCGTTCAATGAGACACCCACCGGGCCGCTGGGCCTGGCATTCGGCAAGGGTGTGATGTTCGATTCGACCCTGAAGCTGCTGCTGGACGGCAAAACCTCTGTCGCGATCCCCGAGTCCCAGCAGGTCTGGAGCGCCGGCACCATTGAACTGGGCCAGTCGACCTGGCTGTCCCGCTTTTACCTGAACGACGAAGACCATTGGCTGCAGGTGCACACCACCGGCGATGTCGCCGGCCAGGTCGAGTCGGTGATCCTGTTCAATTACCTCGACTACATCACCATCAACAGTGAAGCGCAGCTTCGACAACTGGCCGGCCCCGACAGCCTGATCGGCTTGCCGACCTTCACTCATGACGGCGTTGTATACACCCGCGAATGGGGCAGCGAGGCAGGCCAGACGGAACTGGTGGCGCTGAGCGAGCACCTGAGCAACCAGAATGAGACCTACCGCATCGAGCACCATTCGATGCTGTACGCCCGCGACACAGGCCTGACCAATCGCCGGGAATTCCTGCTGTTCTCCGTTGAAGAAGATGCCGAAGGCACTATCAGTCTGAGCACATCGCGGGGCATCTCGCTGTACACCACTGATCTGACCGTTTTTTAAACAGGACGTTTTCCATGCTCGAAGCACTCTCCATTTCGTTGAACAAAGCCGCCGTGCTCGGGTTTGTTTCTTACCTTCTCGGCGCCGCGGTGCTGTTCGCGCTGTTCCAGTGGGTCTACACCCGAATCACGCCCCACAAGGAATTCGAACTGATCCGCTCCGGCAACGTTGCCGCGGCCATCGCCCTCGGTGGCGCGGTCATCGGTTTCGCCATTCCTGCCAGCAATGTCATCGCCTACTCGATCAGCATCCTGGATTTCGTGATTTGGGCCGTGATCGCCGCTTTCGTCCAGTTGCTGGCGTTCCTGATGACCAGCCTGGTGCTCAAGGGCGCTTCCGAGCGCATTCAAAAAGGTGAAATCGCGGCGGGTATCTACGTGGCGGCAGTGGCCATCAGCGTCGGCATGTTGAACGCCGCGTGCATGACCCCTTCCCAGAACTGACCGCGCGGAGATCCGGATGAAACGAAGCACGTACGTACAGCTTTCGCTGGCCGCGTCGGTCGCCATGGCGATATCAGGCTGCGGGCCGACGGAAAAAACCTACTCGGTGCAGAAGAAGTACAACTTCCAGTCGGTTCAGCAGTGTGCCGATGAAAAACTCCCGGTGGACGTTTGCTCCGACGCCTACATGACCGCCCTGGCCGAGCATCGCCGCATCGCCCCGGTGTACGACAGCCAGGCCGATTGCGACGCCGACTTCGTTACCGACTGGTGCCAGCAGGACTCGAACGGCAAGTTTATCCCCAGGCTCGGCGGCTTTGAGCTGACGGCGGATGGCCAGGTCACTCAATCCCAGGTCGATGCTGCACGGGCACAGTTGCCTGCATCCGAAGCCAACAATGGCGGCTCGGGGTTCTCCACCGGCAGCCTGCTGACCGGCCTGCTGATCGGCAACATGCTGAGCAACAACCGAAACAGCTACTACTCGGAGCCGGTGTACCGCTATCGCGATGATCGCGGCAGTTACGCGTCCTCGACACTCAGCCAGCGAATCGCCAAGGGCACGACGTTCACCCGGTCCAACCAGGCGAAGTACGGCAGTGGCTACAGCACCTCGAGTATCCGCTCGTCCAGCAAACCGATCTCCGTGGCCTCCTCCACCTCCCGTGGCGGTTTCGGCAGCAAGGCCAGTGCCCGCAGCGGCTGGGGCGGCGGATCGAGCAGTTAAGGAAAGCCCGGCCATGAAGAAAATCCACTGCACGCCTCGGCATGACTGGAAACAGACGGCCGAGAGCCTCGGCTTTCTGTTCCATACCATCGACGATGAACCTTATTGGGACGAAAGCGCGTACTACCAGTTCAGCCTCAAGCAGATCGAAAACGACCTGGAAGACCCGACCACCGAGATTCATGACATGTGCATGGATCTGGTGGCGCGTGTGGTCCAGAGCGAGGAATTGCTCGGGCGAATGAGCATTCCCGCGCCTTTCTACGACCTGATACGCACGTCATGGCTCGAAGGCCATCCGCACCTGTACGGGCGCATGGATTTCTCCTACAACGGCACCGGTCCCGCCAAGTTGCTGGAGCTGAACTACGACACCCCCACCAGCCTGTATGAAGCCGCGGCCTTTCAGTGGGGCTGGCTGGAACAATGCATCGAACGCGGCTTGCTGCCCAAGGAGGTCGATCAGTTCAACAGCATCGACACCAAGTTGCATCAGGCCTTCGCCCAGCTTCAACTCAAGCAGCCGTTCTACTTCGCGTCGATGAAAGACTCGGTCGAAGACAGAGGCACCACCGACTACCTGCGCCTGATCGCAGAAAAGGTCGGCATCGAATCACGGCACATCGATATCGAGGACATCGGGCTCACCAGCGATGGGCGTTTCGTCGACCTCGAGGATCGCTGGATTCCTCACCTCTTCAAGCTGCATGCGTGGGAGTTCATCTTCCACGAACCCTTTGGTGCAGCGATTGCGCAGAGCGATACGCAGTTTTTCGAGCCGGCCTGGAAGTCGATCATCTCCAACAAGGGCATCCTGCCGCTGCTGTGGGAATTCAACAAAGGGCACCCGAACCTGCTGGTGGCCCATCTGGATGCCGAACCCGGAAAAGCGGTGCCCAAAGGCTGGGTGCGCAAACCGTTCTTCTCCCGGGAAGGCGCCAACATCGAGTTGCAAACCATTGAAGGCCTGATCGTGAAAGAGGATGGGCCCTACACGGATGCGCCGTTCATCCTGCAGGAATTCGCGCCGCTTCCGAGGTTCGATGACAGCTATACGCTGATTGGTTCCTGGGTCATCGGCGACCAGGCAGCGGGCATCGGTGTTCGGGAAGACAACAGCCTGATCACCAAGGACTCGAGCCGATTTCTGCCACACCTGATACTCGACTGAGAAATTGCAAGCAATAAAAAGCCCGGCATCCTTTTGGGATACCGGGCTTTGTTTTGTTCGAAGCTATTGCTTAGAACGGGATATCGTCATCAAAGCTGTCGAAATCCGGAGCTGGCTGCGGAGCGGCCTGTTGTGGCGCTGGACGCTGCTGCGGTGCCGACTGCTGCGGGCGAGGAGCCTGCTGGCGTGGCGCGGATTGCTGGTAGTTGTTGCCACCGCCTTGTTGGTCGCCCTGTTGTGGACGGCCGCCCAGCAGTTGCATGGTGCCTTGCATGTCGACCACGATTTCGGTGGTGTAACGCTTGATGCCGTCTTTTTCCCACTCGCGGGTCTGCAGCTTGCCTTCGATGTAGACTTGCGAACCTTTACGCAGGTATTCGCCGGCGATTTCCGCCACTTTGCCGAACATCGATACGCGGTGCCATTCGGTCTTTTCGACTTTCTGACCGGTTTGCTTGTCGGTCCATTGTTCGCTGGTCGCCAGACTCAGGTTGGTCACGGCGTTGCCGTTCGGCAGGTAACGAACTTCAGGATCCTGGCCGCAAGTGCCTACCAATATGACTTTGTTAACCCCACGGGCCATTACATTCTCCTAGGCTACGCACGCTGCCCCGGCCGGGTTGTTCACCAGGTCTTCCAGGGTGGTGCGATCCAATAGTTGGGTGTCCAATTTGATGTAAATCGCCGCTTCATCCGCGACGATCACCGCATCTGTTACCCCTACGACAGCCTTCAGGCGCTCTACCAGACCCGCTTCGCGGATCGCCTCGGGCGACAACGGCAAGCGCAGGCTTGTCACGTAGGGAGGTTCACGCATGGTAACAGCAAAGGCCAGCCAGAGGGCAGCGAGACCGGCGCATCCCAGGAACACAACCGACAAACCGCCGTGCTGGAACAACCAGCCGCCGAGTATCCCGCCCAATGCCGAACCGAGGAACTGACTGGTGGAATAGACGCCCATCGCCGTGCCCTTGCCGCCAGCCGGTGAAACCTTGCTGATCAGCGACGGCAGTGAGGCCTCCAGAAGATTGAACGCGGTGAAGAACACCACCGTACCGATCACCAGAGCCCGCAGGCTGTCACCGAACTGCCAGAAGAATAGCTCAGTGAGCATCAGCGTCATGACGGCGCCGAGCAAAACTCGTTTCATTTTGCGTTTCTTCTCGCCGTAGATAATGAACGGGATCATGGCGAAGAAGGAAATCAGCAACGCAGTCAGGTACACCCACCAGTGCTGCTCCTTGGGCAGCCCGGCTTTTTCCACCAGTGCCAGCGGCAGCGCCACGAAGCTCGACATCAACATCGCGTGCAACACGAAGATGCCCAGGTCCAGGCGCAACAGGTCCGGGTGCTTGAGCGTCGGTATCAATGCCTGGCGCGCGACGCCTGACTCACGGTGCTGCAAGGCGCCTGTGGAGCGCGGCACCATGAACATCACGATCACGATACCGAACAGCGCCATGCCACCCGTGGCGAGGAACAACCCGGACAGGCCGAAGGCACGGGTCAGCAACGGTCCGGCCACCATGGCTACGGCAAACGACAGGCCGATGGTCATGCCGATCATGGCCATGGCCTTGGTGCGATGCTGCTCACGGGTCAGGTCCGAGAGCAACGCCATGACCGCAGCCGAAATCGCCCCGGCGCCTTGCAGGATACGACCGGCGATCACGCCCCAGATCGAATCGGCGCTGGCGGCGAGTACACTGCCGAGGGCGAAGACCACCAGCCCCAGGTAAATCACCGGACGGCGACCGATGCGGTCGGAAATGATCCCGAAGGGAATCTGGAAAATCGCCTGGGTCAGGCCGTAAGCGCCAATCGCCAGCCCGATAAGGGCCGGGGTAGCTCCGGCGAGGTCCATGCCATAGGTCGCCAGTACCGGCAACACCATGAACATGCCCAGCATACGGAAGGCGAACACCAGGGCCAGACCACTCGCCGCGCGGGTCTCGCTGCCACTCATGCGTTCGCTGTGGGGATCGTGCATGGAAAAACCTCATGTGAACCGGCGGCGATTCTACCAGTCCCATCGATTGGCTGGGTATATCGCGACGCTTTGCCGCGCGTAGATGAAAGACCTTTCATCAAAGGCTGTAATGACATCATTCAATAGTGTGCATCCATCCAGTATTTGGCCGTATACTCCTACGTTTTCGACGCCCGCCAAGCGAGGCCACCTTGGACAAGATCCTGATTCGTGGGGCTCGAACCCACAACCTGAAAAACATCGACCTGACCCTGCCACGGGACAAGCTGATCGTTATCACCGGCCTGTCCGGCTCCGGCAAGTCGTCGCTGGCCTTTGACACACTGTACGCCGAAGGCCAGCGCCGCTATGTCGAATCGCTGTCGGCCTACGCCCGACAGTTCCTGTCGATGATGGAAAAGCCCGACGTCGATACCATCGAAGGCCTTTCGCCGGCCATCTCCATCGAACAGAAGTCGACTTCGCATAACCCGCGCTCGACGGTCGGCACCATCACCGAGATCTACGACTACCTGCGTCTGCTGTATGCGCGTGTCGGCATCCCGCGCTGCCCGGACCACGATATTCCACTGGAAGCGCAGACGGTCAGTCAGATGGTGGATCTTGTCCTCGCCCAACCAGAGGGCAGCAAGCTGATGCTGCTGGCCCCGGTAATTCGCGAGCGCAAGGGCGAACACCTGTCGGTCTTTGAAGAGCTGCGCGCCCAGGGTTTCGTTCGTGCCCGGATCAACGGCAAACTCTATGAACTGGACGAAGCGCCCAAGCTCGACAAACAGAAAAAACACACGATCGACGTCGTGGTGGATCGTTTCAAGGTCCGTGCCGATCTGCAGCAGCGCCTGGCCGAATCCTTCGAGACCGCGCTGAAGCTGGCGGACGGGATCGCCCTGGTGGCACCGATGGACGACGAGCCTGGCGAGGAGATGATCTTCTCCGCACGCTTCGCCTGCCCGATTTGCGGCCATGCCATCAGCGAACTCGAACCCAAACTGTTTTCCTTCAACAATCCGGCTGGTGCATGCCCGACTTGCGATGGCCTGGGGGTGAAGCAGTTCTTTGACATCAAGCGACTGGTCAACGGTGAGCTGACACTGGCCGAGGGCGCGATTCGGGGCTGGGACCGGCGCAACGTCTATTACTTCCAGATGCTCGGGTCGCTGGCCTCCCACTTCAAGTTCAGCCTGGAAGTGCCGTTCAATGAACTGCCGGCCGATCAGCAGAAGCAGATCCTGCACGGCACCGGCTCGCAGAACGTCGACTTCAAATACCTGAATGATCGCGGCGACATTGTTAAACGTTCGCACCCGTTCGAAGGCATCGTGCCGAACCTGGAACGTCGCTATCGCGAAACCGAGTCGGCTTCAGTGCGCGAAGAGTTGGCCAAGTTCCTGAGTACCCAGTCCTGCCCGGATTGCCGTGGCACCCGCCTGCGACGCGAAGCGCGGCATGTGTGGGTGGGCGAGAAAAACCTGCCGGCGGTGACCAATCTGCCAATCGGTGACGCTTGTGAGTATTTCGGGGGTCTGTCGCTGACCGGCCGTCGTGGCGAAATTGCCGACAAGATCCTCAAGGAAATCCGCGAGCGACTGCAGTTCCTGGTCAACGTCGGCCTTGACTATCTCTCCCTGGATCGCAGCGCGGATACGCTCTCGGGCGGGGAAGCGCAGCGCATTCGCCTGGCCAGCCAGATCGGCGCCGGCCTTGTCGGCGTCCTGTACATCCTTGATGAGCCTTCAATTGGCCTGCATCAACGTGATAACGACCGGCTGTTGGGCACCCTTAAGCACCTGCGTGACATCGGTAACACGGTGATCGTGGTCGAGCACGACGAAGACGCCATTCGCCTGGCTGACTACGTGGTGGATATCGGTCCGGGTGCTGGTGTCCATGGCGGTAGCATCGTCGCAGAAGGCACCCCGGATGAGGTGATGTCTCATCCCGATTCGCTGACCGGCAAGTACCTGTCGGGTCGGGTGAAAATCGAAGTCCCGGCCAAGCGCACGCCGCGCAACAAGAAGCTGTCGCTCTCTCTCAAGGGGGCCCGTGGCAACAACCTGCGCAACGTCGATCTGGAAATCCCGATCGGCCTGCTGACCTGCGTGACCGGCGTATCCGGCTCGGGCAAATCGACATTGATCAACAACACTCTGTTCCCCTTGAGCGCCACGGCACTGAATGGTGCAACGACGCTCGAGGCGGCCCCTCACGACAGCATCAAGGGACTGGAACACCTGGATAAAGTCGTCGATATCGACCAAAGCCCGATCGGACGCACACCGCGCTCCAACCCGGCGACCTACACCGGGCTTTTCACACCGATTCGCGAACTGTTCGCAGGAGTGCCTGAGTCCCGCTCTCGCGGTTACGGTCCCGGGCGTTTCTCCTTCAACGTGAAGGGCGGGCGCTGTGAAGCCTGCCAGGGCGATGGCCTGATCAAGGTAGAGATGCATTTCCTGCCGGACATCTATGTGCCGTGCGATGTCTGCAAGAGCAAGCGCTACAACCGCGAGACGCTGGAGATCAAATACAAGGGCAAGAGCATTCACGAGACCCTCGAGATGACCATCGAGGAAGCCCGGGAATTCTTCGATGCAGTACCGGCCCTGGCGCGCAAGCTACAGACACTGATGGACGTCGGTCTGTCCTATATCAAGCTGGGGCAATCGGCGACCACGCTGTCCGGTGGCGAGGCTCAACGGGTCAAGCTGTCCCGCGAGCTATCCAAGCGCGATACCGGCAAGACTCTGTATATTCTCGACGAGCCGACAACCGGCCTGCACTTCGCGGATATTCAGCAATTGCTGGACGTACTTCATCGATTGCGCGATCACGGCAACACGGTGGTGGTAATCGAGCACAACCTGGATGTGATCAAGACCGCCGACTGGCTGGTGGACCTTGGGCCGGAAGGTGGCTCCAAGGGCGGGCAGATCATCGCTGTGGGCACGCCTGAGGAAGTCGCCGAGATGAAGCAGTCTCATACTGGCTATTACCTCAAACCCCTTCTGGAGCGTGACCGAGCCTGAATCAGGCCCATGAAAAAGCCCCGGTCACTTCAGTGGTGATCGGGGCTTTTTGTATCTGTGAAATCAGGCGTGAGATTGCAGGTAGTTCTGGATACCGATCAACTTGATCAGACCCAACTGTTTCTCCAGCCAGTAGGTGTGATCTTCTTCGGTGTCGTTGAGCTGGACTTCGAGGATTTCGCGGCTGATGTAGTCCTGATGCTTTTCACAGAGCTCAATGCCCTTGCAGAGGGCGGCGCGTACTTTGTACTCAAGCCGCAGGTCAGCTTCGAGCATCTCGGGCACGGTAGTACCGACATCGAGATCGTCCGGACGCATGCGTGGCGTGCCTTCGAGCATCAGGATTCGGCGCATCAGTGCATCAGCGTGACCGGCCTCTTCTTCCATCTCGTGGTTGATTCGTTCGTAGAGCTTGGTGAAACCCCAGTCCTCATACATCCGCGAGTGCACGAAATATTGATCACGCGCGGCCAGTTCGCCGGTGAGCAACGTGTTGAGGTAATCGATAACGTCTGGGTGGCCTTTCATCGCCCTACATCTCCCTGCTTGAAAGTCTGTAGTTTGAACCAACTGCGCCACATCGTCACTCGCCAAACGCAATAAAAGCGAAGATGTTCTGAGAAAAGCAGCTTAAATAACGCAAAAACCGCCCAAATAAGGGCGGTTCTGCTTCTCATTTAGACTTCGTTAAGCTGTACGTTGAGCAGCTTCGCGATTGCTTCTCCATACGCAGGATCGGCCCTGAAGAAATGCTGCAATTGGCGGTCTACAACGTCGTTTGAAACGCCTGCCATCGCACCTGCGATGTTGCTGACCAACAATGACTTTTGTTCGTCACTCATCAGGCGGAACAGCGCGCCTGCATGGCTGTAGTAGTCAGTATCTTCGCGATGGTCGTAGCGCGTGGCTTCGCCACCCAGAGCCAGCGGCGGCTCGGCGTAATGAGGCGTCTGTTTTGGCGAGTCGACGTAGCTGTTGGGCTCGTAGTTCGGTGCGGCGCCACCATTGGCGCCGAATACCATAGAACCATCACGCTGGTAAGAATTGACCGGGCTACGCGGGGCGTTCACTGGTAACTGTTGGTGATTGGTGCCCACGCGGTAGCGGTGCGCATCGGCGTAGGCGAAAACCCGGCCCTGCAGCATGCGATCCGGCGACAACCCCACGCCAGGCACCATATTGCTTGGGCCGAATGCCGCCTGCTCGACTTCCGCGAAGTAGTTGAGCGGGTTCCGGTTCAGTTCCAGTTCACCGACTTCGATCAGCGGAAACTCTTTTTGTGACCAGGTCTTGGTCACATCGAACGGGTTTTCATAATGCGCAGCGGCCTGGGCTTCCGTCATGAGCTGGATGCACACACTCCATTTCGGGAAATCACCGCGCTCGATGGCTTCAAACAAGTCTCGTTGCGCGTAATCCGGATCGGTACCTGCCAGGCGAGCGGCCTCTGCTGGGCTCAGGTTCTTGATTCCCTGTTTGGTCTTGTAGTGCCACTTGACCCAGTGCCGCTCGCCCTTGGCGCTGATCAAGCTGTAGGTATGGCTGCCAAAGCCGTGCATGTGACGATAGCCATCCGGGATGCCACGGTCCGAGAACAGAATCGTCACCTGATGCAACGCTTCAGGAGAATGCGACCAGAAGTCCCACATCGCCTGCGCGCTTTTAAGGTTGCTTTGCGGCAGACGTTTTTGGGTGTGGATAAAGTCCGGGAATTTCAAAGGATCGCGGATAAAGAACACCGGCGTGTTGTTACCCACAATGTCCCAGTTACCTTCTTCGGTGTAGAACTTCAATGCGAAGCCACGCGGGTCACGCTCGGTATCAGCCGAGCCGCGCTCACCACCCACGGTGGAAAATCGCAGGAAGGTTGGGGTTTGTTTGCCGATTGACTCAAATAGCTTGGCGCTGGTGAATTGGGTGATATCGCGGGTAACGGTGAACGTACCGTAAGCCCCTGAACCTTTGGCGTGCACACGACGCTCAGGAATGTTCTCCCGGTTGAAGTGCGCCAACTTCTCAATCAGATGGAAGTCGTCAAGCAACAGCGGCCCACGTGGACCGGCTGAACGGGAATTCTGATTATCAGCGACAGGAGCGCCACTGGCAGTGGTAAGCATCTTGTTATGGCTCATGCGATCTCTTCCTTTATCGGTCTTGAACTGCCGGCTAATCGGCTGAGAGGAAGTATTGATGATGAACATGACACCCGCTAATTCATTAACTCACCTAAATCGATAGTAAAAACCAATGCCAAGTGGTGGCAGAAGCGCTTTTCGATTGAATCAGGCACAAAAAAACCGGGCACTAGGCCCGGTTTTTTCGTTTCAGACTGACGTCTTACTCAGCGGATACAGCTTCACCACCGGTAGCACGATCAACCAACTCGACGTACGCCATAGGCGCGTTGTCGCCAGCGCGGAAACCGCACTTGAGGATGCGCAGGTAGCCACCCTCACGGGTAGCGTAACGCTTGCCCAGGTCGTTGAAGAGCTTGCCTACGATAGCTTTCGAACGAGTACGGTCGAAAGCCAGACGACGGTTAGCAACGCTGTCTGTCTTGGCCAGAGTGATCAGCGGCTCGGCAACGCGGCGCAGTTCTTTGGCTTTTGGCAGAGTAGTTTTGATCAGCTCGTGCTCGAACAGCGACACCGCCATGTTCTGGAACATGGCCTTGCGGTGCGAGCTGGTGCGGCTCAGGTGACGCCCACTTTTACGATGACGCATGGTTCATTCCTTACCAAACACTACGTTCGGTGATTACGACGATCAGGCAGTCGCCTTGTCGTCCTTCTTAAGACTTGCAGGCGGCCAGTTGTCGAGGCGCATGCCGAGGGACAGACCGCGGGAGGCCAGAACGTCCTTGATTTCAGTCAAGGATTTCTTGCCAAGGTTCGGAGTCTTCAACAGCTCTACTTCGGTACGCTGAATCAGGTCGCCGATGTAGTAGATGTTTTCCGCCTTAAGGCAGTTAGCCGAACGTACAGTCAGTTCCAGATCGTCAACCGGGCGAAGCAGGATCGGATCGATCTCGTCTTCCTGCTCGATTACCACTGGCTCACTGTCACCTTTGAGGTCGACGAACGCAGCCAACTGCTGTTGCAGGATGGTTGCAGCGCGGCGGATAGCCTCTTCAGGATCCAGAGTACCGTTGGTTTCCAGATCAATAACCAGCTTGTCCAGGTTGGTACGCTGCTCGACACGGGCGTTTTCCACCACGTATGCGATACGGCGAACCGGGCTGAACGAAGAGTCAAGCTGCAAGCGACCAATGCTGCGGCTTTCGTCTTCATCGCTCTGACGCGAGTCGGCCGGTTCATAACCACGACCACGAGCTACTACGAGCTTCATGTTCAGGGCGCCGTTAGACGCCAGGTTAGCGATTACGTGATCGGGATTAACGATCTCGACATCATGATCCAGCTGAATATCGGCAGCGGTAACCACCCCCGAACCCTTCTTCGACAAGGTCAGCGTAACTTCGTCACGGCCATGCAGCTTGATAGCCAGACCTTTAAGGTTCAACAGGATTTCAATTACGTCTTCCTGTACACCTTCGATGGCGCTGTACTCGTGGAGCACACCGTCAATCTCGGCCTCGACTACTGCGCAGCCGGGCATTGAGGACAACAGGATGCGGCGCAGCGCGTTGCCCAGGGTGTGGCCAAAACCACGCTCGAGAGGCTCGAGAGTGATTTTGGCGCGGGTTGGACTGACAACCTGCACATCAATGTGGCGGGGTGTCAGGAACTCATTTACCGAAATCTGCATGGATGCACCTATTTTCTAGCCCTTACTTGGAGTAGAGCTCGACAATCAGGCTTTCGTTGATGTCGGCGGACAGATCACTGCGAGCAGGAACGTTCTTGAAAACGCCCGACTTCTTCTCAGCGTCTACTTCTACCCACTCTACGCGGCCACGTTGAGCACACAGATCGAGAGCTTGGACAATGCGAAGTTGGTTTTTTGCTTTCTCGCGAACAGCAACCACGTCACCAGCACGAACCTGGTAGGACGGAACGTTAACGGTTTTGCCGTTTACGCTGATCGACTTGTGCGATACCAGCTGACGGGATTCGGCACGAGTCGAACCAAAGCCCATACGGTATACAACGTTGTCCAGACGGCATTCGAGCAGCTGCAGCAGGTTTTCGCCAGTTGCACCTTTCTTGCCAGCAGCTTCTTTGTAGTAGCCGCTGAATTGACGCTCGAGAACGCCGTAGATACGACGGACCTTCTGCTTTTCACGCAGTTGGGTGCCGTAATCGGACTGGCGACCGCGGCGTTGGCCGTGGATACCAGGTGCTGCTTCAATGTTGCACTTCGATTCGATCGCGCGCACGCCGCTCTTCAGGAAGAGATCGGTGCCTTCGCGACGAGCGAGTTTGCATTTTGGACCAATGTAACGAGCCATTCTTTACAATCTCCTGGATTACACGCGGCGCTTCTTCGGCGGACGGCACCCGTTGTGCGGGATTGGCGTCACGTCGGTGATGCTGGCGATCTTGTAGCCACAGCCGTTCAAAGCGCGGACTGCGGATTCACGACCTGGACCTGGACCCTTGACGTTTACGTCGAGGTTTTTCAGGCCGTATTCCAGCGCAGCTTGACCAGCACGTTCAGCAGCTACTTGAGCAGCAAACGGGGTGGACTTGCGGGAGCCGCGGAAACCCGAACCACCGGAGGTAGCCCAGGAAAGAGCGTTACCTTGACGGTCGGTAATGGTCACGATGGTGTTGTTAAAAGAAGCATGGATGTGGGCGATGCCATCAACCACTGTCTTTTTAACTTTTTTACGAGGACGAGCAGCAGGTTTTGCCATGATTAAATTCCTGTCGATTCGCTGGGGCGATTACTTGCGGATCGGCTTACGCGGACCTTTACGGGTACGCGCGTTGGTCTTGGTACGCTGACCGCGTACTGGCAGACCACGACGATGACGCAGACCGCGATAGCAACCGAGGTCCATCAAGCGCTTGATTTTCATGTTGATTTCGCGACGCAGGTCACCTTCAGTGGTGAACTTCGCCACTTCGCCACGCAGCTGTTCAATTTGCTCGTCGCTCAGATCCTTGATCTTTGCTGCTGGGTTTACCCCAGTCTCTGCACAGATCTTCTGTGCAGTAGTGCGACCAACACCATAGATGTAGGTCAGCGAGATAACAGTATGCTTGTTATCTGGAATGTTAACGCCTGCAATACGGGCCATTCAGTGGGACTCCAATTGACAGCTACCTACGCCCCGGAAGCCAAGAAATAGGGCGCGAGATAATATCGCTGTAATAACAAATAATCAACCCGGTAGCGCACTAGCTACCGGGCTTGAAGCACAATCACACTCAGCCTTGGCGCTGTTTGTGACGCGGTTCCGCGCTGCAAATTACTCGAACAACACCTTCGCGGCGAATAATCTTGCAGTTACGGCACAGCTTTTTCACCGATGCACGAACTTTCATCACCAACTCCTCGAACCTTATGGGTACTCAGCGCAACATGCCGCTGCCGTAACCCTTCAGGTTGGCTTTCTTCATCAGGGATTCGTACTGGTGCGAAACGAGGTGCGATTGTACTTGGGACATGAAGTCCATCACAACCACGACCACGATCAGCAACGAGGTCCCGCCAAGGTAGAACGGAACGTTGGCTGCAACCACCAGGAACTGGGGCAGCAGGCAGACGGCCGTCATGTAAAGGGCACCGAACATGGTCAAGCGAGTCAGAACGCCATCAATGTAGCGCGCAGACTGCTCACCTGGACGGATACCCGGAATAAAGGCACCGGACTTCTTCAGGTTTTCCGCTACGTCTTTCGGATTGAACATCAACGCCGTATAGAAGAAGCAGAAGAAAATAATCCCTGCACTAAACAGCAGAATATTCAACGGCTGACCAGGAGCGATCGACTGCGAGATGTCCTGCAACCAGCCCATACCTTCAGACTGACCGAACCAGGCACCCAACGAAGCCGGGAACAGCAAGATGCTGCTCGCGAAAATGGCCGGAATAACACCGGCCATGTTCACCTTCAACGGCAAGTGGCTAGTCTGCGCAGCGAAGACCTTGCGACCCTGCTGACGCTTGGCGTAGTGAACAGCAATACGACGCTGACCACGCTCAATGAACACCACGAAACCGATAATCGCTACTGCCAGCAAACCGATGGCAACCAGGGCGAAGATATTGATATCACCCTGACGCGCAGACTCGAAAGACTGCCCGATCGCTCTCGGAAGACCGGCGACGATACCCGAAAAAATCAACATCGAGATACCGTTGCCAACACCACGCTCAGTAATCTGCTCACCCAGCCACATCATGAACATCGCACCAGCCACAAAGGTGGATACCGCGACGAAATGGAAGCCAAAGTCACCAGTGAACGCTACGCCCTGCCCCGCCAGACCAATGGACATGCCAATAGCCTGAACGAGAGCGAGGACGACAGTGCCGTAGCGGGTGTACTGGCTGATCTTGCGACGGCCAGCTTCACCTTCCTTCTTCAACTGTTCCAGCTGCGGGCTGACAGCGGTCATGAGCTGCATGATGATCGATGCCGAAATGTACGGCATGATCCCCAGTGCAAAGATGCTCATGCGCTCCAGCGCGCCGCCGGAAAACATGTTGAACAAGCTAAGAATGGTCCCCTCATTCTGTCGAAACAGGTCCGCGAGTCGGTCCGGGTTGATACCTGGAACCGGGATGTGTGCGCCTATTCGGTAGACGATAATCGCCAGGAACAGAAAACGCAGACGAGCCCAGAGTTCAGACATACCGCCTTTGCCGAGCGCAGAGAGAGCACCTTGCTTAGCCATTTATTCCTCGAACTTGCCGCCAGCTGCTTCGATAGCCGCACGCGCACCCTTGGTGGCGCCGATTCCCTTTCCGATGGTTACAGCGCGAGCCACTTCACCGGACAGCATGATTTTCACGCGCTGTACGTTGACGTTGATCACGTTGGCATCTTTCAGGGACTGCACGGTGACGATGTCGCCTTCCACTTTAGCCAGCTCGGACAGACGCACTTCTGCGCGGTCCATGGCCTTCAGGGAAACGAAACCGAATTTCGGCAGGCGACGATGCAGCGGCTGTTGACCGCCTTCAAAGCCTGGAGCAATGGTGCCACCGGAGCGGGAAGTCTGACCTTTGTGACCACGGCCACCAGTCTTACCCAAACCACTACCGATACCACGGCCCGGACGATGCTTTTCGCGACGGGAACCCGGCGCTGGACTCAGATCATTGAGTTTCATCGATTAACCCTCGACACGCAGCATGTAGTAAGCCTTGTTGATCATCCCGCGATTCTCGGGAGTATCCTGGACTTCTACAGTGTGACCGATGCGACGCAGACCCAGACCCTTAACGCACAGTTTGTGGTTAGGGATACGGCCGGTCATGCTTTTGATCAGCGTAACTTTAACGGTAGCCATGATCAGAAGATCTCCTTGACGCTTTTGCCGCGCTTGGCAGCAATGGACTCAGGAGACTGCATTGCCTTCAAACCTTTGAAAGTGGCGTGAACCACGTTTACCGGGTTAGTCGAGCCATAGCACTTGGCCAGAACGTTCTGAACGCCAGCAACTTCGAGAACGGCACGCATAGCGCCGCCAGCGATGATACCGGTACCTTCAGAAGCAGGCTGCATGTAAACCTTCGAAGCGCCGTGAGCAGACTTCGTGGAGTACTGCAGAGTAGTGCCGTTCAGATCAACCTGGATCATGTTGCGGCGAGCAGCTTCCATTGCCTTCTGGATCGCAGCAGGCACTTCACGCGACTTGCCACGGCCGAAGCCAACACGCCCTTTACCATCACCAACCACGGTCAACGCGGTGAAAGTGAAGATACGGCCGCCTTTAACGGTTTTGGCTACGCGGTTAACTTGAACCAGCTTCTCGATGTAGCCTTCGTCGCGCTTTTGGTCGTTATTTGACATAACTTAGAACTCCAGCCCAGCTTCACGAGCAGCATCAGCCAGCGCCTTAACGCGGCCGTGGTACTTGAAGCCAGAGCGGTCGAAAGCCACCTGCGAGACGCCAGCGGCCTTAGCACGCGTAGCGACCAGCTGGCCAACCTTAGTGGCCGCGTCAATGTTGCCGGTGGCACCATCACGCAGTTCTTTGTCCAAAGTCGAGGCGCTTGCCAGGACTTTGTTGCCGTCGGCCGAAATGACCTGGGCGTAGATGTGCTGCGAAGAGCGGAACACGCAGAGACGCACGACTTCGAGTTCGTGCATTTTCAGGCGTGCTTTGCGAGCGCGACGCAGTCGAGTAACTTTTTTGTCGGTCATTTGCTATGCCCTACTTCTTCTTGGCTTCTTTACGACGGACGACTTCGTCCGCGTAGCGCACACCTTTGCCTTTGTACGGCTCTGGTGGACGGAAGTCGCGGATCTCGGCGGCCACTTGACCTACCAGCTGCTTGTCGATGCCCTTAATCAGGATATCGGTCTGGCTAGGAGTCTCAGCGGTGATGCCTGCCGGCAGTTCGTAATCCACTGGATGCGAGAAGCCAAGAGACAGGTTCAGCACTGTGCCTTTTGCTTGCGCCTTGTAACCAACACCGACCAGCTGGAGCTTACGCTCGAAGCCTTGGCTTACGCCTTGGACCATGTTGTTAACCAGTGCACGAGTGGTACCGGCCATTGCGCGAGTCTGTTGATCGCCGTTGCGAGCAGCAAAACGCAGCTCACCAGCTTCTTCAACGATCTCAACGGACGAATGGATGTTCAGTTCAAGAGTGCCCTTGGCACCCTTCACCGAAAGCTGTTGGCCTGCGAATTTTACTTCGACGCCGGCTGGCAGCTTAACGGGGTTCTTAGCGACGCGAGACATGCTTATCCCCCCTTAGAACACAGTGCAAAGAACTTCGCCGCCGACACCGGCAGCGCGCGCAGCACGATCAGTCATCACACCTTTGTTGGTGGAGACGATAGACACGCCCAGACCGCCACGAACTTTCGGCAGATCTTCGACGGACTTGTACTGACGCAAGCCTGGACGGCTAACGCGCTTGACTTCTTCGATAACCGGACGGCCTTCGAAGTATTTCAGCTCGATAGACAGCAGTGGTTTGGTTTCGCTGCTGATCTGATAACCCGCAATGTAGCCTTCGTCCTTCAGGACTTTGGCAACAGCTACCTTCAACGTGGAAGATGGCATGCTTACGACGGACTTTTCAGCCATCTGGGCATTACGGATTCGAGTTAGCATGTCCGCTAACGGGTCCTGCATACTCATGGGCTAGACGCTCCTAATACAGAAAAATTAGCCTTGCGGCTACTACGTGTCGCCGAGAATCTCCGGGCATGAAAAACACGGGCTCAGGCGAGCCGGGTATTCTAGACACACCCCAGAAATGAATCAAGCCCCATGAGGGGCTTGATTCAGATTCAAGGCCACCGGCGGTCAGGAACTTGCGAACCTGAACGCCGAGACTTTGACAGTGCTTACCAGCTGGCTTTAACCAGACCTGGCACGTCACCACGCATTGCGGCTTCACGCAGTTTGTTACGGCCCAGGCCGAACTTGCGGTAAACGCCGTGCGGACGACCAGTCAGGCGGCAACGGTTACGCATGCGCGAAGCGCTGGCGTCACGTGGTTGCTTCTGCAGAGCTACGGTGGCTTCCCAACGCGCTTCTGGACTTGCGTTCAGATCGACGATGATAGCTTTCAGCGCTGCACGCTTGGTGGCGTACTTGGCAACGGTGAGCTGACGCTTCAGCTCACGGTTTTTCATGCTCTTCTTGGCCATTTTCCTACTCCAATCAGTTGCGGAACGGGAATTTGAAAGCACGCAGCAGAGCGCGGCCTTCGTCATCGTTCTTGGCAGTGGTGGTCAGGGTAATGTCCAGACCGCGGAGAGCATCGATCTTGTCGTAGTCGATTTCTGGGAAAATGATCTGCTCTTTCACGCCCATGCTGTAGTTACCACGACCATCGAAGGACTTGGCATTCAGGCCGCGGAAGTCGCGAACCCGAGGCAGGGAGATCGACAGCAGACGATCCAGGAACTCGTACATACGCTCACGGCGCAGGGTCACTTTGACGCCGATCGGCCAACCTTCACGGACTTTGAAGCCAGCGATGGATTTGCGAGCGTAGGTCACAACGACTTTCTGGCCGGTGATCTTTTCCAGGTCAGCAACAGCGTGCTCGATGACTTTTTTGTCGCCGATCGCTTCGCCCAGACCCATGTTCAGGGTGATCTTGGTAACGCGCGGAACTTCCATCACGTTCGAAAGCTTAAGTTCTTCCTTAAGTTTCGGTGCGATTTCCTTCCGGTAAATCTCTTTTAGTCGTGCCATGGTCTTCTACCTAGCAGTGTTCAAGCATCAACCGCTTTTTGGGTCGACTTGAAGACACGAATTTTCTTACCGTCTTCTACTTTGAAACCAACGCGGTCAGCCTTGTTGGTTTCGCCGTTGAAGATGGCGACGTTGGAAGCGTGCAGTGGCGCTTCTTTCTCGACGATACCGCCCTGTACGCCCGACATCGGGTTAGGCTTGGTATGACGCTTGACCAGGTTCAGACCACCAACAACCAGACGGTTGTCAGCAAGAACCTTCAGCACCTTACCGCGCTTACCTTTGTCTTTGCCGGCGATCACGATGATCTCGTCGTCACGACGAATCTTTTGCATGTCGGATCTCCTTACAGCACTTCTGGGGCGAGCGAGACGATCTTCATGAACTTCTCAGTACGAAGTTCACGGGTCACTGGCCCAAAGATACGGGTGCCGATCGGCTCTTGCTTGTTGTTCAGAAGAACAGCAGCGTTGCCATCAAAGCGGATAATGGAGCCATCAGCACGACGTACGCCGTGACGAGTGCGGACTACAACAGCAGTCATCACTTGGCCTTTTTTCACTTTACCGCGAGGAATTGCTTCCTTGACGGTTACCTTGATGATGTCACCGATACCAGCGTAACGACGATGGGAGCCACCCAGCACCTTGATGCACATAACGCGGCGAGCGCCGCTGTTATCGGCCACATCGAGCATGGATTGAGTCTGAATCATATAATTTCTCCGACCCCTAGTCCTTAGACTTCCACAGCGCGTTCGAGAACATCAACCAGCGCCCAAGACTTGGTCTTGGCCAAAGGACGAGTTTCACGAATAGTGACTTTGTCGCCGATGTGGCACTGATTGGTTTCGTCGTGCGCGTGCAGCTTAGTCGAACGCTTAACGTATTTACCGTAGATCGGGTGCTTTACGCGACGCTCGATCAGAACGGTGATGGTTTTGTCCATCTTGTCGCTGACAACACGGCCAGTCAGCGTACGGACAGTCTTTTCGGCTTCAGCCATGATTACTTACCTGCCTGCTGGTTGAGCACAGTCTTCACGCGAGCGATGTCACGCTTAACTTGCGAGAGCAGATGAGACTGCCCCAACTGGCCAGTTGCTTTCTGCATGCGCAGATTGAACTGGTCGCGCAGCAAGCCGAGCAGTTGCTCGTTCAGCTGCTGTGCGGATTTTTCACGAAGTTCATTCGCTTTCATCACATCACCGTCCGTTTAACAAAGGAGGTGGCGAGCGGCAGCTTTGCAGCAGCCAGGGCGAAAGCCTCACGCGCCAGCTCTTCAGAAACACCCTCGATTTCATACAGGACTTTGCCTGGCTGAATCTGGGCAACCCAGTATTCGACGTTACCCTTACCTTTACCCATCCGAACTTCGAGTGGTTTTTTGGAAATAGGCTTGTCCGGGAATACACGGATCCAGATCTTGCCGCCACGTTTTACGTGACGGGTCAGAGCACGACGCGCTGACTCGATCTGACGAGCGGTGAGACGACCACGAGCAACAGACTTCAGCGCGAACTCGCCGAAGCTGACTTTGCTACCGCGCAGTGCCAGACCACGGTTGTGGCCGGTCATCTGCTTGCGGAACTTCGTACGCTTTGGTTGCAACATTTGGCGTACCCCTTACTTAGCAGCTTTTTTACGAGGCGCTGGTGCTTGTGGCTTCAGCTCTTCTTGGCGACCACCGATTACTTCGCCTTTGAAGATCCAAACCTTTACACCGATCACACCGTAGGTGGTGTGAGCTTCGTAGTTGGCATAGTCGATGTCGGCACGCAGGGTGTGCAGTGGCACACGACCTTCGCGATACCATTCAGTACGTGCGATTTCAGCACCGCCGAGACGACCGCTCACTTGGATTTTGATGCCTTTGGCACCAATGCGCATGGCGTTCTGTACTGCGCGTTTCATAGCGCGACGGAACATTACGCGACGCTCCAGCTGCTGAGCTACGCTCTGCGCAACCAGCATACCGTCGAGTTCCGGCTTGCGGATCTCTTCGATATTGATGTGCACAGGCACACCCATTTGCTTGGTCAGGTCCTGACGCAGCTTCTCAACATCCTCACCTTTCTTCCCGATAACGATACCTGGACGAGCGGTGTGGATGGTGATGCGTGCAGTTTGGGCCGGACGATGGATATCGATACGGCTTACGGACGCGCTTTTTAGTTTGTCTTGGAGATACTCACGCACATTCAGATCTGCGAGCAAATAGTCCGCATAAGTCCGACCGTCTGCGTACCAGACGGAGGTGTGCTCCTTGACGATTCCCAGGCGAATGCCAATGGGATGTACTTTCTGACCCATCTCTTCGACTCCGTTACTTGTCAGCAACCTTGACAGTGATATGGCAAGACCGCTTGACGATGCGATCAGCACGGCCTTTGGCACGTGGCATGATGCGCTTCAGCGAACGCCCTTCGTTGACGAAAACAGTGCTGACCTTCAGGTCATCAACGTCTGCGCCTTCGTTATGCTCGGCGTTGGCTACGGCCGACTCCAGCACTTTCTTCATGATCTCGGCGGCTTTCTTACTGCTGAAAGCCAACAGGTTGAGCGCTTCGCCCACCTTCTTCCCGCGGATCTGGTCGGCGACCAAGCGGGCTTTCTGGGCGGAGATTCGAGCGCCCGACAACTTAGCGGCTACTTCCATTTCCTAACCCCTTAACGCTTGGCTTTCTTGTCTGCCACGTGCCCGCGATAAGTGCGGGTACCGGCGAACTCGCCCAGTTTGTGGCCGACCATGTCTTCGTTCACGAGAACTGGGACGTGCTGACGACCGTTGTGTACTGCGATGGTCAGACCGACCATTTGTGGCAGGATCATCGAACGGCGCGACCAGGTTTTCACTGGTTTGCGATCGTTCTTCTCCGCCGCCACTTCGATCTTCTTCAGTAGGTGAAGATCGATAAAAGGACCTTTTTTCAGAGAACGTGGCACTGTCGTATCCCTCTATTTACTTGCGACGACGGACGATCATTTTGTCGGTACGCTTATTACCACGAGTCTTCGCGCCCTTAGTCGGGAAGCCCCATGGCGATACCGGATGACGACCACCAGAGGTACGACCTTCACCACCACCATGTGGGTGGTCAACCGGGTTCATGGCAACACCACGAACGGTTGGGCGAACGCCACGCCAGCGTTTGGCACCAGCTTTACCCAGCGAACGCAGGCTGTGCTCGGAGTTCGAGACTTCGCCCAGGGTCGCACGGCATTCAGCCAGGACTTTACGCATTTCACCGGAACGCAGACGCAGGGTAACGTACACGCCTTCACGAGCGATCAGCTGAGCCGAAGCACCAGCGGAGCGAGCGATCTGCGCGCCTTTACCTGGCTTCAATTCGATGCCGTGTACGGTGCTACCAACTGGAATGTTGCGCAGCTGCAGAGCGTTACCCGGCTTGATCGGCGCCAAAGCACCTGCGATCAGCTGGTCGCCAGCACTCACGCCTTTAGGGGCAATGATGTAGCGACGCTCGCCATCTGCGTACAGCAGCAGAGCGATGTGAGCAGTACGGTTTGGATCGTATTCGATACGCTCGACAGTGGCAGCGATGCCATCTTTGTCGTTGCGACGGAAGTCGACCAGACGGTAATGCTGCTTATGACCACCACCAACGTGACGAGTGGTAATACGGCCATTGTTGTTACGACCACCAGACTTCGACTTCTTCTCGAGCAGCGGTGCGTGAGGAGCGCCTTTATGCAGCTCCTGGTTGACCACCTTGACCACAAAACGGCGGCCAGGGGAAGTCGGTTTGCATTTAACGATTGCCATGATGCACCCCTTCCTTACTCAGCACTGCTGCTGAAATCGAGATCTTGGCCTGGCTGAAGGGAGATAACTGCCTTCTTCCAGTCATTACGCTTGCCCAGACCGCGAGCAGTGCGCTTGCTCTTACCCAGAACGTTCAGGGTAGTTACGCGCTCTACTTTCACGCTGAACAGGCTTTCGACGGCCTTCTTGATTTCCAGCTTGGTTGCATCAGTAGCAACCTTGAAAACGAACTGGCCTTTCTTGTCTGCCAGAACCGTAGCCTTCTCGGAAACGTGCGGGCCAAGCAGAACTTTAAATACGCGTTCCTGGTTCATCCCAGCAGCTCCTCGAATTTCTTCACGGCCGACACGGTGATCAACACCTTGTCGTATGCGATCAGACTAACTGGATCGGAACCTTGCACGTCACGAACATCAACGTGCGGCAGGTTGCGAGCAGCCAGGTACAGGTTCTGATCAACAGCGTCCGACACGATCAGAACATCGGTCAGGCTCATGTTGCTCAGCTTGCCCAGCAGATCTTTGGTTTTCGGAGTTTCAACAGCGAAATCCTGAACCACAACCAGACGATCAGTACGCACCAGCTCAGCAAGGATGGAACGCATTGCTGCGCGATACATCTTCTTGTTCAGCTTTTGGGAGTGATCCTGAGGACGAGCTGCGAAAGTGGTACCGCCGCCACGCCAGATTGGGCTACGGATAGTACCGGCACGAGCACGGCCAGTACCTTTCTGACGCCATGGGCGCTTGCCGCCACCGGAAACGTCGGAACGGGTCTTTTGCTGCTTGCTACCCTGACGGCCGCCAGCCATGTAGGCCACGACTGCTTGGTGAACCAGCGTCTCGTTGAATTCGCCGCCAAATGTCAGTTCGGAAACTTCGATCGCTTGAGCGTCATTTACATTTAATTGCATGTCAGCTTCCCCTTAACCGCGAGCCTTGGCTGCTGGACGTACAACCACGTTGCCGCCAGTAGCGCCAGGAACAGCGCCCTTGACCAACAACAGATTGCGTTCAGCGTCCACGCGCACTACTTCAAGGGACTGCACGGTCACGCGCTCAGCGCCCATATGACCGGACATTTTCTTGCCCTTGAATACACGACCAGGAGTCTGGCACTGGCCGATAGAGCCTGGAACGCGGTGGGATACGGAGTTACCGTGGGTGTTATCTTGCCCGCGGAAATTCCAACGCTTGATCGTACCCTGGAAACCTTTACCTTTGGACTGACCGGTTACATCAACCAGCTGACCAGCGGCGAAGATTTCAGCGTTGATCAGATCGCCGGCCTGGTACTCGCCTTCTTCAAGACGGAATTCCAATACGGTACGACCGGCAGCAACGTTCGCCTTGGCGAAGTGGCCAGCCTGAGCTGCTGTTACACGCGAAGCACGACGCTCGCCGACAGTGACTTGCACTGCACGATAGCCATCGGTCTCTTCAGTTTTGAACTGGGTGACGCGATTCGGCTCGATCTCAATGACCGTGACCGGAATGGAGACACCTTCTTCGGTGAAAATACGGGTCATACCCGCTTTTCGACCGACTACACCAATAGTCATGTTGTAAACCTCATGAGTGTACGGGGCTTTCACCCGCTATGGCCGCCCATTTCAGAGCGTTACACGACCAAGACCGAGTCTTAGCCGAGGCTGATCTGCACTTCCACACCGGCCGCAAGATCAAGCTTCATAAGTGCGTCAACGGTTTTATCCGTTGGCTGGACGATGTCCAGAACGCGCTTATGAGTACGGATCTCGTACTGGTCACGCGCGTCTTTGTTGACGTGCGGGGAGACCAGAACGGTGAACCGCTCTTTACGGGTAGGCAGTGGAATTGGACCACGCACTTGAGCACCAGTACGTTTCGCGGTTTCCACGATTTCCTGGGTTGATTGGTCGATCAGGCGATGGTCGAAAGCCTTCAACCTGATACGGATTTGCTGATTTTGCATTGGATTTCAGACTCCGGCTGCTATTCCCACCGGGCGCAATACGCCCGTTAAAAGGAGGCGCAATTCTATAGACGCCCCAGATGGGTGTCAACCCAATAAAAAAGCCCCCGCTGAGCGGGGGCTTTTTCAAAGCATCAAAGCCATCTCAAAAAAGAGATTACTCGATGATTTTGGCTACAACGCCAGCACCAACGGTACGGCCGCCTTCGCGGATTGCGAAACGCAGACCGTCTTCCATTGCGATGGTTTTGATCAGGGTAACAGTCATCTGAATGTTGTCACCTGGCATTACCATTTCAACGCCTTCTGGCAGTTCGCAGTTACCGGTCACGTCAGTAGTACGGAAGTAGAACTGTGGACGGTAGCCTTTGAAGAACGGAGTGTGACGACCGCCTTCTTCCTTGCTCAGAACGTAAACTTCTGCGGTGAACTTGGTGTGCGGCTTAACCGAACCCGGCTTAACCAGAACCTGACCACGCTCAACGTCGTCACGCTTGGTACCACGCAGCAGAACGCCGCAGTTCTCACCAGCACGACCTTCGTCCAGCAGCTTGCGGAACATCTCAACACCGGTGCAGGTGGTGGTGGTGGTGTCACGCAGACCAACGATTTCCAGAGCGTCTTGAACGCGAACGATACCGCGCTCGATACGGCCAGTCACAACAGTACCGCGACCAGAGATCGAGAATACGTCTTCGATTGGCATCAGGAATGGCTTGTCGATAGCACGCTCTGGCTCTGGGATGTAGCTATCCAGAGTCTCTACCAGCTTCTTAACAGCGGTAGTGCCCATTTCGTTGTCGTCTTTGCCTTCCAGCGCCATACGAGCGGAACCGATGATGATCGGAGTGTCATCGCCTGGGAAGTCGTAGGTGGACAGCAGGTCGCGAACTTCCATCTCAACCAGTTCCAGCAGCTCAGCGTCGTCTACCAGGTCAGCCTTGTTCAGGAAAACCACGATGTACGGAACGCCTACCTGACGGGACAGCAGGATGTGCTCACGGGTTTGTGGCATCGGACCATCGGCGGCCGAGCAAACCAGGATCGCGCCGTCCATCTGGGCAGCACCGGTGATCATGTTCTTCACGTAGTCAGCGTGACCCGGGCAGTCAACGTGAGCGTAGTGACGAATGTTCGAGTTGTATTCAACGTGTGCGGTGTTGATGGTGATACCGCGAGCTTTTTCTTCTGGAGCGCTGTCGATCTTGTCGAATTCAACTACGGCCGAACCGAAAACTTCGGAGCAGACGCGAGTCAGAGCAGCGGTCAGAGTGGTTTTACCATGGTCAACGTGACCGATGGTGCCAACGTTTACGTGCGGTAGGGAACGATCAAATTTTTCTTTAGCCACGACAATTAACTCCTTGCCTAAAGGACTGAATCAGCCTTGTTTTTTGGTTACAGTTTCGACGATGTGCGACGGAGCTGTATTGTATTTTTTGAATTCCATAGAGTAGCTTGCGCGACCCTGGGACATGGAACGAACGTCGGTCGCATAACCGAACATCTCGCCCAGCGGAACTTCGGCACGAATTACTTTACCGGAGACCGTGTCTTCCATACCCAAAATCATGCCGCGACGACGGTTAAGGTCGCCCATCACGTCACCCATATAGTCTTCAGGCGTAACAACCTCTACCGCCATGATCGGCTCAAGCAACTCACCGCCGCCCTTCTGGGCCAGTTGCTTGGTCGCCATGGAAGCAGCCACCTTAAACGCCATCTCGTTCGAGTCGACGTCGTGGTAAGAACCATCAAACACGGTAGCCTTCAGGCCGATCAGCGGATAGCCGGCGACAACGCCGTTCTTCATCTGCTCTTCGATACCCTTCTGGATAGCCGGGATGTATTCCTTAGGAACCACACCACCCACTACTTCGTTCAAGAATTGCAGGCCTTCCTGACCTTCGTCAGCAGGAGCAAAACGAATCCAGCAATGGCCGAACTGGCCACGACCGCCGGACTGACGAACGAACTTGCCTTCGATCTCACAGTTCTTCGTGATGCGCTCACGATAGGAAACCTGAGGCTTACCGATGTTGGCTTCGACGTTGAACTCACGGCGCATCCGGTCAACCAGGATGTCCAAGTGCAGCTCGCCCATGCCGGAGATGATCGTTTGACCAGTCTCTTCATCAGTCTTGACGCGGAAAGACGGGTCTTCCTGAGCAAGTTTGCCCAGTGCGATACCCATTTTTTCCTGGTCATCCTTGGTCTTAGGCTCTACGGCAACCGAAATTACCGGCTCCGGGAAGTCCATACGAACCAGGATGATTGGCTGTTCAGCGTTGCACAAAGTTTCACCAGTGGTGACGTCCTTCATGCCGATCAAGGCCGCGATGTCGCCAGCGCGCACTTCCTTGATTTCTTCGCGGGCGTTTGCGTGCATCTGCACCATACGACCCACACGCTCTTTCTTGCCTTTAACCGAGTTGATCACGCCGTCGCCGGAGGCCAGCACGCCCGAGTAAACACGAACAAAGGTCAAGGTACCCACGAATGGGTCGGTAGCGATCTTGAACGCCAGAGCCGAGAACGGCTCGTTGTCGTCTGCATGACGCTCCATTTCCTCTTCCTCGTTATCAGGGTTGGAACCCTTGATAGCAGGAATGTCGGTTGGCGCAGGCAGGAAGTCGATAACGGCGTCGAGAACCAGGGGAACACCCTTGTTCTTGAACGAAGAACCACAAACAGCCAGGACGATCTCACCAGCGATGGTACGCTGACGCAGAGCAGCCTTGATTTCCTCGACGGAGAGCTCTTCGCCTTCGAGATACTTGTTCATCAGCTCTTCGCTGGCTTCGGCAGCAGCCTCTACCATGTTGTTACGCCACTCTTCAGCCAGCTCCTGCAGCTCTGCAGGGATAGCTTCGCGACGCGGCGTCATGCCCTTGTCAGCATCGTTCCAGTAAACCGCTTCCATGGTCATCAGATCGATCTGACCCTGGAAGTTGTCTTCGGAACCGATAGCCAACTGGATTGGCACCGGAGTGTGACCCAGACGCTGCTTGATCTGACCGATCACGCGCAGGAAGTTTGCGCCAGCACGGTCCATCTTGTTCACATAAACAATACGCGGAACGCCGTACTTGTTGGCTTGACGCCATACGGTTTCGGACTGAGGCTCAACACCGGAAGTACCACAGAACACAACGACCGCGCCATCGAGTACACGCAGGGAACGCTCAACTTCAATAGTGAAGTCTACGTGACCCGGGGTATCGATGACGTTGAAGCGGTACTGGTCCTTGTGCTGCTTGGCGGAACCCTGCCAGAAGGCGGTAATGGCAGCAGAAGTAATGGTAATACCACGCTCCTGCTCCTGCACCATCCAGTCTGTGGTTGCGGCGCCGTCATGCACCTCGCCCATTTTGTGACTTTTGCCAGTGTAAAAAAGGACGCGCTCGGTGGTGGTGGTTTTACCAGCATCCACGTGAGCTACGATACCAATGTTACGGTAGCGATTAATCGGTGTAGTACGAGCCATAAAGCCCTCGCAAAATTAGTGACGCTAAAATTAGAAGCGGTAGTGCGAGAAAGCCTTGTTAGCTTCAGCCATACGGTGCACGTCTTCACGCTTCTTAACTGCAGCACCTTTACCTTCAGCGGCATCCAGCAGCTCGCCAGCCAAACGCAGAGCCATAGACTTCTCGCCACGCTTACGGGCGAAGTCTACCAACCAGCGCATTGCCAGAGCGTTACGACGGGAAGGACGAACCTCGACCGGAACCTGGTAAGTAGCACCACCAACGCGGCGCGACTTCACTTCGACCAGCGGAGCGATGGCGTCGAGTGCTTTTTCGAAGAGTTCCAGGGGATCGGTGCCGGTCTTGCGAGCCGCAACGGTTTCCAGGGCACCATAAACAATACGCTCGGCAACGGCTTTCTTGCCGCTTTCCATAACGTGGTTCATGAATTTGGCGAGGATTTGGCTTCCGTATTTCGGATCGTCCAGAATCTCACGCTTTGCTGCTACGCGACGTCTTGGCATTGATAAGCCCTCAAACGGTCTTCAGGTTAGCTCGGAACAGATCTCGAAAGATGCGTGCCCGACCTTACTCTTATCGACTCAATAAAATAGATAACTGCAGAGCGACCGATTACTTCGGACGCTTGGTACCGTACTTCGAACGACCCTGGTTACGGCCTTTAACGCCGGAAGTATCCAAGGAGCCGCGAACGGTGTGGTAACGAACACCTGGCAAGTCTTTTACACGACCGCCGCGGATCAGTACCACGCTGTGCTCTTGCAGGTTGTGGCCTTCACCACCGATGTACGAGGAAACCTCGAAACCGTTGGTCAGACGCACACGGCATACTTTACGCAATGCCGAGTTAGGTTTTTTCGGCGTAGTGGTGTACACACGGGTGCACACGCCACGACGTTGCGGGCAGTTCTGCAGCGCAGGCACGTCGGATTTCTCGACGATACGCTTACGCGGCTGACGTACCAGCTGGTTGATAGTTGCCATCTACTAGCTCCACTGTTGTCTTGCGACGCTATTGTCTTGCAAGAAAAGCAAAATGGCAGGAACGAATCCCCGCCAAATTTAGGGGTACAAGAGTCTAAAGAGGATCCTGCCCCCAGTCAAGGCAAGGCCCCGCCCTCCCCGCTCATCCAACCTCGACAATTTATCTCGATTCGATGAACGGAGCGACCAGGGCCTTACGCTCATTTACCGCAGAACTCAGTTACCGCTCGAGTTCAGCGCTTCGGTCAGTGCAGCTTCCACCTCACTGGCGCTGACGCGCAACGGCTTGTCAGCATCACGGCGACGCTTACGCTCGCTGTGATACGCCAGGCCGGTACCGGCCGGGATCAGACGACCCACGACCACGTTTTCTTTCAGGCCGCGCAGGTAGTCACGCTTGCCGGTTACCGCCGCTTCGGTCAGTACGCGAGTGGTTTCCTGGAAGGAAGCCGCCGAGATGAACGATTCGGTGGACAGCGACGCCTTGGTGATACCCAGCAGAACACGGGTGAACTTGGCGACAAACTTGTCTTCCGCGCTCAAACGCTCGTTCTCTACCAGTACGTGAGTCAGTTCCATCTGGTCGCCCTTGATGAAGCTGGAATCGCCGGACTCGGAGATTTCAACTTTACGCAGCATCTGACGCAGGATGGTCTCGATGTGCTTATCGTTGATCTTCACGCCTTGCAGACGGTAAACGTCCTGGATCTCGTTAACAATGTACTTGGCCAGCGCACTCACACCCAGCAGACGCAGGATGTCGTGTGGATCGCTTGGACCGTCAGAGATAACTTCGCCGCGGTTCACTTGCTCGCCTTCGAAGACGTTCAGGTGACGCCACTTCGGAATCAACTCTTCATACGGATCGCTACCGTCGTTCGGGGTGATAACCAGACGGCGCTTGCCTTTGGTCTCTTTACCGAACGCGATGGTGCCGCTGACTTCGGCCAGAATCGAGGCTTCTTTCGGACGACGAGCTTCGAACAAGTCAGCAACACGCGGCAGACCACCGGTGATGTCACGGGTCTTCGAAGTCTCTTGCGGAATACGAGCGATAACATCACCGATCGCGATTTTCGCACCGTCCGCCACACCGACCAGGGCGTTGGCTGGCAGGAAGTACTGAGCGATAACGTCAGTGCCTGGCAGCAACAGATCCTTGCCGTTGTCGTCGACCATCTTCACGGCAGGACGGATGTCCTTGCCCGCAGCTGGACGATCTTTAGGATCGAGTACTTCAATGTTGGTCATACCGGTCAATTCGTCTGTCTGACGCTTGATCGTGATGCCTTCTTCCATGCCCACGTAGGTCACGGTACCTTTCATTTCGGTAACGATCGGGTGAGTGTGCGGGTCCCACTTGGCGACGATCGCGCCAGCATCAACCTTGTCACCTTCCTTAACCGAAATAACAGCACCGTACGGCAGCTTGTAACGCTCGCGCTCACGACCGAAGTCGTCAGCAATCGCCAGCTCACCGGAACGGGACACAGCGACCAGGTGACCATCCACTCGCTCAACGTGCTTCAGGTTGTGCAGACGGACGGTACCGCCATTCTTCACCTGAACGCTGTCGGCTGCAGAGGTCCGGCTTGCCGCACCACCGATGTGGAATGTACGCATCGTCAGCTGGGTACCCGGCTCACCGATGGACTGGGCGGCAATAACGCCGACCGATTCACCGATGTTCACCTGGTGACCACGAGCCAGATCACGGCCGTAGCACTTGGCGCAAATGCCGTAGCGGGTTTCGCAACTGATTGGAGAACGCACGATCACTTCGTCGATGCTGTTCAGCTCGATGAATTCAACCCACTTCTCGTCTACCAGAGTGCCAGCAGGAACGATGACGTCCTCGGTACCCGGCTTGAAAACGTCACGGGCAATAACACGACCCAATACGCGCTCACCCAGCGGCTCTACAACGTCACCGCCTTCAATGTGCGGTGTCATCAGCAGGCCATGCTCGGTGCCGCAATCGATCTCGGTCACAACCAGATCCTGCGCCACGTCTACCAGACGACGAGTCAGGTAACCGGAGTTCGCAGTTTTCAATGCGGTATCCGCCAGACCCTTACGAGCACCGTGAGTAGAGATGAAGTACTGGAGTACGCTCAAACCTTCACGGAAGTTCGCAGTAATCGGCGTCTCGATGATGGAACCGTCCGGCTTGGCCATCAGACCACGCATACCGGCGAGCTGACGGATCTGCGCAGCAGAACCCCGCGCACCCGAGTCGGCCATCATGTACATCGAGTTGAAGGATTCCTGATCCACTTCGTCGCCATGACGGTCGATGACCTTCTCTTTCGAGAGGTTGGCCATCATAGCCTTGGAAACTTCGTCGTTCGCCTTGGACCAGAGGTCGATCACCTTGTTGTACTTCTCGCCCTGGGTAACCAGGCCGGAAGCGTATTGGCTTTCGATCTCTTTCACTTCGTCGGTAGCAGTACCGATGATGCGGGCTTTTTCATCAGGGATAACGAAGTCGTTAACACCGATGGAAACGCCGGAAATGGTCGAATAGGCAAAACCGGTGTACATCAACTGGTCAGCGAAGATCACGGTCTCTTTCAGACCAACCACGCGGTAGCACTGGTTGATCAGCTTGGAGATCGCCTTCTTCTTCATCGGCAAGTTGACGACATCGTACGACAGACCTTTTGGCACAACCTGGAACAGCAGCGCACGGCCGACGGTGGTGTCGACAATACGAGTGTTGGTCACGCTGCCGCCATCACGATCGTTGACGGTTTCGCTGATTCGCACTTTGACTTTCGCGTGCAGTGCGGCTTCACCAGCACGGAACACACGGTCAACTTCCTGCAGATCCGCGAACACACGACCTTCGCCCTTGGCATTGATCGCTTCACGAGTCATGTAGTACAGACCCAATACAACGTCCTGCGACGGAACGATGATTGGCTCACCGTTGGCTGGCGACAGAATGTTGTTGGTCGACATCATCAACGCGCGCGCTTCCAGCTGGGCTTCCAGTGTCAGCGGTACGTGCACGGCCATTTGGTCGCCGTCGAAGTCGGCGTTGTACGCAGCACAGACCAACGGGTGCAGCTGGATAGCCTTACCCTCGATCAGTACTGGTTCAAACGCCTGGATACCCAGACGGTGAAGGGTCGGTGCACGGTTAAGAAGAACCGGGTGTTCGCGAATCACTTCAGCGAGAACGTCCCAAACTTCCGGCAGCTCGCGCTCAACCATCTTCTTGGCCGCTTTGATGGTGGTCGCTAGACCACGCATTTCCAGCTTGCCGAAAATGAACGGTTTGAACAGCTCGAGAGCCATTTTCTTCGGCAGACCGCACTGGTGCAGACGCAGGGTCGGACCTACGGTAATTACCGAACGACCGGAGTAGTCAACACGCTTACCGAGCAGGTTCTGACGGAAACGACCCTGCTTACCCTTGATCATGTCAGCCAGGGATTTCAGAGGACGCTTGTTGGAACCAGTGATAGCGCGACCACGACGACCGTTGTCGAGCAGTGCATCCACAGCTTCCTGCAACATACGCTTTTCGTTGCGCACGATGATGTCCGGAGCGGACAGATCAAGCAGGCGCTTCAAACGGTTGTTACGGTTGATCACTCGACGATACAGATCGTTGAGGTCGGACGTCGCGAAGCGACCGCCATCCAGCGGAACCAGTGGACGCAGATCTGGCGGCAGAACCGGCAGAACGGTCAACACCATCCACTCTGGCAGGTTGCCGGAGCCCTGGAAGGCCTCCATCAACTTCAGACGCTTGGACAGCTTCTTGATCTTGGTTTCGGAGTTGGTTTGCGGAATTTCTTCACGCAGACGGCCAATCTCGTGCTCCAGGTCGATAGCGTGCAGCAGCTCACGGACAGCTTCGGCACCCATGCGGGCATCGAAATCGTCGCCGAACTCTTCCAGCGCTTCGAAGTACTGCTCGTCATTCAGCAGCTGACCTTTCTCAAGGGTGGTCATGCCTGGATCGATAACGACGTAGCTCTCGAAATAGAGAACGCGCTCGATATCACGCAGGGTCATGTCCATCAGCAGGCCGATACGGGACGGCAGCGATTTCAGGAACCAAATGTGGGCAACCGGCGAGGCCAGTTCGATGTGCGCCATGCGCTCACGACGAACTTTTGCCAGTGCAACTTCAACGCCGCACTTCTCGCAGATCACGCCGCGATGCTTCAAGCGCTTGTACTTACCGCACAGGCACTCGTAATCCTTGACCGGGCCAAAGATCTTGGCGCAGAACAGGCCGTCACGCTCAGGCTTGAACGTACGGTAGTTGATGGTTTCCGGCTTTTTAACTTCACCGAACGACCACGAGCGGATCATCTCAGGCGATGCCAACCCAATACGGATGGCGTCGAACTCTTCGACTTGACCCTGGTTTTTCAGCAAATTCAGTAGGTCTTTCAAGGCCTTTCCTCCTGGCGGAGCAGAGAGCGGGCAATCTTGCCCCGCTCTCGATTCGCGTCACGTGTTATTCGGTTTCCAGATCGATATCGATGCCGAGGGAACGAATTTCTTTGATCAACACGTTGAAGGACTCGGGCATGCCCGGCTCCATACGGTGATCGCCGTCCACGATGTTTTTGTACATCTTGGTCCGGCCGTTCACATCGTCCGACTTCACTGTGAGCATTTCTTGCAGAGTGTAAGCGGCACCGTATGCTTCCAGTGCCCAGACCTCCATCTCCCCGAAACGCTGACCACCGAACTGCGCCTTACCACCCAGCGGCTGCTGGGTAACCAGGCTGTACGAACCGGTAGAACGCGCGTGCATCTTGTCGTCTACCAAGTGGTTCAGCTTCAGCATGTACATGTAGCCAACGGTAACTGGACGCTCGAACTTGTTGCCGGTACGGCCGTCGGTCAACTGCATCTGGCCGCTCTCTGGCAGGTCTGCCAGTTTCAACATCGCCTTGATTTCGCTTTCCTTGGCACCGTCGAACACCGGAGTAGCCATTGGTACGCCGTTACGCAGGTTCTGAGCCAGATCCAGGATTTCCTGGTCGGAGAACGTATCCAGCGCTTCGTTGCGACCGCCAATCTGGTTGTAGATCTCGTCCAGGAAGGTACGCAACTCAGCAACCTTACGCTGCTCTTCGACCATGCGGTTGATCTTCTCGCCCAGACCTTTGGCCGCGAGGCCCAAGTGGGTTTCAAGGATCTGACCGACGTTCATACGCGAAGGTACGCCCAGCGGGTTGAGGACCACGTCGACCGGGGTGCCATTGGCATCGTGCGGCATGTCTTCAACCGGCATGATCACGGAGACCACACCCTTGTTACCGTGACGACCGGCCATCTTGTCGCCCGGCTGGATGCGACGACGGATTGCCAGGTAAACCTTGACGATCTTCAGTACGCCCGGAGCCAGGTCATCGCCTTGCTGCAGTTTGCGCTTCTTGTCTTCGAACTTGTCGTCCAGCAGACGGCGGCGATCAACGATGTAGGCCTGAGCCTTCTCGAGCTGCTCGTTCAGAGCATCTTCAGCCATGCGCAGTTTGAACCACTGGCCATGCTCAAGACCGTCGAGGACTTCGTCGGTGATGTCCTGGCCTTTCTTCAGACCGGCACCGCCTTCGGCTTTGTGGCCGACCAGAGCGGAACGCAGACGTTCGAAAGTAGCGCCTTCAACGATACGGAACTCTTCGTTCAGGTCCTTGCGGATCTCGTCGAGCTGGCTCTTCTCGATCGACAGGGCACGACTGTCACGCTCAACACCATCACGGGTGAAGACCTGAACGTCGATGACAGTACCCTTGGTACCGGTCGGTACGCGCAGTGAGGTGTCTTTAACGTCGCTGGCCTTCTCACCGAAGATCGCACGCAACAGTTTTTCTTCCGGCGTCAGCTGAGTCTCGCCTTTCGGAGTGACCTTGCCCACCAGAATGTCGCCCGGGCCAACTTCGGCGCCGACGTAAACGATACCGGCTTCGTCCAGCTTGTTCAGTGCGGCCTCACCCACGTTCGGGATGTCCGCAGTGATTTCCTCTGGGCCTAGCTTGGTGTCACGTGCCACACAGGTCAGTTCCTGAATGTGGATCGTGGTGAAACGGTCTTCCTGAACCACACGCTCGGACAGGCAGATGGAGTCTTCGAAGTTGAAGCCGTTCCATGCCATGAACGCGATGCGCATGTTCTGACCCAGAGCCAGTTCACCCATGTCGGTGGACGGGCCGTCGGCCATGATATCGCTACGCTGAACCCGATCACCCTTACGCACCAGCGGACGCTGGTTGATGCAGGTGTTCTGGTTGGAGCGGGTGTATTTGGTCAGGTTGTAGATGTCGACACCCGCTTCGCCGGTTTCGACCTCATCATCTGCAACACGAACAACAATACGGCTGGCGTCGACGGAATCGATCACGCCACCACGGCGAGCCACGACGCAAACGCCGGAGTCACGGGCTACGTTACGCTCCATACCGGTACCGACCAGCGGCTTGTCAGCACGCAGGGTTGGTACAGCTTGACGCTGCATGTTCGAACCCATCAACGCACGGTTGGCGTCGTCGTGCTCGAGGAACGGGATCAGCGACGCTGCAACCGAAACTACCTGCTTCGGCGATACGTCCATCAAGGTGACGTCTTCTGGCGCCTTGACGGTGAACTCGTTCAAGTGACGAACAGCTACCAGTTCGTCGACCAGGTATTTCTTCTCGTTCATCGTGGCCGAAGCCTGAGCGATCACGTGATCAGCTTCTTCGATGGCGGACAGGAATACGATTTCGTCGGTAACCAGAGCGTCTTTCACCACACGGTACGGGCTCTCAAGGAAGCCGTACTGGTTGGTACGCGCATACGCAGCCAAGGAGTTGATCAGACCGATGTTCGGACCTTCCGGCGTTTCGATCGGGCATACACGACCATAGTGAGTCGGGTGTACGTCACGAACTTCAAAGCCGGCGCGCTCACGAGTCAAACCACCTGGGCCGAGTGCAGAAACACGACGCTTGTGGGTGATCTCGGACAGCGGGTTGTTCTGGTCCATGAACTGGGACAGCTGGCTGGAACCGAAGAACTCTTTCACCGCCGCAGCCACTGGCTTGGCGTTGATCAGGTCTTGCGGCATCAGGCCTTCGCTTTCAGCCATCGACAGACGCTCTTTGACCGCACGCTCAACACGTACCAGGCCAACGCGGAACTGGTTCTCGGCCATCTCGCCTACGCAGCGAACACGACGGTTACCCAGGTGGTCGATATCATCGACGATGCCTTTGCCGTTACGGATGTCGACCAGGGTCTTCAGTACCGCGACGATGTCTTCCTTGCACAGCACGCCCGAACCTTCGATTTCGGTACGACCGATACGACGGTTGAACTTCATCCGGCCGACCGCAGACAGGTCATAGCGCTCAGGGCTGAAGAACAGGTTGTTGAACAGGGTCTCGGCAGCGTCTTTGGTTGGCGGCTCGCCAGGACGCATCATGCGATAGATCTCGACCAGCGCTTCCAGTTGGTTGCTGGTGGAGTCAATCTTCAGCGTATCGGAGATGAACGGACCGCAGTCGATGTCGTTGGTGTACAGCGTCTCGACGCGCACAACCTGAGCCTTGGCGATTTTTGCCAGGATCTCGGTGCTCAGCTCGGTGTTGCACTCAGCCAGGATTTCACCTGTAGCCGGGTGCACGATGGCTTTGGCGGTGGTACGACCCAGAACGTAGTCCAGCGGCACGTCCAGCATCTTGATGCCGGCTTTTTCGATCTGGTTGATGTGGCGCGCAGTAATACGGCGCCCCTGCTCAACGATGACCTTGCCGTTGTCGTCCTGGATATCCAGAACGGCAACTTCGCCACGCAGACGCGAAGGCACCAGCTCCAGGCTGAGGGTTTCGCCGCTCAGATGGAAAACGTTGGTGGTATAGAACGCGTCCAACACTTCTTCAGTGGTATAGCCGAGCGCGCGCAGCAGTACCGATGCAGGCAGCTTGCGACGACGGTCGATACGCACGAATACGCAGTCTTTCGGGTCGAACTCGAAGTCCAGCCACGAACCGCGGTAAGGAATGATGCGCGCGGAGTACAGCAGCTTACCGGAGCTGTGCGTCTTGCCACGGTCGTGGTCGAAGAACACACCCGGAGAACGGTGCAGCTGGGAAACGATCACACGCTCGGTACCGTTGATTACGAAGGTACCGTTTTCAGTCATCAGGGGGATTTCACCCATGTAGACTTCTTGCTCTTTGATGTCCTTGATCGCTTTGTTCGACGATTCTTTGTCGAAAATGATCAGGCGCACTTTTACCCGCAAAGGTACGGCGTAAGTTACACCGCGCAATACGCATTCTTTGACATCAAATGCCGGTTCGCCCAGGCGATAACCGACGTACTCCAGCGCAGCGTTGCCGGAGTAGCTGATGATCGGGAAAACGGATTTGAAGGCCGCATGCAGGCCCACGTCGCGGAACTGATCTTTAGTCGCTCCCGCTTGCAAGAATTCACGATACGAATCCAGCTGGATGGCCAGGAGATAAGGCACATCCATGACGTCCGGCAACTTGCTAAAGTCCTTGCGGATACGTTTTTTCTCAGTATATGAGTAAGCCATCAGCGTTCCCCAGCTTGGTCACCTGCTTGTTTGGCCCTCCCGACGGGAGTAGCCAGAAAATCGTGCAAACCCCATGGTTTGCGCCACCGCATCGGGTGGTACAGCTCGTTATTAGCATCGACCCAGTCGACTGCCAATAACGGAAAAAGGCCGGTGGCATAAACCACCAGCCATCAGCCTTTCGCTTGACGCTCGGGCTGGAGGAGCAAAGTCGATGCTTACTTCAGCTCGACTTTAGCGCCTGCTTCTTCCAGCTTCTTCTTAGCGTCTTCAGCAGCTTCTTTCGAAACGCCTTCAGCTACAACCTGAGGAGCGCCGTCGACTTTCTCTTTGGCTTCTTTCAGGCCCAGACCAGTCAGTTCACGAACTGCCTTGATCACGTTTACTTTCTTCTCGCCGGCTTCAACCAGAACAACGTTGAACTCGGTTTGCTCTTCAACAACAGCGGCAGCAGCAGCTGGACCAGCAGCAGCAACGGCAGCGGTCACGCCGAAGGTTTCTTCCATTGCTTTGATCAGCTCTACAACTTCCAGAACGGTTTTCTGGCCGATTGCTTCGATGATTTGTTCGTTAGTCAGAGACATGACTTGAATCCTGTATTGGGGTGACAGCCTACGCAGCCATCAAATTAAACATATGATTTTGAAAGATTCGACTGCGCCTTAGGCTGCAGCAGCTTCTTTCTGGTCGCGAACGGCTGCCAGGGTACGAGCCAGCTTGCTGGTAGCGCCTTGGATCACGCTCATCAGTTTCGCAATAGCTTCGTCGCGGGTCGGCAAAGTAGCCAACACGTCGATCTGGTTAGCGGCAAGGAACTTGCCATCAAACGCAGCTGCCTTGATCTCGAACTTGTCCTGACCCTTGGCGAACTCTTTGAACAGACGAGCAGCAGCGCCCGGGTGTTCGTTGGAGAAAGCGATCAGGGTAGGGCCGGTGAACGCGTCATTGAGGACACTGAACTCAGTGCCTTCAACAGCGCGCTTGAGCAGGGTGTTACGTACGACACGCACGTATACGCCAGCTTCACGAGCCTCTTTACGGAGTCCGGTCATTGCGCCTACTGTTACGCCACGGGCATCAGCCACGACAGCGGACAGAGCGACTTTGGCAGCCTCGTTGACTTCAGCGACGATGGCCTTCTTGTCTTCGAGTTTAATTGCCACGGGTTTAACTCCTGCTTGTTACCGTTTCATCTGGTCGAAACCGGATGTCGTTTTGGTGTCTGATTCGGTAAGGAACCGGGAGCACCATCTGCGTAGGCTTGTGGTTTAAGACTTTCGCCGCCTACGGTCTTGGATAGCCCCCGCCAGGCAGGGACCCCAATTTTTCAATTAGCGCAATCGCTTGCGCCAATTCGCGTCTTACGCGTCCAGCGAGCTCTGATCGATAACCAGACCTGGGCCCATAGTGGTGCTCAGGGTAACGCGCTTGACGTAGATACCTTTCGAGGAAGCTGGCTTGATACGCTTCAGATCAGCGATCAGTGCTTCAACGTTTTCCTTCAGCTTGACGGCATCGAAGCCGATCTTGCCAACGGAAGTGTGGATGATGCCGTTTTTGTCGGTGCGATAACGAACCTGACCAGCCTTGGCGTTTTTAACCGCGGTAGCTACGTCTGGAGTTACGGTGCCGACTTTAGGGTTAGGCATCAGACCACGTGGACCGAGGATCTGACCCAGTTGACCTACAACGCGCATCGCATCAGGAGATGCAATTACTACGTCATAGTTCAGGTCGCCACCTTTCATTTCGGCAGCCAGTTCGTCCATACCTACGCGGTCAGCGCCGGCAGCCAGAGCGGCCTCAGCAGCTGGACCCTGGGTGAACACAGCAACGCGAACAGTCTTGCCAGTGCCGTGTGGCAGCACAGTAGCGCTACGAACGACCTGGTCGGATTTACGTGGGTCAACGCCCAGGTTAACAGCAACGTCAAACGACTCGACGAACTTGGCCGCTGGCAGCGAAGCCAGCAGATTCGCGGCCTCTTCGAAGTTGTAGGACTTGCCCGCTTCGATTTTCTCGGCGATAGCCTTTTGACGCTTGGTCAGCTTAGCCATTACACACCCTCCACGTTAAGGCCCATGCTACGAGCAGAACCGGCGATAGTACGCACGGCTGCTTCCATATCAGCTGCAGTCAGATCCGCGTTTTTGGTTTTCGCGATTTCTTCCAGCTGAGCACGGGTCACAGTGCCAACCTTAACGGTGTTCGGACGAGCGGAACCGCTGGTCAGACCGGCCGCCTTCTTCAGCAGAACCGAAGCAGGGGTGGATTTGGTTTCGAATGTGAAGCTACGGTCGCTGTAAACAGTGATGATCACTGGAGTTGGCAGACCTGGTTCAAGACCCTGAGTACGGGCGTTGAAAGCCTTGCAGAACTCCATGATGTTCACGCCGTGCTGACCCAGAGCAGGACCAACAGGTGGGCTTGGGTTAGCCTGAGCGGCCTTCACTTGCAGCTTGATGTAAGCGGTAATCTTCTTGGCCATGAGGCACTCCAATTACGGGTTCAAACGCCTCGAAAGGCTCCCCGGTTACTTGCGCGTTTATCCCAGTGACGACAAAACCCCACAGCCTACGGCTGCGGGGTTGGGATGCTTGCTCAGCTAGACCTTTTCGACCTGACTGAACTCCAACTCTACCGGAGTAGAGCGACCGAAAATGAGCACTGCGACCTGGATCCGGCTCTTTTCGTAGTTAACTTCTTCTACAACACCATTAAAGTCAGCGAATGGACCGTCATTGACACGCACCGTCTCACCCGGCTCGAACAATGTCTTCGGCTTCGGCTTGTCACTACCGTCTGCAACTCGGCGCAGAATCGCTTCTGCTTCTTTGTCTGTGATCGGCGCAGGCTTATCGGCAGTTCCGCCAATGAAGCCCATCACGCGAGGAGTATCCTTGACCAAGTGCCAGGTACCCTCGTTCATATCCATCTGAACCAGCACATAGCCTGGAAAGAACTTACGCTCGCTTTTGCGTTTCTGGCCATTACGCATTTCAACCACTTCTTCAGTGGGAACCAGAATCTCGCCGAAGCCATCTTCCATGCCAGCCAGCTTTACACGCTCGATCAACGAACGCATCACATGCTTCTCGTAACCCGAGTAAGCATGAACAACATACCAACGCTTAGCCACGGGACACCCTTAACCGACAATCAAGGAAACAAGCCAGCCGAGCAGGGAATCAAGCCCCCACAACAGCAACGCCATAACCAAAACAACAGCCACAACGATCAACGTGGTCTGCGTGGTTTCCTGGCGAGTTGGCCATACGACTTTACGAATTTCGGTGCGCGCTTCCTTGACCAGAACAAAGAAAGACTTGCCCTTAACTGTCTGCAGGCCTACAAAGGCAGCTACAGCAGCAATCACGAGCAAAGCAAGCACACGGTACAGGATCGGCGAAGCAGAGAAGTACTGATTGCCAACAACGCCAACAACCACCAAAGCGACTACCACTAGCCACTTGAGCAGATCGAAGCGAGAGCCTTGAGCTTCAGCTTTAGGAGTCATCTATGAGGATCCTGTGAAAAGAAAGCCAGACACCCCTGGGAATCTGGCAGGTCAGGAGGGAATCGAACCCCCAACCTACGGTTTTGGAGACCGTCGCTCTGCCAATTGAGCTACTGACCTAAAACAAAATCAGGCCGACCATTATGCAGGCCCGAAGGAGACTTTACAACAACCTACTCAATGACCCGGCTAAATCGACACTTCCGACACCTGAGGCGCCACCACCAAAGTGCAACACAACCACTGCAGGCCATTAAAACAAAGGCAGATATTTTCATATCTGCCTTGTCATATGGAGCTCTTGAGCGGATTTGAACCGCTGACCTCACCCTTACCAAGGGTGTGCTCTACCAACTGAGCTACAAGAGCGTAACACCGTGCAAAACCTGCAAACTTGGAGCGGGTAGCGGGAATCGAACCCGCATCATCAGCTTGGAAGGCTGAGGTTCTACCACTAAACTATACCCGCGAGGCTTGCAGCTCTCGCTAAAATGGTGGAGGGGGAAGGATTCGAACCTTCGAAGTCGTAGACGTCAGATTTACAGTCTGATCCCTTTGGCCGCTCGGGAACCCCTCCTAAGCGAGCCGGCATTCTATACTATGCCAGCCTTCTGTCAAGCATTTTCTCATTAAAATCCTGAGCTTAGCTGCGTTGACTTGCCTCACATCGTTTTCCGCTTAAGGTCTTCGCTGTGGAGCGGGCGCCATTCTATGCAAACTATTCGGAGGGCGCAACCCCCTCACAAGGCATTATTTTATGTTTTAACTCATTGAATTCTTTAGAAAGGTTTTGCAGCTGCAGATCATCCAGCCAACGCCTGCTTTCTGGAGCTACACGCACCCAGTACGACGCGGTTTCAGAGCCCGCTTTCGGCAGCGACTGAAACTTGACCTCCATCCCCGTCAGCCTGCGCTCAAGCCCCTGAGCAGCGTCCTGACGGGCAAAACCACCTAGATACAGGCACCCGGCATCCGACTGAGCCGCCTTGCCGCTATCCTTGGCTGTACCTGGCGCCTCGCTCAGCAGCCGAATGTCCTGCTGCCCCCCTCGATACAAACTCAAGGGCGTTACATCCTTTGCCCGCAGAGGCGCCTCTTGCTGATGCCAGATGTAATAAAAGACGTTAAGAACAATCAACAGCAGAAACAACCAACGCATAAGGACCTCAGGGCAAAGGGCAGGCCATGGCCAAACCAACGAACACCAGATCCGGAACCACCCTGGCCTCAGGTACGATCTCCGACACAAGAGAGGCATCACCACCCGTAAGGAAAATCGCGAAATCCCCCCCCCAATAGCTACGCGCCAGTTCAAGCTGTGTGAAAACAAAACCGTGCAACATCAATAGACAGCCCCGCTCCACCGCCTCAACCGTTGTGCGACCGGGAACGAGACTTTCCAAGGCCTGCTCCGCAGCGAGGTCTCCGTAACGAATTTTGCGAGTGTGAGTACGGAGCTGATTACGCATCAATGGCATACCTGGACATATGAATCCACCAAGATGCTCACCGTCCGCAGCAACGAAGTCCGCCGTAACCGCCGTACCGAAGTCCAACACCAGGCACGCACCTGCGGCCAAATGATACCCGCCCATCAAGGCAAGCCAGCGATCAAGCCCCAGCCGCTCAAATTCCTCATAACCATTGCGAACACCGGACATCTCACGCGACGGAGCAGCACAGACCACCGAAACATCAAAGGCTGCCTTTAACAAAGCAATTAAAACATCGGTCTCCCCGGCGGTCCGAACACTCACTAGCCGGCAAAACCTTAGAGATAAGCCGTTGAGCGCTTTCACCCCCTCCAGCAGCGCCAGGTCCGAATCAACAACACCCTCTCCAACCACTAGACGAGCGCTCGCATTGAGCACGCGCCACTTGATGAAGCTGTTTCCACAGTCGAGCTCAAGAATCATTGCGCAACCTCAGACTGAGCTCACCACCACTGAAGACCTTTTCCACACCACTCACCTTCAGCCGCAGGGCGCCCTGACTATCGATACCCAACACCTCACCATCAATCTGATTGGCCCCCGCAATTAGCGACACTGCGCGCCCCTGCCACAGATGATTTTGCTCCCACTCAGCCTGGATCGCTGGAAAACCTCCAGCCTGATGTCGCTCCAAGTATTTCTGCAGCATTGCACAGAGCTCAGCGACCAAGTGATTGCGATCAAATGCCTTGCCAGCCTGCAGACGCATTGACGTCCATTGTTGATCGACCTCATCAGACATCTGCATGTTCACATTAATACCGACACCCAACACCACGTGACATACATCGGCAGGATCTCCAACCAACTCAAGCAGTATCCCTGCAATCTTTTTCTGGCCAACCAGGACGTCATTGGGCCACTTCAAACCCGCACCCGGAATACCAAACTCACGCAATACCTGCATGACCGCAAGCCCAACAACAAGACTCAAACCTTCCAGCTGGCGCATTCCACCGTCAATACGCAACACCAAGCTGTAGTAGATGTTTTCTGCGAACGGGCTCACCCACTTTCGACCACGCCGCCCTCGACCGGCCATCTGCCGCTCAGCAAGCACAACAAAAGGTGCAGCCTCACGCCTCTCGATAGCCCGCAAGGCCTCAGCATTCGTGGAATCTATAGAGTCGAAGACAAGGACAGGCCAATCACAGGACGGCATCGCCCCCCTGACCTCAGCTGGCTCGAGCAACGTCAAAGGTGCCGCCAATTGATAGCCGCGCCCTCGTACTTTGTGAATGGATAATCCCAGTTCAGCCTCCAACTGCTGAAGCTGCTTCCACACAGCACTGCGACTGACGCCCAAGGCAGAACCCAGAGCCTGGCCCGAATGGAATCGACCATCCTTAAGTAGATTTAACAACGTCAGCATGCAAATCTCGCCTCACAATGAGGCCCGCATAATAGCCACGCCCAGAGCTGTTGCATAGAAATGTGGCGAAACGAACTTTTCCGTGCGCAAAAACAAAACCCCAACTGCTTTCGCAATTGGGGTTTCGGAATTTAATCTTGACGATGACCTACTCTCACATGGGGAAACCCCACACTACCATCGGCGATGCATCGTTTCACTTCTGAGTTCGGGATGGGATCAGGTGGTTCCAATGCTCTATGGTCGTCAAGAAATTCTTGAGCTGACGCGTCTTTCGACGTTCCAGCGAATCGGGTATGTGACAGCTGTCGGTGTTTGCGAGTTGCGCGAACTTTCGGTTCATTGCGTCTTCACACACCGCAATCTGGCCTTTCGACGCAAATTGCTTGGGTGTTATATGGTCAAGCCTCACGGGCAATTAGTATTGGTTAGCTCAACGCCTCACAGCGCTTACACACCCAACCTATCAACGTCGTAGTCTTCGACGGCCCTTCAGGGAACTCAAGGTTCCAGTGAGATCTCATCTTGAGGCAAGTTTCCCGCTTAGATGCTTTCAGCGGTTATCTTTTCCGAACATAGCTACCCGGCAATGCCACTGGCGTGACAACCGGAACACCAGAGGTTCGTCCACTCCGGTCCTCTCGTACTAGGAGCAGCCCCTCTCAAATCTCAAACGTCCACGGCAGATAGGGACCGAACTGTCTCACGACGTTCTAAACCCAGCTCGCGTACCACTTTAAATGGCGAACAGCCATACCCTTGGGACCGGCTTCAGCCCCAGGATGTGATGAGCCGACATCGAGGTGCCAAACACCGCCGTCGATATGAACTCTTGGGCGGTATCAGCCTGTTATCCCCGGAGTACCTTTTATCCGTTGAGCGATGGCCCTTCCATACAGAACCACCGGATCACTAAGACCTACTTTCGTACCTGCTCGACGTGTCTGTCTCGCAGTCAAGCGCGCTTTTGCCTTTATACTCTACGACCGATTTCCGACCGGTCTGAGCGCACCTTCGTACTCCTCCGTTACTCTTTAGGAGGAGACCGCCCCAGTCAAACTACCCACCATACACTGTCCTCGATCCGGATAACGGACCTGAGTTAGAACCTCAAAGTTGCCAGGGTGGTATTTCAAGGATGGCTCCACGCGAACTGGCGTCCACGCTTCAAAGCCTCCCACCTATCCTACACAAGCAAATTCAAAGTCCAGTGCAAAGCTATAGTAAAGGTTCACGGGGTCTTTCCGTCTAGCCGCGGATACACTGCATCTTCACAGCGATTTCAATTTCACTGAGTCTCGGGTGGAGACAGCGCCGCCATCGTTACGCCATTCGTGCAGGTCGGAACTTACCCGACAAGGAATTTCGCTACCTTAGGACCGTTATAGTTACGGCCGCCGTTTACCGGGGCTTCGATCAAGAGCTTCGCGTTAGCTAACCCCATCAATTAACCTTCCGGCACCGGGCAGGCGTCACACCCTATACGTCCACTTTCGTGTTTGCAGAGTGCTGTGTTTTTAATAAACAGTCGCAGCGGCCTGGTATCTTCGACCGGCGTGGGCTTACGCAGCAAGTGCTTCACCCTCACCGGCGCACCTTCTCCCGAAGTTACGGTGCCATTTTGCCTAGTTCCTTCACCCGAGTTCTCTCAAGCGCCTTGGTATTCTCTACCCAACCACCTGTGTCGGTTTGGGGTACGGTTCCTGGTTATCTGAAGCTTAGAAGCTTTTCTTGGAAGCATGGCATCAACCACTTCGTCACCCAAAGGGTAACTCGTCATCAGCTCTCGGCCTTAAGATCCCGGATTTACCTAAGATCTCAGCCTACCACCTTAAACTTGGACAACCAACGCCAAGCTGGCCTAGCCTTCTCCGTCCCTCCATCGCAATAACCAGAAGTACAGGAATATTAACCTGTTTTCCATCGACTACGCTTTTCAGCCTCGCCTTAGGGACCGACTAACCCTGCGTCGATTAACGTTGCGCAGGAAACCTTGGTCTTTCGGCGTGGGTGTTTTTCACACCCATTGTCGTTACTCATGTCAGCATTCGCACTTCTGATACCTCCAGCAAGCTTCTCAACTCACCTTCACAGGCTTACAGAACGCTCCTCTACCGCATCACCTAAGTGATACCCGTAGCTTCGGTGTATGGTTTGAGCCCCGTTACATCTTCCGCGCAGGCCGACTCGACTAGTGAGCTATTACGCTTTCTTTAAAGGGTGGCTGCTTCTAAGCCAACCTCCTAGCTGTCTAAGCCTTCCCACATCGTTTCCCACTTAACCATAACTTTGGGACCTTAGCTGACGGTCTGGGTTGTTTCCCTTTTCACGACGGACGTTAGCACCCGCCGTGTGTCTCCCATGCTCGGCACTTGTAGGTATTCGGAGTTTGCATCGGTTTGGTAAGTCGGGATGACCCCCTAGCCGAAACAGTGCTCTACCCCCTACAGTGATACATGAGGCGCTACCTAAATAGCTTTCGAGGAGAACCAGCTATCTCCGAGCTTGATTAGCCTTTCACTCCGATCCACAGGTCATCCGCTAACTTTTCAACGGTAGTCGGTTCGGTCCTCCAGTCAGTGTTACCTAACCTTCAACCTGCCCATGGATAGATCGCCCGGTTTCGGGTCTATACCCAGCGACTAAACGCCCTATTAAGACTCGCTTTCGCTACGCCTCCCCTATTCGGTTAAGCTCGCCACTGAATATAAGTCGCTGACCCATTATACAAAAGGTACGCAGTCACAGAACAAAGTCTGCTCCCACTGCTTGTACGCATACGGTTTCAGGATCTATTTCACTCCCCTCTCCGGGGTTCTTTTCGCCTTTCCCTCACGGTACTAGTTCACTATCGGTCAGTCAGTAGTATTTAGCCTTGGAGGATGGTCCCCCCATATTCAGACAAAGTTTCTCGTGCTCCGTCCTACTCGATTTCATGACTAAGAGATTTTCGCGTACAGGGCTATCACCCACTATGGCCGCACTTTCCAGAGCGTTCCGCTAATCTCAAAGCCACTTAAGGGCTAGTCCCCGTTCGCTCGCCACTACTAAGGGAATCTCGGTTGATTTCTTTTCCTCAGGGTACTTAGATGTTTCAGTTCCCCTGGTTCGCCTCTTGCACCTATGTATTCAGTACAAGATAACCATCTTATGATGGCTGGGTTCCCCCATTCAGACATCTCCGGATCAAAGTCTGTTTGCCGACTCCCCGAAGCTTTTCGCAGGCTACCACGTCTTTCATCGCCTCTGACTGCCAAGGCATCCACCGTATGCGCTTCTTCACTTGACCATATAAC